>NZ_BAAHWX010000004.1:0-194287 GCF_054784995.1 Paucilactobacillus salsurae | reverse complement strand
CAGTTTTAGCTGGCTAGGAAAATATCGGCGCCTCTGGCGCAATTGTGAGCGAAAGCTGAACACCAGTAAGATGATGATTAGCTTAGCCTTCCTGCGAATACTCTTGAAAAGATTCTAAACACGTTCTTAGCGATAATGAAATTGAGAGTGATACCGAAAATAATAAAGATGTCGAAGAGACCGAAAATTTAAAAACTACTTTTATTGAAGGTAATAAAAAAGTTGTTTATTCAACACAATATGAACGAAATCCTAAGTTGAGACGACAGGCATTAAAGCTACATGGGTATAAATGCCTTGTATGTGGATTTGATTTTAAAAAAGTATACGGAGAAATAGGTTCCAACTTTATAGAAGTTCATCACGTGAAGCCAATATCAAAATATTCGGCAGAACACACTGTTAATCCAGAGACGGATTTGGTGCCTGTTTGTGCTAATTGCCATAGAATGATACACCGTAGAAAAAATGATATTCTTTCCATTTCAGAACTAAAAAATCTAATCAAACAACAAGAATAGGAAATGCTGTCCTGTTAAAAACTTAATTAGTTGCTTAGTTATGTAGTAACTGTTAACACGTGTTTTAATAATTGTTTATTTGAGAGTTTTTCAAACAGACTATTGAACTAAATTATATTGAATTTGGAGGATTTTGTAATGGGATTATTTATAACATTATTACTGTTGTTATTAAGCCTTTATTTAACATATAGAGCTTTTGGACCGTCATTTGGAAAAAAGCATAAGCCACACTTTACGGGTGCAAAGATGTGGTTTGCCATGATTGGAGGAACTTTCTTAAGTTTCATATTTTTTATTTTGGTACTTGGTTCCTTGGGAGATACATTTGATAAATCTTCTACCAGTGATCACACGTCCTCAACCAAGAGAAATATAAGAAATACTGATAAAGGAAAGATGTATGCAACTCAAGTAACGAATGTTTCTGAAAATAAAGATCATTATTGGGTTATTGAGGGAACAACAAAAGCACCTAACAAATCTAAAGTAATGGTGACCGCCACAAAAAAAAGCAATTTTAATTATGGTTCACAAGAAGGTGAATCTACTGCAGAGGCCTCATTTGCAAAGGTTAAAAATGGCAAATTTAGAGTAACTGCAGATCCCGTTAATATAAATAATGCTAGTACCGGTAAAGTTGGTCAAAAAACCCCAGTAGCAGTATTTGCAACAACAGCTGTTAAAGGAGACTGGACAGACAGTAACTTACCAAAGAAATGGAAGAATGAGCATTTTAAACCTATTGATCTAACTATGAGTCAAGCACAGGCGGATTATATGAATGACGATGATTCAGATAGTTCAGACAATAAAACAAAAGATAGTTCATCGACGACGGAAACATCACCAGGAAAATACTCAACAACGAAGTCTGTAAAGAATCATCTTAAGACAGAAGGAATGGATAACGTCAAATCTGTTTCACTTCAAGAAAATGTACTAACTATTTCAACGACTGGACTTTCATTCAATGGTAATTTCATTGGTGCAGGTTCAATTACAACTTTGGTTCACATACTTCAATATGCGAAATCATCTGATTTAGCAAAGAATGGGATAGCACTGGCTCAGAAGGGATCATATATAGACTCAAAAGGTAATAAATTTAAAGAGATGGATTTTGTGATTTATTACAGCAAGGATGATCTAGATAGTATCAACTTCAGTAATTACAACAACATAGTTTCATCTGATAAAAATGTATTTCTTGATAATGCAACTGGTTATTATATTAATGGTAACTTTGTAAAGGGTAAGAAGTATCAATTTAAAGATTCTGAAGCTTCTAAGGATAATGAGCTGACTTCAACGATTTATCAGGATTTAGATGAGTAACTAAAAATGCTAACAGAATTTCAATCAATTTTTGATCAGGTAAATATTTTATGCTGATTAAAGTATACAGAAAGTGTGCAAAGAAATAACCGAAATACAACAATTTTTGCCAAATTCAAAAAAATACAGAATGCAATAAACATTGTTATTAAAGCATTCTGTATTTTTTTGTTCTCAACAGCTACAAAATGCGCCCCCCGGGAGTCGAACCCGGATTTCAAGAACCGGAATCTTACGTGCGATCCATTACACTAAGGGCGCATAACAATAAAATATAATAGCCGATTTTTTGCAAAAAAACAAGAGGGCCGCTAAAAATTGATAGCATAATAATGGTACCGTTTTCAATAAAATAGTATTTCACATATTTATAAAAAAGTTGGCCATTTTGTTAGACTAAATGACTTTTTTTCGCTATTATATGTAGACGTAGTGGGCGTGCTTGCGTTTACGTTCTGGAATCTTTATTTACAGTTTCTGTATAAAAATTTTGAAATGTGATAGAATGAACAAGTGCGTTTTGAAAATTAATTTTATTTTCCTAAAGGAGGAAATTGCAGTATGACTGTCAAAATTGGTATTAACGGTTTCGGTCGTATCGGACGTTTGGCTTTCCGTCGTATCCACGAATTAGGCGCAAGTTCAAATGATATCCAAGTGGTCGCAATCAATGACTTAACAACACCTTCAATGTTAGCTTACTTATTAAAGTATGACTCAACACATGGTGCATTCCCTGGAGAAGTTAGCGCTACTGAAAAAGGTATTGTTGTTGATGGTAAAGAATACCCAGTTTACGCAGAACGCGAAGCACAAAATATTCCTTGGGTTAAAAACGATGGTGTTGATTTTGTTCTTGAATGTACAGGTTTCTATACATCGAAGGAAAAATCACAAGCACATCTTGACGCTGGCGCAAAACGTGTCTTGATCTCAGCACCTGCTGGTGACATTAAGACAGTTGTTCCTGGTGTTAACTTGGACATCTTAGATGGTAGTGACACAATTGTTTCTGCTGGTTCATGTACAACCAACTGTCTTGCACCAATGGCTTATTTCTTAAATGAAAACTTTGGTATCAAGGCTGGTACAATGACAACAGTTCACGCCTTTACTTCAACACAAATGATCCTTGATGGACCTCGTGGAAGCAAGATGCGTAGTAACCGTACAGCAAGTGTTAATACAATTCCTCATTCAACTGGTGCAGCCAAGGCTATTGGTCTTGTTATCCCAGAATTGAATGGTAAATTACAAGGACACGCACAACGTGTTGCTGTTGTTGATGGTTCATTGACTGAATTAGTAACTGTTCTTGATAAGAAGGTTACTGTTGATGACATTAACGCTGCTATGAAGAAGGCTGCTGACGGTAATGAAGCTTATGGTTACACTGAAGACGAAATCGTTTCAAGTGATATCATTGGCAACACACACGGTTCAGTCTTTGATCCTTCACAAACAGAAGTTACAACAGCAGGCGATACTCAATTAGTTAAGACAGTTGCTTGGTATGACAATGAATATGGTTTTACTAGCAACATGATCCGTACATTATTGAAGTTTGCCACACTATAATTTAAATTAATATTGAAATGGCTTCATCAAAGGTGGGGGGAGGATGACTCCTCTCATTTTTTGTTTAGAAGATTCCAGGAGGATAATCATGACAAAGTTGACGGTTGAAGATTTACAATTACAAGACAAAAAAGTGTTAATGCGCGTTGATTTTAATGTGCCAATTAAAGATGGTGTCATCGGTAATGACAACCGTATCGTTGCCGCATTACCAACCATTAAATATGTGATCGAACACGGTGGAAAGGCCATTTTACTTTCACATCTTGGCAGGATTAAAAAAGAAGAAGACAAGCTAGGTTTATCAATGCGTCCAGTTGCTGAACGCTTATCAAACTTGCTTAACAAACCAGTAACGTTTGTCCCTACAACTGAAGGACCACAACTAGAAGAAGCAATCAACAAGATGGCTGACGGCGATGTCTTAGTGATGGAAAATACGCGTTATGAAGATGTCAAAGATGGGGAATATGTTAAGCGTGAATCAGGTAATGATCCTGAATTAGGCAAGTACTGGGCCTCACTTGGTGACGTGTTCATTAATGATGCATTCGGCACTGCCCACCGAGCTCATGCGTCAAACGTCGGTATTGCATCCAATATGGATCAGGCCGCAGCTGGCTTTTTAATGGAAAAAGAAATTAAGTTTATCGGCGGCACAGTTGACGATCCTGCTCATCCATTCGTTGCTATTCTTGGTGGTGCCAAGGTATCAGACAAGATCGGTGTAATTGATAACTTACTCAGTAAAGCTGATAAAGTTATTATCGGTGGTGGAATGACTTATACTTTTTATGCTGCTAAGGGCATCAAGATTGGTAATTCATTAGTCGAAGAAGATAAGATTGATCTGGCGAAGGAAATTATGGCCAAAGCAGGTGACAAGCTCGTCTTACCTGTTGACTCAGTGGTTGCTAAGGAATTTAACAACGATTCTGAAAGCCAAATTGTCGAAAACGATATTCCAGATGGTTACATGGCCTTAGATATCGGACCTAAGTCCGTTGAATTATTCAAGAATGTTCTGAAAGATGCTAAAACAGTGGTTTGGAATGGACCAATGGGTGTCTTCGAAATGAGTAACTTCGCTAAGGGAACACTTGAAATTGGTGAATTCTTAGGCACATTAACTGATGCAACAACCATTGTTGGTGGTGGTGATTCAACTGCCGCCGTTCAACAGTTGGGTGTCGCAGATCGTTTGACACATATTTCAACTGGTGGTGGCGCATCACTTGAATACTTAGAAGGTAAAACATTACCTGGTATTGCTGCCATTTCTGATAAATAATAATGAACTAGCTAAAATTGTTTAAATTTTAGCTAGTTTTTTTTGTACAATTGGCTTTCAGTTTCATCTTTAGGTAGAATGTGAAATGTAAATTGATTTTTTCAAGGAGGCTATATTTATGAGAGTGCCCTTTATCGTGGGAAACTGGAAGATGAATAAAGTGGTTGGTGAAGCTGTTGATTTTATTCACCAAGTCAGCGCTGATCTACCAGATCCTAAAAAAGTAGAAACGGGCATTGCTGCACCGTCATTATTTTTACAATCAATGGTCGAGGCGGCAAAGGATACACCGTTACAAATTATTGGTGAAAACTGCTTTTATGAAGACTTTGGTGCATATACTGGCGAAGATAGTCCAGCCGCATTAAAAGATCTGGGCGTTGGTCACGTGATTTTAGGGCATTCAGAAAGACGGCTTTATTTTCACGAATCAGATGAATTAATCAATAAAAAAGTTCATAGTGCACTTGAAAATGGTTTGGATCCAATTATTTGCTGTGATGAAACCATGGGTCGTAAAGCTACTGGTGAAAAAATTCATTGGGTAGTTAGCCAGATTATTGCTGATTTAAGAGGCCTAGATGAAACGCAAATGGCCCATGTTAGTGTGGCTTATGAACCAAGTTGGGCAATTGGCACGGGTCAAAGTGCCAGCTCAGAACAAGCTGAAGAAGGCTGCTATTTAATTCGTCAAACAATTGCCGATGTTTATAGTGACGAATTAGCTAATAATATTCGTGTCTTATACGGTGGTAGTGTGAAACCTGATAATATTGATGAAATTATGGCTAAAGATAATATTGATGGGGTCCTCGTTGGGAATGCGAGTCTTGATCCAGAGTCATTTATTAAACTAGCAAACTATGGTAAATAACTTGTATTTATTTGCACAAAATAATACAATTGAACAAGAATTGTGATCTAAATACTTACACAAAGAGGAGAGAATCAACCAATGTCACTTATTACAGATATTTACGCACGCGAAGTCTTAGATTCACGTGGAAACCCAACCGTTGAAGTTGAATTATATACCGAAGCAGGAGCCGCAGGCCGTGGAATCGTGCCTTCTGGTGCCTCAACTGGTGAACATGAAGCCGTTGAATTACGTGATGGTGATAAAAACCGTTACGAAGGTAAAGGTGTTTTAAAGGCCGTTGCTAATGTTAACGACATTATTGCTAAAGAAATCGTTGGCTTTGAAGTTACAGATCAAGTTGCGATTGATAAGGCAATGATCAAATTAGACGGTACGCCTAACAAAGGCAAATTGGGTGCTAACGCTATTTTGGCTGTTTCAATTGCTGCTGCCCGTGCAGCTGCTGATGAATTAGAACAACCACTCTACAATTATCTTGGTGGATTTAACGCACACGTGTTACCAACACCAATGATGAACGTGATTAATGGTGGTGCTCACTCAGATAACAAAGTTGATTTCCAAGAATTTATGATCATGCCTGTTGGCGCAAGCTCAATTAAAGAAGCCATTCGTATGGGTTCAGAAACTTTCCATACTTTGAAGAAGCTTTTAGCAGCCGATGGTAAAGCAACTTCTGTTGGTGACGAAGGTGGGTTTGCTCCTGACTTTGCTAACAACGAAGAACCATTACAATACCTTGTGAATGCCATTGAAAAAGCTGGCTACAAGCCAGGTAAAGACATTGCGATTGCAATTGACGTGGCTGCTTCAGAGCTTTGGAATGATGAAGATAAGAAGTACAAGCTTCGTTGGTCAACTGGCGAAGAATTTGATACACCAGCATTCGTTAAGTATCTTGAAGGCATTATTGACAAGTACCCAATCATTTCTGTTGAAGACCCAATTGATGAAAACAACTGGGACGACTGGGCATCAATTACAAGTGAACTTGGTAAGAAAGTTCAACTTGTTGGGGATGACTTCTTCGTAACGAACACTGATTACCTTGCCAAAGGAATCAAGATGGGTGCTGCCAACTCAATCTTAATCAAAGTTAACCAAATTGGTACTTTGACTGAAACTGTTGAAGCCATCGAAATGGCTAAAGAAGCTGGTTACACAGCCATTGTTTCTCACCGTTCAGGTGAAACAGAAGATACAACAATTGCTGACTTAGTTGTGGCAACAAATGCAGGTCAAATCAAAACAGGTTCAATGAGCCGAACAGACCGTATCGCTAAGTACAACCAATTGATGAGAATCGAAGATCAATTAACTGACACAGTAGCCCAATATAAGGGTATCCACTCATTCTACAATCTCAGCGAACAAGCTCGCGAAGATATTGTCAACAAGTAAGAGTAGAGAGAAATTAGGTTAATTTCTGAAAATTAATGTAAACAAAAAGGTGGTCACAGAACTTGTGACTGCTTTTTTATTTGGATTAACCGGAGGAAGTTGGTTTTCGCAACCAATGTAGTCATAAAATTGAAAAGTCATTGCAAAATGCTTTTTCTATGACATAAATTTAAATTTTCAACCTTCTTCTTGTGCTAAACTGAAACTAACATAACTAACGGAGTATTAAGATGAAGATTAAATTAGATAATTCAAAATGGACCCAAGTCGTGCGTGGCCTTATCATCGGGTTATTTACCGGTATTGTCGTCAGCACTTTCCGCTTATTAATTCAATATGGGTTGGTGGTCGTGCAAAAATGTTACCAATGGCTGCACACTGCACCACAATATTTACCCGAGTGGATTTTAGGTAGTTTGTTGCTGGCCTATGGGTTAGGAAAATTAATCACCCATAATCCAGACATCAAAGGTTCTGGAATTCCACAAGTCGAAGGACAGCTAGGCGGTTCGTATCATGCAAAATGGTGGCCTGTTCTATGGCAAAAATTTATTGGTGGTGTTTTGTCAATTGGCTCTGGCCTGTTTCTAGGTAGAGAAGGACCTTCAATTCAATTAGGTGCCGCTGTAGGCCAAGGTTTTTCAAGTTTTAAGCGTGACGACATCGTCCATACGCGAGTCTCGATTGCGACGGGAGCTGCGGCAGGATTGTCGGCCGCATTTAATGCGCCAATTGCGAGCACGATGTTTATTTTGGAAGAAGTCTACCATAATTTTTCGCCTCTAATTTGGCTATCAGCATTAGTCAGTGCAATGATGTCTAATTTTGTATCACTAACTTTTTTTGGTTTAACGCCAGTTTTACACATTGCTTATACGCAAACGTTACCGCTGCAACAATACGGCTATCTCATTTTGTTAGGCATTGTGCTTGGGTTGTTAGGTCGCCTATACCAAATCACGTTGTTAAATTTGCCAAAAATGTACGGTGTTCTTCATCGAGTTCCGCAATCACTCTATCCAATGGTGCCTTTTTTACTAGTCATCCCGATTGGTTGGTATTTCCCACAGATTCTGGGTGGTGGAAATGGCATTATCGTGACGCTTTCTGGTATTCGTTTATCTGTAACCATGTTAGCTGGTCTTTTGCTACTGCGTTTTGTTTTTTCCATGATTAGTTATGGTTCAGGATTGCCTGGGGGTATTTTTCTCCCAATCCTAACAATCGGGGCCGTGATTGGTGGCCTGTTTGCCCAAAGTTTGGTGGTCTTACATTTATTAGCACCTCAATTTGTGGCTAATTTTATTATTTACGCTATGGCAGGTTATTTTGCGGGTATTGGTAAAGCACCCTTTACAGCTATCTTACTGATTACTGAGATGGTTGGCTCGTTAGGCCACTTAATGCCATTGGCACTTGTGTCGATTGTGGCATATTTGGTTGTAGACCAGCTTAATGGTGCTCCTATTTATGAAGCTCTGTTAAACAAAATGATTCAACGGCAACCAGTTATTACTCATGACAAACTAGATGTTTTGTCCGTTTCTATTTTTGCCGATTCCGAATTAGATGGCATCCAGATTAGAGATTATAGTTGGCCCAAAAATATGTTAGTTTATGCCATTGAACGAGGGGATAAGCAACTATTGCCGCATGGTGATACAATTTTGCAGGCAGGCGATACGTTGATGATTTCACTGCCACAAGAACGTGCTAAACAAATTATGAAACAGATTAGGCAAGCGGCTTCAGCAAATAATTCAGTTACAAAAGACTAGTATCAAATATTATGATATGATACAATGTACTAGATTTGTAACGGGTAATATCGTAGGAGGACGTTTCCTTGTATAATTTATTATTAACATTATTTTTAATAGTGTGTGTTATTCTGATTGCGTGCGTCATGATGCAACCAGCAAAAGACAATAACGATGCAATGTCAGCATTAACTGGTGGTGCAGGAGATTTATTTTCACGTCGTAAGGCACGTGGATTTGAAGCCGTGATGCAAATTGCAACCACCATTTTTGGTGCGATATTCTTCATCCTAGCACTCGCGTTAGTCTATTTATCATCACATTAAATTAACTATTAACCTCCTGTTAGTGACAGGAGGCTTTTTAATATCGATTAGAAAGTAAGTGATTAAAATGTTGAGAAAGCCAACCCCATTTTTCTTTGAGCACGGCCCAAACGCAGTCATTTTATTGCACGCGTTTGCTAGTAATAGTAACGATATGCGCTTATTAGCGCGTTTCTTAGAAAAATTAGATTACACCGTCTATGCGCCCATTTTTACTGGTCATGCAACTGCCGAACCTAAGGATATCTTGCTGGAAGGATCACCAGAAAAATGGTGGCAAGATACGCAAGACGCCATTGAACATGTCTTAGCGCATGGCTATCAGAAAATCACAATTTTTGGATTGTCGCTCGGTGGTATTTTTGCCACCAAAGCTTTAGAAAATGATCAACGACTGTTAGGCGGTGGCGTCTTTAGTTCGCCAATCATTAGTATTGGCAAAACAAACGTGCCAACCGAATTTCCCAAGATGGCAGCTGCAGTTTATGATCAGCAACAAGTGGCACCGGCCCAAAAAGAGATGGATTTAGATTGGCTAAAACAACATATTAATGACCACTTAAAAGATATTAATCAATATACGACGGAAGTAGCTCAACAATTAGGGCAAATTAAAACACCATTTTTTATTGGCCAAGGTGGGGCAGATGAAATGATTAGTTCTGATTCAGGTGAGCGGTTAAAGCAAACCTTGGAACAAAATGGTCAAGTCGTGGATTACCATTTTTACGAAGGTGCTTCACACGTAATTACCGTTAATAAAGCACATCGACAATTAGAAGAAGATGTTGCCAACTATTTAGAAAATATTTTTAACTGAGGGAAAAAATGACAGAAATTAACAATGTAAAAGAACAAATTGCTAAACACCTGCAAGGAAACGCTGAAATTAGCTATTCTGCAGAAAAATTGGCAACGCAACTCAATATGAATGATGCCAATGAATTTAAATTAATCATTCAAGCACTGGCACAATTGGAGCGGGAACACGAAGTGCAAGTGACCGATCGCGGTGAATTCCAATCAATTCCAAAGAAACCAATTTTAACTGGCATTTTTCATGGTAATGATAAAGGATTTGGTTTTGTTGCCTACGATCCAGACGAACCAGATATTTACATCAATCCTGATCACACCATGCATGCATTGAATGGTGACGAGGTTGAAGTCGATATTTTGCGGCCAAGTAAGCCGGGTTCCGATCGTGGTCCAGAAGGACAAGTGACTTCAATTATCACGCATCACTATGCCCAAGTGGTTGGTGAATTTAAACTCACCAATGAATCTGGTTATATTGGTGAAGTGGTCATTAAAGATAAGAAAATCTCTAGTTATCAATTTTTGGTGACTGACCAAGGTTTGAAACCATCAGAAGGTGAAGTGATCACCGCTGATGTTACCCAGTATCCAACTGATGAACATCCTAAAATGATGAGTGGTGTGGCTAAAGAAGTCGTTGGGGATGTGAATGAACCTGGTGTTGATATTTTGTCAACCATTTATGCGCACGATGTTCCTCATGAGTTTTCTGACGAAGCGATGCAACAAGCGAATGCAGTTGAAGAGAGTGTTAGTGATAATGAGAAAAAAGGCCGTGTTGACGTTACAGACCAGCCATTAGTTACCATTGACAGTATTGAATCTAAAGACTTGGATGATGCCGTCGTCGCTTGGAAATTACCGAATGGTAACTTTCATCTTGGTGTTCACATTGCGGATGTCAGTCACTATGTACCAGAAAATACACCACTTGATGCTGAAGCATATAAGCGCGGGACGTCTGTGTACTTAACTGATCGAGTGGTCCCAATGTTGCCTCGTCGTCTTTCTAATGGGATTTGTTCTCTGAATCCCGGTGTGGAACGGTTATCGATGAGTTGTGAGATGGAAATTGACGAAAACGGTCAAGTTGTTAGTCATAAAATTTTTCCTAGTGTGATGAAGTCACATGCCCGTATGACTTATAAGGGTGTGAATGCCATCTTAGAAGCGCACGACGAAAAAACACGGGCCAAGTATCATGAATTAGTGCCAATGTTTGAGGATATGGCTGAGCTGCACAAGGTGTTATTAAAGAGCCGGAAACGTCGTGGCGCCATTGATTTCGAAGCGCCAGAAGCAAAAATTATCGTGGATGAAAATGGTCATCCTACAGATATTCAATTACGTGATCGTGGTTTGTCAGAACGCATGATTGAATCATTTATGCTGGCTGCCAATGAAACAGTTGCTGAACATTTTGAAAAATTACATGTTCCATTCTTATATCGTGTCCATGAAACGCCAGATGGTGAACGTATCAAAACATTCTTTGAATTTATGAATGTCATTGGCCATCCGGTACATGGGGATGCCAATAATTTGAAGCCAAAGATGCTACAAAATGTTTTAAAAGAAGTTGCTGGAACCCCTGAAGAACAAATGGTGCAAACCATGATGTTACGGAGCATGAAACAAGCGAAGTATTCCGAAGATCCACTGGGACACTTTGGCCTAGGTGCCAAATACTACACGCACTTTACTTCACCAATTCGACGTTATCCGGATACAACTGTTCACCGCATGATTAAATGGTATGCAGCTCAAGGAACAAGCGAACAAGCTAAAGAAAAATACGAAGATAAACTCCCCGAAATTGCAGAACACACATCTGTTGCTGAACGTCGTGGTATTGATACTGAACGTGACGTCGATAGCATGAAAAAAGCAGAATACATGGAAGATCATGTGGGTGAAACGTTTGATGCTGTGGTCAGTTCAGTCATGAAGTTTGGCTTGTTTGTGGCCCTACCGAATACGGTTGAAGGCCTTATTCATATTAGTGTCATGCAAGACGACTATTATGAATATCTAGAAAAACACATGGCGTTAGTCGGTCGTAAGTATCATCGGATCTTTACGATTGGGCAACCAATCAAGGTTAAATTATTACGAGTTGACAAAGATCAACGTGAAGTTGATTTCGAATTAGTTGATCCTAAATCGGCGCCAACGACTAAGTTGCGAGTACCACGTCCAGAAAATAAACGCTTTAACAATCGTCGTAACAATAATCATCAAAATAGTAATGGCAATGGCCACAATAATCACCATCGTGAAGCGGGTCACACCAATAACCGACAAATTAATCGTGGTCAAAGCAGAAGACACGAAGGATCAAGACCTAGTCATCGTTCCAATAACAATCACTAATCAAAATCGAGGTGAATCCAATGGCTCACCAACATCAAACAGCCAAAAATAATAATTTGATGGCACAAAATAAAAAAGCACGACACGATTATTCAATTTCCGATACGTATGAAGCTGGTATTGTGCTCACGGGCACTGAGATTAAAGCAATTCGTGATCGACGTGTTAATTTACGAGATGGATTTGCTCAAATTAGAAATAACGAAGCGTGGTTGATGAATGTTCATATCAGCCCGTACGATTTTGGCAATCAATTTAATCAAGATCCCTTACGGAATCGAAAATTATTGCTACACAAAAAAGAAATCAAAAAATTAAGTGGTGACTTGAGTTCCAAGGGAACGACATTAGTACCATTAAAAATGTATATCAAAAACGGGTACGCCAAGGTCTTATTAGGAGTAGCTCAAGGAAAGCACGAATACGATAAGCGTGAATCACTTAAGAGACGTGAACAGGATCGTCAGATTGAAAGGGTTATGAAACGCTATTAGAGTGCGGAGAGCAACGGGTTGCTTCTGAGGATTAACGTAAATAAAAGGGAGGTCACAGACTTGTGACCTCCCTTTTATTTGGGTTAACCGGAAGAAGCAGTTGCTCGGAGCACGTTTCAGCAACAAAAAAAAGAACCATCACCAAAATAAGTTCAGCAATGATTTATAATAACGAAAACAAGTCACTTCTTAAAATTAACAAAAAACGATCGTTGCGCATCCAACGGGAACTCCCGCTGTCCAATGCGTTTAGGATGACGTTCTTTTTTACGTGACCAATGATCAAGAACGCTGGCAATCACAATACTAACGGGCTCGTCTTCTTCATGTTCAACAATCAATTCATGATAGTCGCCACCTGAATATTTCACTGGTGCTAGTGAAAAAATTAAAGTGGTACCATGGAAAACCTTGTAGCGATTACTGATAATGTTACCCACAATGATCCAATTTAACCCGCGAATATAAATCATTTCACGAACAAAACCTAATGATTTACCAACGGTTCCAACTTGTTGTTGATTTTCATAAATCGAAAATTTGGGTAATAATCCAAAACTTAATTGCTTAACTTCAGCTAGCACCTGACCTTGTAGGTCATAAAGAGATAAGACATCTTGACGTAATCCCCATTTACCAACCAGTAAATAAATTGAATTACCGTGCTCATCTTGAACGACACTTGCACCACGTAAATCAGCTGAGTGTTGGTGGATGTACAGTTTTCTCACTGAACTCCCTCCTTCATTACGCTTAAATTTAGAACCATCTTATCATGTTTTAAAACCGATGGCGATATTGTGAATTGTGAAATCGAAAAATTATCAGATGTTAAATGTTAATTTATCAGGGAATATGCTAAAATTAATGCAGAGGTGCTTTGTTTATGAAACCATTTATTCACAATGATTGGTGGGACGTGTTAGAACCGCAGTTTAATCAAGCCTATTATGCACAATTGCATGATTTTTTGAAAGATGAATATTCACATCAAGTGATTTATCCTGAAATGCATCATATTTTTCAAGCATTTGAATGGACACCATTTTCAGAAGTGAAAGTGGTCATCTTAGGCCAGGATCCTTATCACGGTCCTCATCAAGCACATGGATGTAGTTTTTCTGTGTTACCTGGAGTTAAGATTCCACCATCGCTACAAAATATTTATAAAGAATTACAAAGTGATGTTGGCTTTACCCCTGTTAATCACGGCTACTTGAAAAAATGGGCTGATCAGGGAATTTTGTTATTAAACTCTGTCTTGACGGTACGTGATGGACAAGCTTTCTCACATAAAGGCAAGGGCTGGGAACAATTAACCGATGCTGCGATTAGTGCATTATCGGCACGTTCGAAGCCAGTTGTTTTTATCTTGTGGGGAAGAGCTGCACAAAACAAGATTTCGTTAATTAATACGGAAACGAATGTGGTACTGCAGTCCGTTCATCCAAGTCCGCTATCTGCTAATCGCGGATTCTTTGGTTCAAAACCATTTTCAAAAACAAACAAAGCACTTGTGGCAATGGGAGAGGCACCAATTGATTGGCAACTACCACAGCATGTGGAAGTTGATGAATTGCATCAACGAGCGAATTAATCAAATTAATTGGAGGCATTAGGCATGGATTTATTTTCAGAATTATCAGCAAAGATTAAAGGGCAAAACAAAACGATTGTTTTCCCAGAAGGAGAAGACAAACGTGTTTTAGGTGCAGCAATTCGTCTACAAAAAGATGGTTTACTCACACCTGTTTTACTCGGGACACAAGCAGAAATTGAAATGACAGCTAGCGAAAACGGTTTTGACTTAACTGGCGTCCAAATTATCGATCCTGCTACCTATCCAGAAGCTGATAAAAAAGAAATGTTGGACTCATTAGTTGAACGTCGTAAGGGTAAAAACACACCAGAACAAGCTGCTGAAATGCTAAAAGATGTTAGTTATTTTGGCACGATGCTGGTTTACTTGAAGAAAGTTGACGGCATGGTTTCTGGTGCGGTTCACGCCACTGGTGATACCGTTCGTCCAGCATTACAAATTATTAAAACTAAGCCAGGTAGTAAGCGAATTAGCGGTGCATTCATCATGCAAAAAGGTGATCAACGTTACGTCTTTGCAGATTGTGCCATTAATATTGAATTAGATGCACCTGGAATGGCTGAAGTGGCCGTTCAAAGCGCACAAACAGCTGAATTATTTGGTATTGATCCTAAAGTGGCACTACTTAGTTTTTCAACTAAGGGTTCTGCTAAAGGTGACATGGTTACCAAAGTGCAAGAAGCAACTGATCTTGCCCATGAATTAGATCCAAAGCTTGCTGTTGACGGTGAATTACAATTTGATGCTGCCTTTGTTGAATCAGTTGGGGCACAAAAAGCTCCAGGCTCAACAGTTGCAGGCCATGCAAATGTCTTTATCTTCCCTGAATTACAATCAGGAAATATTGGTTACAAGATTGCGCAACGATTTGGTGGTTTTGAAGCCATTGGCCCAATCTTACAAGGACTAAACGCTCCAATTTCTGATTTATCACGTGGAAGTAATGAAGAAGATGTTTACAAAGTTTCAATTATTACTGCTGCACAAGCACTATAGTTAAAAAGATGAAGTTGACGGACACTATCGAAGAATACGGTGTTCGTCTTTTATTTAAGGTGATTGACGATGAAAATTAAATTGAATAGTGCAGAAGAAACCATGCATCAGGGTGAAAAATTAGCCCAGTATTTGCAACCCGGCGACCTGATTTTACTGGATGGTGATTTAGGTGCTGGTAAAACAACTTTTACCAAAGGCTTAGCGCGCGGCTTGGATATTCCTGATACAATTAAAAGTCCAACGTTTACCATTATTCGCGAATACATGACTGGCAGACTGCCGTTGTACCACATGGATGTTTACCGGTTGGAAAATGGTGGCGGAGCTGACATGGGCTTAGAAGAATATTTTGATGGTGACGGTGTTAGCATTGTCGAATGGGCCCAGTTTATTGTGGACGAACTACCGAGTCAATTTTTGACTATTCGATTTGAACGTACGGATGATGAGATGCAACGAACGATTGAAATTAAACCAGTCGGGAAGCACTATGAGCAACTTGTCGCTCGGTGGCAAAATGAGTGAACAAGTTGAAATTGTGATGGCGCAACCTGCTGATGCTGCCAAAATTTTGGAATTATTACGAACTGTCCAGACACAATCGGATTTTGTCACAATTACCGCCCAGTTTGAACGACTGTCTGTCGCAAGTGAGGCTCATAGCATCGAACAAATCAACCAAACCGATGACAACCTGATGATGTTAGCGAAATTAGGTGATCAACTCATTGGCCTAGTGACAGTCTCAAGGATCCCTGATACGAACGCTGGTGAAATTGGGATTGCGGTCGATAAACCATTTTGGGGTATGAAAATTGGAACTGCGTTGTTAGACGAGGCAATCTATTGGTTTGAAACGTTTAGTGCTTTACATCAGTTGCAGCTCAGTGTGGTGGCTGATAACGAGCGCGCAATTGGCCTCTATCAAAAAATGGCATTTACAAAAACATCCGAACAGGTCATAACTCATGATGGTCAATCACAAACCATTATTGAAATGGTACGTTCAGTCAGCAACTAAAAAAGTATTTCACTGGTGTGAAATACTTTTTAATTTGCAATTTTAACAAATGGTTTAAGTGGTTGATTGCCAAATTTATGAGCTTGATACAGTAAAATATTGGCACAAGCTTGACTATCGTCTAAGGCATTATGATGATGGTGCAGATCAATATGTAATTGATCGCAGACTGTATCTAACTTGTGATTGGGAAAATCAGGGAAAAACTTACGACTGGTGCGGACAGTGTCCAATGTTAAATAGGTCGGTTGGTGCAGATCGTAGTAATCTAATGTACTTTTTAAAACACCATTATCAAATGGTGCGTTATGTGCAATTACCAATTTTTGCCGTTCAAAAAAGGCACTCACATGTTGCCACACCTCTGGAAATGTGGGCGCATCAATCACATCTTCTAAATCAATACCATGAATCCTAGTATTGCGCCAACTAAATTCAGTCGGTGGATTAATTAACGAGTAAAATTCATCGACAATTTGATCATTACGTACGATTGTTAAAGCTAGCGAGCAAGCACTATATCGTTTGGCACTTGCAGTTTCAAAATCCATTGCCACAAAATTCAATTTTCTCACCTTACTTTATTTTTCTGTAGTGTAAAGAATAACGCTGGTTTATTCAACTTTTTTGATTTAATTAAAAGTAACATCTAATTCAACAGGACAGTGATCAGAACCAAACACATCGTTTAAAATGGCGGCGTTGGTTAAATGATCCGTTAAATCATTTGAGGTGACAAAGTAATCAATTCGCCACCCAGCGTTGCGGTCGCGTGAGTGAAAACGATATGACCACCAAGAATAGCTATCGGGTTGGTCCGGATAGAAATGGCGGAAGGTATCTGTAAAGCCAGCATCCAGTAGTTTAGTAAAGTCATTCCGCTCTTCATCAGTAAACCCAGCTGCATGATGGTTTGAAGTAGGATTCTTTAAATCAATCGGTTGGTGAGCCACATTTAAATCACCACACCAAATGACACTTTTATTTTGCGCAAGAGTGCTCAAATAAGCTTGCATGGCCACGTTGAATTCTTGGCGATAGTCAAGACGTTTTAAAGCTTGACCAGAGTTAGGCACGTAACTATTGACTAAATAAAATGATGGATATTCCAAAGTAATGACGCGACCTTCATCGTCAAATTTAGGGTCACCAATGCCATAAGTGACGTTATCAGGGTCATGCTTTGTAAAAATAGCGGTTCCAGAGTAACCTTTTCTTTCAGCATAGTTCCAGTATTGGTGATAACCGGGTAATTCGAGTTCAATTTGACCAGCTTGTAGTTTGGATTCTTGAATACTAAAAAAGTCGGCATCTAATTCATTAAATGTGTCAACGAATCCATGTTTAACGGCTGCCCGTAGACCATTCACGTTCCATGAGATAAATTTCATAATGTGACTCCCTTGTTTATATTACGTCTATTTTAGTCATTAAATAATGGTGAAGTAAAGCCCTGTATTTCATTTCTAACGTCAATTCATGGTACAATAATATCACTAATACTGTTAGAGGAATCAATCATGAAAAATGACATTAGGACCACTTTTCCAGAAATTAAAATATTACAAGATGCACCGTTGGCTGATTACACAAATACCGATACGGGTGGACCAGCTGATTATTTAGCATTTCCTAAAGATATTGAGCAAACAAAGCAATTGGTTGCTTATGCACATGAACAAAAGCTACCCATCACTGTGTTAGGCAATGCTAGTAACCTGATTGTGAGTGATTCAGGAATTGCCGGATTGGTCATCATATTAACTTTAATGAATCAAATTACGGTCACCCAAACAACGATTACTGCTCAGGCCGGCGCAGCGATTATTGACGCTTCAAACGCCGCTTATCAGGCTGGGTTAACTGGCTTAGAGTTTGCCTGTGGCATTCCTGGGAGCGTCGGTGGTGCCGTCTTTATGAACGCTGGTGCGTATGGTGGTGAAACAAAAGATGTCTTTGATTCCGCCACTGTGATTACAAAAGAGGGTCAATTAACGACAATTGACGCTGAACAAATGGAATTTGGTTATCGTCATAGTAGCCTGCAAGAAAATGGAGCAATCGTTTTAGAAGCCCAGTTTAAGTTGAAAACGGGCGTCAAGGCTTCAATCGGTGTTCAAATGACTGATTTAAATCAACGGCGTGCTGCTAAACAACCATTGGAATGGCCGTCGTGTGGTAGTGTCTTTAAACGACCGATAGGTTATTTTGCTGGTAAATTAATTCATGATTCTGGCTTGCAAGGTTACACATCGGGCGGTGCTCAAGTATCAACAAAACACGCCGGCTTTATTATTAACGTCGGTGGTGCGACTGCGTCTGATTACGTTGATGTCATTCATCACGTGCAAGAAACCGTGCAACAAAAATTTGGTGTGGCCTTACAAACTGAAGTCCGCATTATTGGTCGTGAAATGTAACTAAAGGTGATGAGTGGAAAACCACTCATTTTTTTGTCAAAGGAGGAATAAGCCCAGTGCCAATTTTAGAGGCTGTTATTGCGTTAGTCGTGCTCGTGTTATTTTCCAATGTCTTAAGCCACTATTTGGCTAAAATACCAGTTAGTTTGATTCAAATTGTGCTGGGGCTATTAGTGGCACTGTTATTTAAAGTTAAAATTCCACTCGAAACAGACTGGTTTCTACTATTGTTTATCGCACCGTTATTGTTTAATGATGGTCGTAAATTTCCCAAACAGGAACTTTGGAAGCTTAAAGGACCGATTTTTGGAAATGCCATCTTACTCGTGTTTGTCACGACCATTGTGGGCGGCTTTTTAATCTATTCATTTGTACCACGGATGCCATTACTGGTGGCTTTTGCGTTGGCGGCTATTTTATCGCCAACTGATCCAGTGGCGGTGCAATCTATTGCCAAGCAAGCCAACTTAGATGATGACATTTTGCATCTAGTGAGCGGCGAAAGTTTAATCAACGATGCTTCTGGCTTGATTGGGTTCAAGTACGCGGTTGCTGTGGTCACAACTGGTTATTTTTCACTCAGTCAAGCGACCGGTGACTTTTTATATACGGCGTTAGTGGGCCTCATTGCTGGTCTTGTCATCATGCTCATCATTCAGTTTTTGAATGACGCGTTACATAATCAACATATTTACGATGTGGTCTTCAATGTCATATTCAAATTGATGACACCATTTATTGTGTACTTAATGACTGAAGAATTATTCCACGCTTCAGGTGTAATTGCAGTCGTTGCCGCAGGTATTCTGGCCAATACGCGAGATAACAAAGTTGTGGATGAACAACCAGAGATTCATTTAGTTACCGAAAAAACTTGGGATATCGTCATTTATCTGCTAAATGGAATTGTGTTTGTCATTTTAGGAATCGAATTGCCGATTGCCATGCGTGATACGATCAAGAGTTCTGAAATTAACACTTGGGTGGCGGTGCTCGCAGTGGTTGTCGTCTGGCTGGTAATTTTATTCCTACGAATTGGTTGGATTTATACCTACGAATTGTATCAACATTTTATTGCGAAACGTGGGCGGGCCAACCTAAGCCTCAAATCAGCCTTCCTGGCTGGCCTTTCTGGTGTGCGTGGCGCAATTACAATGGCCGGGGTTTTGTCAGTGCCAATGACAATTGCGAGTGGTGCGCCATTCCCAGAGCGCTCATTGATGCTCTTTATTGCGGCGGGTGTCATTATTTTAAGTATGGTTGTGGCCACGGTGACCTTACCGCTGGTATCACAAGCAAACTTTTCTTTACTAACGCGTGGTAGTCAACCCGATCAAGTTGATGAGTTAACGGAAGCAACTACGAAGACGTTGAACAGCAACTACATGGACGAAAAAAGCGCCCGGTATTTCTTAATGCAGTTGGCAATTCAAACCATTGAAGAAAATCGACGTGAAGATAATCAAATGGCGGCGTACGATTTGATTTTAAATTATCAGGTGTTGATGAGACGACTACAGTTGAATTATCAATCTGATGAAGAATTACAAGAGATGCTGCGTGAGGAAATGAAGTTACGACGAGTGGCATTTGAAGGCGAACGTCAAGCCTTGCAAAAAATGGTGGCTAAAAAAATTGTGACTGATGATGAGTACTATCAAGCACTCAGAAGAATTAATCAAATGGAAACGCGTTTGAGTAAGGAATTTAATTCATCGACTAACTGGTGGACCGCTAAAAGAATCCGTCAGGGATTACGTAACTTTTTCCATGCCTTGAAGTGGTGGCTCAGTAGTAAAGATGAAAACGTCGCTAAAAAGAAATTGATTGATAAAGAAACCGCTAAAGCAGCAATTAACGCATTATCGCGCTATGCCGCTAGTGCCAAAGAGCAACAAATTCCCGTCAATCGTCAATCGATTTATCATTTGATTGTGATGTATCGCAATCGCATTGAAAAAGTTAAGTTTCCTCATTCAAAAAATGCACAACGGTATGAAGAACAACTTGAACGTTTACGTATTGCGGCTTTGACGGCACAAAGAAATGGGATTATTCAGTTACTTGAGAATAAAAAAATAGCGCCAGAAACGGCGCAAGAATTACAATCGTATGTGAATTACTCTGAAAACGTGGTCATGATGGCAACTGATCCTGATTAGCAGTCAGTGACATGAGCCAATACAAAACAAGCTGGATCACAGTTAAAAATAACGTGAATAACCACATATTTGTGGTCCACATATGGCTGATTTGTCCAATGATCCAGGTGGGGGTTAATAACACGTAGAGCGAGTGGATTCGTAAGAAACGACCCATATAAATACCAATGCTTGATAAGATCGTCAAAACTACCACCAGTAGTGGCTGGCTGAGATGTAGGTGTGGTAACCAAGAGTTTGTCACTTGCTGACAAACTTTTTTTAGTTGAATGGTCCCAATGATTGCACAGCTTAAAGCACTAATGATTAAGTATGTATAATTGAGCCAAATGACCGGCGTAGATTTGATTAAGCCAGTTGAAAGACTATGTGGATTTAATAAGGATAAATGAAATAAATCAGTTAAAACGTACGGTGCGTTGGGATAAAAAAGTAACCAGATCAAGAAAAGGAGCACAAAACTCAGTGATTTTTTGTGTTTCATTTTGAGGAGATGAAAGGATAATTCAATGGGTACGTAGCCTAGTAATGTATTTAGGGCCAAAAAACTAAAGGTACCGTGGACAAAAATTAATAAAAATAAGATATATGCCCAAAAGAAAATTCTGATTTTCCATTGTGTTGTCATTAAATTACCCCTTTCCTTAGATAGTTATAGTATTCAAGATTATCAAAGAATAGACTGCGGATGTCAATTTATCCCTTAATTTAGACTTTTATTAATATTTTAACGGTTTTTTTATGGTCCATGATATAATATACAAGGAATTAATCTGGAGGTAATGCTATGGCCGTAAATTGGGGTGCAATCCTCACATGGCAAAATGTGATCAGACTAATCGATATTTTAGTCGTTTGGTTTTTAATTTATGAACTGATGGTACTACTACGTGGTACTAAAGCGGTTCAACTGTTTCGTGGAATTGTGGTTATTATCATTGTTAAACTAATCAGTTGGTACGTTGGTCTAGGAACTGTGTCCTGGATTATGGATCAAATTATTAACTGGGGTGTTATTGCAATGGTCGTGATTTTTCAGCCAGAAATTCGCCGTGGCCTCGAACATATTGGTCGTGGAACTGTTTTTACGCGAAATAAGCGGGAAAACGAAGATGAAGAAGCACTGATTACGCAGTTAGATCAGGCACTGCAATACATGTCGAAAAGACGAATTGGTGCTTTGATTACCATTCAAATGGAAACTGGGCTTGAAGAATATATTGAAACTGGAATTCCAATGGATGCGGATGTTACGGGTGCGTTATTAATTAATACATTTATTCCAAATACACCATTGCATGATGGTGCTGTGATTATTAAAAACAACAAAATCGCAGTGGCCGCTGCCTATCTACCATTATCGGAAAGTAACTTGATTCCAAAGGAATTGGGAACTAGGCATCGTGCGGCGGTTGGAATCAGCGAAGTCACAGATGCACTGACCATCGTTATTTCTGAAGAGACCGGTGAAATCTCCATTACGCAAAACAATGAGCTGTTGCGGGGAATGTCGCAAGATGATTACTTGAAATATTTGCGTGATCAACTTTATTCTCATGAACCTGCCAGCAAGCCAACAATTCCAGAAATGATTGAAAATCTCTTTACAAAGGAGGGGTCCAATCATGAAAAATAAAACAACAAATTTCTTTTCAAATCGCTGGTTTTATCGCTTGACGGCTCTCGTCTTTGCAATCTTACTATTTGTATATGTGAATGGTGGTAAGTTAGGGGATGTTCGTAAAGCTAATGACAATGGAACAAATTCATCATTAACTTCAACGAAAACAAAAACAATTACGATGCCACTTGAGTTAACAGTTAACAGTGATAAATACGTGGTCACGGGTTATCCTGAAACAGTCAAAGTGACATTAACCGGTCCTGCGGCATTAGTGACCACTACGTCTAATACGCAGAATTTTAAAGTTTATGTCGATCTCAATCACTACAGTATTGGAAAACATAAAGTGTCAATCAAGCAAACCGGTTTGAACAAAGATTTAAATTATAAAATCAAACCAGACAAGATTAGTGTTAATATTGAAAATCGTAAGACGGTGACAATGCCGGTCGATGTTGTTTTGAATCAAAAGAAGGTTGCAGACGGTTATAAGATTGGCAAACCAACTTCTTCAATTCAAAACGTTAAGGTGACAGGCTCTGTCAGTGAAGTTAATAAGGTTGATCGAGTGGTTGCATCAATTAGCATTACAAATAATGCGAAAAAAGATGTTAACCGCCATGTGACATTGCAAGCAATCGATAAGGATGGCAATACAGTGAGTGTCGTTGTCACGCCACAAACAACCAACGTTGTGGTACCAATTACAAGTACTGATTCAAATTCAACTGATTCAAGCAGTGCGAATAAAACGTCAACCAAGACAGAATCAACTTCGAGTTCTTCTGAAAGTAATTCGAGTGAATCAAGAGACGATGAGAATGCATCATCATAGACGATGTTGCTTAATTGATTAATTAACAGAAATGAGGACAAACATGGATTTAAAATATTTTGGTACGGATGGTGTGCGTGGGGTAGCTAATTCAGATTTAAGCCCCGAACTGGCCTTTAAATTAGGACGTGCCGGTGGCTATGTTTTGACACAGCACTCTAAAAGAAAACAACCCCAAGTACTAGTATCTCGCGATACGCGAATTTCCGGTCAAATGTTAGAAGAAGCTTTGGTTGCCGGATTACTATCAGTCGGCATTGAAGTGCTCCGACTAGGCATCGTCACAACGCCAGGAGTGGCCTATTTGGTTCGTGCCCAAGAAGCGGATGCAGGTGTGATGCTGACGGCTTCACATAATCCAATTCAATACAATGGGATTAAATTTTTTGGCGGCGATGGCTTTAAACTTTCTGATGAATTAGAAGGCGAAATCGAAAAAATCCTCGATGCACCAACAGATGATTTACCACGACCTTCCGATGAAGGATTAGGAAATGTATCAGATTATCGCGAAGGTGCCTTAAAATATACGCAATTTCTTGAACAAACCGTTTCTGGTGATCTCAGCGGCCTAAAAGTTGCTGTTGACGCTGCTAACGGTGCCACAAGTGGCTTTGTGTCTAATATTTTCGCTGATATGAACGTTGATTTTTCAACTATCGGCACAGCACCAAATGGTTTAAACACCAACGTGGCCACTGGTTCGACCCATCCAGAGGCACTCCAAAAATTTGTGGTTGAACAACATGCGCAAATGGGCGTTGCCTTTGATGGTGATGGAGATCGTTGTATTGCGATTGACGAAAATGGAAACATTGTTGATGGCGATAAGATCATGTTTATTTGTGGTAAATACATGAATGAACGTGGCCGTCTCAAAAAAGACACCGTGGTCACAACTGTGATGAGTAATCTAGGTATGTACAAGGCATTAGAAGCAGCAGGCATGACAAGCGTTAAGACGAAAGTCGGCGATCGTTATGTTGTTGAGGAAATGCTCGAAAATGGGTACAACCTAGGTGGCGAGCAATCAGGTCACATCGTCTTTTTAGACTTTAATACAACCGGCGACGGGATGTTAACGGCCTTACAATTGATGTCAGTAGTTGCTCAAACAGGCAAACCATTATCTGAATTGGCTAATGAAGTAACTGAATATCCACAAGAATTGGTCAACATCAAAGTAACCGACAAACAAGCTGCCTTAAAAAATCCAGCGCTCTTAGAGGTCATCAAAGAAGTTGAACAAGAAATGCACGGTGATGGTCGCGTGCTTGTTCGGCCAAGTGGAACCGAACCGCTAGTTCGAATTATGGCGGAAGCACCCACAAAAGAAATGGTGCACCAATACGTTCAAAAAATTGCTAAAGTTGCCGAAGCTGAACTTAAATAACTCAAAAAAGATTGTTTTGAGAAGTCATTTTTCAAGCAATCTTTTCTTTTGTCGTCATTTTGAAATCAAAGACGAAAAAAATCTTAAAAAAGATATACCAATCGGTGCAAATAATTGACATGGCCGCAAAATATTATTAATATAGTAAATTGTTTAAGGAACGAAAGAATAGAGAGATATCTATACCAATTTGGAGAGATAGGCAAAGGGTGGAATTAAAATGTGTGGAATTGTAGGAGTAACAGGAACGAAGCGCGCAGTTTCGGTATTAATTAATGGCTTACAACGACTAGAATATCGGGGCTATGATTCAGCTGGTATTTACGTGAATGATCAAAATGGTCACGATTACCTCGTAAAGAGAATGGGTCGGATCAAAAATCTTGAAAACGCCTTGACTGATGACATTCAAGGGTCAACAGGAATTGGTCACACTCGTTGGGCAACCCACGGTGTCCCAAGTGAAACAAATGCCCATCCTCAGTATTCTGATGATGATCGTTTTTACTTAGTTCACAATGGTGTGATTGAAAACTTTGAACAATTAAAAGAAGAATATTTAGCCGATGTGACTTTCAAAAGTCAAACAGATACTGAAGTTATTGTTCAATTAGTGGATCGCTTTGTAGTTGACTACAAAATGGAAACCAAGGCTGCCTTTTTAAAGGTATTGCACTTAGTTAGTGATGATTCCTCATATGCATTTGTTTTGATGGACAAACAAACACCAGATACTTTATATGTGGCCAAAAATAAGAGTCCATTGTTAATTGGCGTTGGTAAAAACTTTAATATGGTGGCTTCGGATGCCGTAGCGATGCTAAAGCAAACACATACATTCATGGAATTGCAAGACCGTGAAGTTGTGACAGTCAAGCCACACAGCATTGATATTCAAGACTTTGATGGTAATGAAATGAAGCGTGATACCTTTAAAGTCGACATGGATGCCAGTGCTGCGGATAAGGGTACTTACCCATTTTATATGTTAAAAGAAGTTGATGAACAACCAGCTGTGATGCGCCGGTTAGTCCAAAAGTACCTTGATGAAGATGGGACACCAAACATTAGTAAGGATTTGCTTGATGATATGAAAAAAGCAGATCGTCTCTACATTATTGGTGCTGGTACCAGTTACCATGCTGGGTTAGTTGGTGCTCGCATGTTTGAACGCTTAACGGGTATTCCAACCCAAGTGTTCATTTCATCGGAATTCGCTTATGAACAACCTATTATGTCGAAAAAACCATTCTTCATTTTCCTCACGCAAAGTGGGGAAACGGCTGATAGCCGTGAAGTATTGGTTAATATTAAGAAACAAGGCTGGCCAAGTCTCACAATCACGAACGTACCAAAATCGACCTTATCGCGTGAAGCAAATCATACCGTTTTACTCGATGCTGGCCCTGAAATTGCTGTCGCATCAACAAAGGCGTATACGGCTCAGGTAGTTGTTCAAGCAATTTTAGCTAAGGCCCTTGGCATGGCTATGAATATTGATGAAGCAGCTAATTTTGACCTTAAGCATCAGCTTGGAATTGTTGCAGTCGGGATGCAAGCAATTGTGGATAGCAAAGAAAAGCTAGAATCTGTTGCAGCCCGTTACTTATCAAAACCACGCAATGCATTTTACATTGGTCGGGGAATTGACTGGTCGGTTGCGCTGGAAGCAGCTTTAAAACTCAAAGAAATTTCATATGTTCAAGCTGAAGGATTTGCCTCTGGTGAATTAAAGCATGGAACGATTGCTTTAATCGAAGAGCATACGCCAGTAGTTGGCATTATTACGCAAGACCGCACGGCCGGATTAACCAGAAGCAACCTACAAGAAGTTGTTTCACGAGGTGCTAATGTGTTAACAATTGTGACAAAACATCTTGCACAGCCAGATGATACAATCGTCTTACCAGATGTTGATGCTTTATTGACACCTTTATTAAGTGTTGTGCCAGCCCAACTGCTCGCATATTACACCAGTCTAGGCAAAGGCTTAGATGTTGATAAACCACGTAATTTGGCAAAATCAGTGACTGTTCAATAAAAAAGATAAACCAGTAATGGTTTATCTTTTTTTTCCTGAAAATAGCATTTAATCAAGTGTTATGGCTAATAGTGAAAATAAATTTCAATATTTACGTTGAAATATGAAAACCTTTTCCATATAATGGATGGTATGCTTTAATACGCTTTAAAGTTATTTCAAAGAAGAGAGAAGAGAAATCATGGAATTTGCAATTTTATTACTAGGAATCATCTTATTGTTGGTTCTGATTATCAAGGTTAAATTAAATACGTTTGTTTCCTTGATTGTGACATCAATTTTAGTTGCTTTAGGGTTGGGGATGAACCCAGCCGACATTGCCGATTCGATCAAAAATGGGATTGGTAGTTCACTTGGTGAATTAGCCATCGTCTTTGGTTTTGGCGCAATGATTGGTCGGTTAGTTTCTGACGCCGGTGGTTCGTATCGAATCGCGAGAACTTTGATTGATAAATTCGGTAAGAAACGGCTTCAGTTAGCCATTGTCGTTGCTTCATTTATTATCGGAATGTCACTATTTTTCGAAGTCGGATTGGTTCTCTTAATTCCAATCGTCTTCGCTGTGGCCCTCGAAGCAGAAGTACCATTACTTTATTTGGGGCTTTCAATGGCCGCTGCCTTGTCAGCAACGCAAGGCTTCTTGCCACCACAACCCGCACCAACTGCTGTTTCAACGGCATTAGGTGCTAACATTGGTCAAGTGCTATTAATGGGAATTATTGTTGCAATTCCCTGTGTGATTGTGGCGGGACCTTTGTTCACTAAATTAGCACAATGGTATGCTCCAGACGCTTTTGTAGTTAAAAAGTCATTGCCTGCATTTGGGGAAGTTAAACAATACGATCTTGACGAAACACCAAGTTTTGGTCTTTCAGCTTTAACTTCATTATTCCCAGTTATTTTTATGGCCTTAACTACCATTTATCAATTGGTATTTGAAGGTGGTAAAACACCGAAGAATCCCCATGGTTTTGATGCTTTTATGGCAATGATTGGTAACCCAATGATTGCCATGGTAATTGCATTACTCTTTGCAATGTGGTCAATGGGAATTCATCGCAAAAAGAGCATGAAAGATGTTGGTAAGACGCTTGAAAATGCAATGAAATCAATTGCGATGCTTCTGATGGTTATTGGTGGTGGATCAGCGTTCAAACAAGTTTTAATTGATGGCGGTGTCGGTCATGCCGTTCAAGAACTAATGGTTCACGCCCACATGTCACCAATCATTTTAGGCTGGTTGATTGCGGTTTTATTGCGGGTATCACTCGGATCCGCAACAGTTGCTGGAATGACAGCTGCAGGATTAGTTACACCATTAATGCACACAATTGGGGCAGATCCTGTCATGATGGCCCTTGCCATCGGTGCCGGCTCATTGGCTGCATCACATGTTAACGATGCTGGTTTCTGGATGTTCCAAGAATATTTTGATTTGAGTGTTAAACAAACGCTTGAAATCTGGACTGTTCTAGAAACCATAATTTCGGTAGTCGGACTCTTGATGGTCTTATTACTGAATGGTATTTTACATTAAATTTAATAAATTAAATTGATTAAAAGACAAAGAAAATTTCTTTGTCTTTTTTATTGACCCCAAATAAATGATTCGTTATAATTGGACTATACCAATACAAGCGGGAGGATTATTATGAAAATTAAGGTTGTGAAAGATGAAATTGCAGGCGGTAAGGAAGGCCTACGAGTATTCGAAGAAGCTAAACAAAACGGAGCCAATGTTTTTGGCCTAGCGACCGGTTCAACACCGGTTACAACCTATAATGAGATTGTACAAAGTAATTTAGACTTTACAGATAGCATTTCAATTAATTTAGATGAATATGTCGGCTTAGGACCAGATCATCCACAAAGCTATCGCTATTTTATGCAAACACATTTATTTAATCAAAAACCATTTAAGCAATCATACGTGCCTGACGGCTTAAACAAAGATCCGCAGACAGTTAGCAAAGAATACGAGCAACTGATTCAAGAACACCCAATTGATTTACAGTTACTAGGATTAGGACGTAACGGTCACATTGGCTTTAATGAACCAGGAACTGCACTTGATGCCAAGACGCATCAAGTGACCTTAACGCAGTCCACTATTGATGCTAATGCTCGTTTTTTTGAGAATGAAAACGAAGTGCCTCGCTATGCTTATTCAATGGGAATCGGCACAATTATGCAGGCCAAAGAAATTTTAATTGAGGCTTATGGTGAAAATAAAGCCCACGCAGTAGCACAAATGGTGGAAGGACCTGTGACAACTGACTGTCCTGCTAGCGTTTTACAACAGCATCCCAATGTGACGGTTGTGCTTGATCAGGCGGCTGCCAGTCAATTAACCAAGAAATATTAAAAAAAGTAGAATTTTATATTGACAGCGCTTACATTTAGCACTATTATAATATTCGTAAGGTATTTAAGTATTTACCTTCTAATCAATTCTCTTTCTCTCTTATGCCAAACCACTGCGGAAACAGTGGTTTTTTATTTTGCTTTCAATTTCAAAATCCAGTAGAATAGATGTTATCAGTTCAAGGGAGATCAAGTAATGGCACAGCATGAAGTTTTAGATTTAATTGAAGAAATCACTAGAAATGATGGCACTAAATATTTTGAGATTGGAAATATGGTTCAAAATGGTCGCGCTGAACTGGCAGCTGAACGAGGCTTTATTAAAGAAGTTCGCATTTTACAATTAAACATTCCTCATTCTCAAAGTGTTGGTAAGTACGAAAACTATATTAACGAAAACTATATGATGCAAGGCGAAGATATGGATCATTGGGACGAATGGAAAAAAACACCCGCCATGCAAGAACTTATCCAAAAGATTATGAAAGAAAATCATATTGGATAAAAATACAAAAAAGTCTTTACAGACGAGCGCGTTATATGGTATAAATAATATTGTTGATTTTTAAATATTGCCCCGTAGTTCAGTGGTAGAATAGTTGACTGTTAATCAAAGGGTCGTAGGTTCGAATCCTACCGGGGCAGCTACTAACATCCTCAATTGTGAGGATGTTTTTTTTGTGCAGTTATTTAATCACGATGGACTTTTTGTGCTGTGGTGCTTAACCGCAAGTAGGCAAATGTATGAAAGATGATGCCCATCAACAAGGCCAACGCACCCAAAACAATCGAAAACGGCGTAATCAGTAATGCAATTGTATAGATGATCACACTTCTAATTGGATCGCCCTTAATAATTTGATGGAGATGGGTATGGTTTAACGGATCATGGCGAAAATCTGGATGATGATTAACGTACCAATATAAAAGTTCAAAAGAGGCTGAAATTAATAAAGCGACAAAATCATAGATAATAAAAGCGACTTTCATATCTGGAATGCTGGCACTGGCAATTGCTGAAGCCACCAAGTTGGTGGGGTAATCAACGAGGGTAATCGTAAACAGCACGATGAGATTAATCACGTTCAGGTTGCGATTGATTTTTTTAAGGGTGTCGAAATAATCATGATGAAAGAGCCACAAGGTTCCCACATACAAAAAAGAAACGATGTATGCAGCGAAAATGGGCCATTGTTTGATAACGGCATCGAGTAGGTGATCATGCTGGTAACTGGGGACGTGAAATTCCAGGACTAAAATGGTAATTAAAATGGCAAAAACGCCATCACTAAAAGCTTGCAGACGATCTGGTTTCATAGTTAACCTCATCTTTTATGTTTTTCTTAATTATAGTGGCTCGATAAAGGGAAGACAAACAGAACAAACCGGTTAAGTTTCTACAAAGGAACGGCTATTTTACTATTAGAAACAGTACAATTGACGTATAATGAAATGTGTTAAAAGTGTTTTTTGAAACGACGATTAGGGGGAGTCTGGCATGCAGCCAGAATTTGTAGCGAGTCAAATGGCAAGCAAACGATTTATTACGGGATTGGATGGGCTAAGAACCCTCGCAGTGCTTGGGGTGATCGTGTATCATTTATTGCCAGCCACTTTACAAGGTGGTTATTTAGGTGTCCCTATCTTTTTAGTGATCACAGGATATTTAATTACGAGCCATTTAATTAAAGAATGGCAACAATCCGGTACAGTTAAATTTGGCCGCTTTTATTGGAAGCGATTGACGCGTCTGTCGCCAGTTTTGGTGACCATGCTCATTGCGACCACGGCTTATATTACAGTTTTTCAACGAGGTTTATTACATAATATTCGGGCAACCATTTGGACCAATCTTGTTTATGTTTACAATTGGTGGGAAATTGGTCACGGTGAGTCATATTTTGATCGCTTTAGTGGTGAGTCGCCATTTACTCATTTGTGGACTTTGGGAGTGGAAGCTCAATTTTATTTGATTATTCCAGTCCTGATTGTGGTGTTATTTGGTTTAATCAGTAAAAAATCAATTATTGCATGGCTGTTTTTGTTATTGTCAGTTGTGTCAGCTATTTTGATGGCAGTGTTTTATAATCCTGAAAATATTAACCGCGTTTACTATGGTACGGATACACGGATCTTTGCCATTTTCTTAGGCTCATTTCTGGCGGTTATTTGGCCCGCAAATAAACTGAGAGCCAATATTAATACTAATGCTGTTAGAACTCTCGATGGCATTGGTATCATCAGCATTATCATTATTTTGATTTCGTATTTTAAAATGTCAGGGCAATCACCAGTGACTTACTATGGTGGCATGTATGGTTTTAGTCTAATGGCAATGTTACTAGTAGCAGCGATTGTTCACCCAGGTGCGCACGTTAACAGCTGGTTTACGAATCCTGTGTTCAAATGGGTTGGTCAACGATCGTATGGCATTTACGTTTATCAGTATCCGGTGTTAGTTTTTTATGAGTCACAAGTTAAAAATATTGCTAATCATCCCGTACTGAATGCACTAGCCGAGTTAGTGATTATCTTGGTTATCAGCGAATTGTCATATCGCTTTATTGAACAACCGTTGTTGCATTATAACTGGCGTAATTTGGGTCAAACGGTTAAGAGCTGGTTTGATTTTTCTAGTGGTTGGTACCAGTGGCTGGCGATTGTTCCCGGAGTTGTCTTAATTGCAGTTGCTTCTGTGGGCTTGATTCAGCAGCCGGCCAAAGCAACGCCTAACAAATTACAGGCCCAAATTTCACAAAAAGCCAAACAAACCAAAAAACATAATGAAGCCATTAAAAGTGGTAAAGCAGCAGTCACAAAACAGGATGCTAAATCATTACCAACTAAATATGCATTAACGAGTGCTGAAATCAGCAAAGCAAAACAAATTAATGCAACCGCCATTGGTGACTCTGTGCTAGTAGATGGATCGCAAGATTTACAAGCTGTAATGCCAAAAACCTATGTTTCGGCGGCTGTCGGTCGACAAATTTGGCAAGCACCAGATATTATTCATGGCCTAGCGGCTAAGGGGCAACTTGAACATACTGTGATTTTAAATCTCGGTACTAATGGTGCCTTAAGTCAAGATTCTGTCGATAAAGTCTTGCAAGCCATTGGCCCAGGACATGAAATCTACTGGATTACAGCCCATGTACCAACGAAAAATTGGCAAAAACCAGTCAATGATATGATTCATAAGACAGATAACAAACATAAAAACGTTCATGTGATTGATTGGTACTCATACAGCTCAGGTCATCCTGAATGGTTCTCTAAAGACAGCGTGCACCCTAACGACCAAGGAAATGCTCAATTTGTTCATTTGATCGTTAAAACAGTGTTAAGTAACCAATAACTTCGAGAATCATTATAAATATGTTATTGTAGTGTCAAGCCAAAGGAGGCATTAATTATAATGGGAAATCGTAAAATTGATTTTGATGTTCAACCAATGACGTTTAAAAAAATTTTGGTGGCAGTAGACGAAGATGATTCAAGTTCATCACAAAAAGCATTTAATTATGCTGTCACATTAGCTCATTCATATTCAGTGCCACTGGGTGTCGTAACAGTTTTGGAAACAAGAGACCTCAGTATTTATGATAGTTTACAACCAGAAGTCTTAGAACAGCGCCGTGACGCGATGGCACAAGCAGTTGACGTATACGTCAAAAAGGCTACTGATTTTGGGGTAGCCGAAGTCAGCGGTTTTATCGGTGAAGGAAAGCCAGGGAAAGAAATTGTGGCAAACACAATCCCTGATTTCAAGCCAGATCTACTAGTTTGCGGCTCAGAAACAACAGAAAAGAACAGTATTTTCATCGGCTCACAAGCAAGCTACATGGCACAGAATGCACCTTGTTCTGTGATTGTGGTTAGATAAAACAAGAGTGCGCAGAGCGACGGGTTGCTTCTGAGGATTAACGTGATATTAGTGAAATCCCAGGTTTTGGGATTTTGCTAATATCGGGTTAACCGGAAGAAGCAGTCGCTCGGAGCACGTTTCAGCAATAAAAAAACAACCCAAAAAAATCCGAAGTCAAGGGCCACCACAGCCAAGAACTCCGGATTTTATTTAATTAAGCTCCTGCCCATCAATCACAACTTTTTTAAAATGCTTATTAGTCTGATTTTTAGCAGGTGGTAACTGCCGATAATCCCCATACAACTGGGTCAAAAGTAAATCATAACGCCGAGGAATATTGACATTATAATGTTCAAATTCGACTGAAATTAGATCAGTCATGTCACTAACAGCCATAATTTCTTTTTCATATTTATATTGAGAAGCTAAATTTTTAACCTCAGTATGGTCAGATGAATTGAATTGTTGTAAGACGTCGTCTCGTTTCCGTTTCAATTGACGAACCTGGTTGTACTGATTAACAGTCAAGGGTTTGAACATATCATTTAAGGGGCTATCGATAAGATGGTAACCGAGCCGCAACAGGATTGAACTATCGTAGAATTTTAGTTTGGTGATTTGAGAGGTGCGTTCAGAAGCTGCTGCTGGAATACCATCTAAAGGGAAAATATCCATGAAAATTCCTTTTTTTGCTTGATTAACATTATTGAATTCTTCAATTTCTGTATCCAAATCCAATAATTTTGCATAGCTCAAACCATAGTCTTTATCAGTGAATGGTGTTTGTAAAAAGTAGGAAGTGTGCCCTAAGGTTACCGGTGCCAATTTTAAAAATTGATTATAGTCTGCGCGTGGCATACCAACGTCTAAGTCGTCATCCCAAGGGATAAAACCATGATGACGCACGGCCCCCAACATCGATCCACCTATTAAAAAATAGGTCAGATGAAATTGACGACACAAACTAATGAAGATATCTAACAAATTTAATTCAGTTTTATGAATAGGTTCAAGATTCATGTTTAATTAAGGCCCCTAAAGATTAACGGATTGACATAATGTCGAAAATGATGCATATTACATTAAGAGAATTTGATTTAAATTTTGACGCAATTATCAATTTGAGGAGTGAACAATATGGCTTCAGAAGATTTACTTAATAAGGCAATTGAACTATATATGTCGACTTTGAAGTCTTTAGATAGTTTTATTTCTGAACCAGCTGCCAAATATCACCTATCCTTTGAACAATACCTTATTTTGCATGATGTGGCAACACAAAAAAAGGTAATGCTCATGGATATTGCGGATAGACGAGCAGTGACGAGAAGTGCAATTTCAAGACAAATTAAGGTTTTGCTTAAGCATAAATATGTTTATCAACGGGCAGATCCTCATGATCGTCGTCGTTTATTTTTACACCTCACTCAGGTTGGTCGACAGGTTGAAAGTGAAATCAGCAAGAATGTCACAGAACGCTTTGCCGGCTGGGTTGATGTGTTTGGCGAAGATAAGGCGCAAGAAATTCTAAACTTTATTGAAGATTTTGATCGCAAAATTGTCCAAAAACGTGAACAAGAAAAATAGACGATGACTTATGTCAGCGTCTTTTTTTTGTAGTATGATAGTTGAAAATGGATAAGTGAGGGAATGTACATGATTAAAATGGTGGCCTTAGATTTGGATGGTACGCTGCTAACTAGCGATAAAAAGATTAGTGCCAGAAATGAGGCAACACTTAAACAATTAGGACAACAGGGCGTTAAAGTAGTGCTATGTACAGGCAGACCGATTAATGCAATTTGGCCCTATATTGAGCAATTGGGATTAGTAGGAGCCGAGGACTATACAATTACGTTTAATGGTGCCTTAGTCATTCAAAATCCAGATAAAGTCGTTTTGGCAAAACAAGGAATGCCAAAACAGCAACTTGAACTATTGCACAATTTTGCGGACCAGCATGAATTGCCGATGGACGTGCTGGACTTTAAAGCTGTCTATCCGATGACAGATCTACGTCCTTCCATTTATCAGCAAATGTTAAATGCGAAGATTGATTTCTTGCCCACAAGTTTTTCTGAATTGGCCAACCAGGACTACACCAAAGCGGTGATGGCCAGTCAGCCTGAAGTTTTGGATGACGCGTTTTCACAATTAACACAACAAATGACTGACCAGTACCACATTGTTCGCTCACAACCAAAAATACTTGAGTTTTTGGATGCTAAGATGGATAAAGCGGTGGGCTTAGAGGCGCTCTTAGCTCACTATGGCTGGACATTTGATAATCTGATGACATTCGGGGATGCTGAAAACGACCTCGGCATGTTGAAAGCCGCCAAGGTGGGTGTCGTGATGGACAATGGTCAAGATGATATTAAAGCTGCCGGAACAGATGTAACCTTGACCAATGACCAAGACGGTGTGGCAGACTTTGTTGAACGATATTTTAAATTATAATCCTTAGGAGGAATCACAAATGGCAATTAAAGATAAGGTAGTCGTAATTACAGGTGCTTCAAGTGGAATTGGTGCAGCAACCGCTAAATTATTGGCAAGTAAAGGCGCCAAGGTGGTCATCGGTGCCAGACGTGAAGATCGGCTTGAAAAACTTGCAGCTGAAATTCAGGAACAAAACGGTGAAGTTGCTTATCAAGTTACCGACGTTACTGATCAAAAGCAGGTAGCTGCGCTGGTTAACTTAGCCGTCCAAAAATTTGGTCAGTTAGATGTGGTTTATAACAACGCCGGTTTAATGCCTATTTCTGAATTGCATCTATTAAAAGTAGATGAATGGGACCGCATGATTGATGTTAATATCAAGGGCGTTTTATATGGAATTGCTGCAGCATTACCAATTATGCGTGACCAAAAGCATGGTCAAATTATTGCCACAGATTCCGTGGCGGGTCACATTGTTCACCCTAACACAGCAGTTTATGCTGGAACCAAGTTTGCGGTGCGAACAATTATGGAAGGACTCCGTCAAGAAGAGTCCAAAAATAACATTCGTTCAATGATTGTCTCGCCAGGGGCAGTGGAAACAGAATTATATTCGACAATCACTGATCCGAAAACACGGGAAAACACCTATAACAATGAACGTAGTTACGGTCTCAAGGATATCGATATTGCTAATGCAGTCGTTTACGCGATTGATCAACCAGATTCGGTTAATATCAATGAAATTCTCCTGCGACCAACGCCACAAGAACTATAGAAAAAACGCTCAAGATTTTAAAATCCTGAGCGTTTTTGTTTGTCATGAGCATGATCTAACAGATCATCTACGAGCAATGATTTACTAATTTCGGTTGAATCCATCGCATTTTTATTGGTTAAAAATGTTTGCATATCTTTCATTTCTAATAGAGTTTGGTAATAGTCATCCGTCGTTTTAACAAATCTACTGAATTTAGCTAATTCATTTTGTTTCATGGATCGGGAAATGTTAAAATGATCATTCTTTTCGGTGACTAGCTCTGGTAGTTCACCAATGGTCGCTAAAAAAGTGGTCATAAATAGCATTTCATTAACCGAAATACGAGCCATTGAAAGAGATAAACGAACGTTATCTGAACCTTTGTTCATGTGAACTTGATGTTGATAATGATCAAAGTCAGCTGTAATTTCGTTAATCAGTGCCTTAGCCCTTTTGATAATAACCTCATTTTGTATCACAATAATTCCCCCACCTATTGTACATAATTATACCAGTGGAGGTTTATATAGCAATGTTTTTGCCGTTAACATAAACCTTATACTTTGATTAACTATTTCGTCTTATATTACAAAGAAAACAAAAGACGCGAAAAAAGATAACTATCTGTTACTTAATTGTAATATTGGTCAGGTATTGTAGTTAGCGTTGATGTAAACAAAATGATTTTTACAAAAAGGATGGTTTTTAATTTATGAGTTTAAAGAGTAAGATTGTTAAGATTTCTGCTGCTACTTTAGGTGCCGTTGCTTTTGGTACTGTTGTTTCAGCTACTAATGCAAGCGCTGATGAAATTTATACTGTTCAAGCAGGCGACACACTTTCAGGTATTTCATACAAGTATGCTAACGATCTTAGCATGGTCGACACATTAGCTCAAAAGAACAACATTGCTGACAAGAACTTAATCGTTGTTGGTCAAAAATTAATCATCAAAGATGATGGTGAAATTCGTCCAGCTACTAAAGAAGAAGTTCAAAACACACCAGCTGCTAACCAAAGTTCTTCAGCAGCACAAAGCTCAAACACTAGCTCAAGTGCTTCATCAAGCAACGGCTACACAAGTTCAGCTTCAGGTAGCGAAGCCGCTGCTAAAGCTTGGATTGCTGGTCGCGAATCTGGTGGTTCATACACAGCTTCAAATGGCGCTTACTATGGTAAGTATCAATTGACTCGTAGCTACTTAAATGGTGACTACTCAGCTGCTAACCAAGAACGCGTTGCTGACAACTACGTTGCTAGCCGTTATGGTTCATGGACAAATGCCCAAGCACACTGGATGTCAAATGGCTGGTACTAAAATTTAATTGTAAATGATAAAAAGTTGGTTACCCGATCATGGTTAATCAACTTTTTTAGTTTAGTTGCGAATTGCTGTTATTCATTAGTTTGCGAGCGCCGGTTCAAGTACCCAGCCGTTGTCCAGCAATTGGTGATATTTTTTACCAATTGGAATCCATAGTTTGGCACTGAGAATGCTAGTTAATGAGTCCCAGAATAGTGGATCTTGCTTTTCATTAGCAGAGAGATTAATTTTTAAAAATTCACCATTTTCAGATTTTGCAATGACGTAAGGATAAAATACCTTAACGATTTGTGCTGCAATAATGTTTTTAATTTTTTGATCTTGATCTAATAACATGTTCACCACTCCTTTTGTGAGTATCTATAGATTAGTCTAAAGATGTGAATAAACAATGACTATTTTAATGAATTTCATTTTTAAATGATTAAGAAATTGTTATGACAAGATACAATATTTGTTTGGATCAAGTGTTTCAAAAGGAGCTTGTTTAGTGATTTAAAGGCGTTTGCGTTGGTTTTCAGTGATCAATATGATACTATAGTTATTGGAATTACGGGGATGTTTATGGATTCGACAGGTATAGGTCGCGTTTTGACTGCGCTTCGAAGGTTGCGACTTCGTAAAAACGCTCAGTTTAATTATAACTGCAAAAAATAATAACAATTCTTACGCTTTAGCTGCTTAATAACCAGCGAGTGTAGATCCAGCCGGGTTTGTTCACGGCTCGTTACTGGGTCCTAAATTTAGTGAACTTACGCTGTGAGCTTCAGTCAGGAGCAATCAGAAGAGACTAATCGGACTAGCTAGTTTTGAAAGCCCTGATCGGCGGCGTTAAAATTGGCGAAACTTAAATAGTCGAGATATGAGCGTAGAGGTTGGAATGGCGATATGCTTGGACAGGGGTTCGACTCCCCTCATCTCCATTATGAATCAGAGTGTGAAAAAAGTCGGGTAGTTTCTGAGGATTAACATCCTTAAACAGTAAATCCCGCACTTGGATTTGCTGTTTAAGGATGTTAACCGGAAGAAACTGACTTTTTTCACCGATCTAGTCTATTAAGGTATTAATGAAAGGATTCTGGGAGCTTTACCCAGGATCTTTTTATTTGCAGTCAAATAATATCAATAATTCTTCATAATTTAATCAAACAAAATCTAAATTGAACCAGTAGAATAGAATCTGCCTTGAATACGTTCGTAGTATCTAAAAAGCCAAAAAAGCTTTATACTATAACTCAAATAGTTCATTTATGGGAGGGTAAGCTTTAATGAAACTTTTAATGGTAGAAGATAATAAATCAGTTTGCGAAATGATGGCCATGTTCTTTAAAAAAGAGGCCTGGGATGCTGAATTTGCCTATGATGGTGAACAGGCTGTCGAAACATTCAAAGAAGACGCTGACAGTTGGGATATCGTAACGTTGGATTTGAACTTACCAAAGATGGATGGAATGCAGGTGGCAGCGGAATTACGTCGCTTGTCACCAACTGTTCCGATTATCATGCTGACAGCACGTGATTCTGAAAGTGACCAAGTGTTGGGCCTAGAAATGGGTGCTGATGACTATGTCACAAAACCATTCAGTCCAATTACACTAATTGCGCGAATTAAGGCACTTCATCGTCGAAGTGAATTAAATACGATTGGATCAGATGTTGTTGACGAAGACAGCAAAGACTTTGATGTTGTGACTGATCATTTTAAATTAAATAGTAAAACACGCGAAGTTTATTTAAATAGTGAACCAATTAAAGGCTTAACGCCTAAAGAATTTGATTTATTAAAAACGTTAGCGCAAAAACCACGGCAGGTTTTTTCGCGTGAACAGTTATTACAATTGGTATGGGATTATGAATATTACGGTGACGAACGAACCGTTGACGCTCATATTAAAAAGTTACGCCAAAAGATTGAAAAGGTTGGCCCACAAGTTGTGCAAACAGTTTGGGGTGTCGGCTATAAATTTGATGATAGTGGAGCTAATGAATGAAATTAATTTATCGACAAATGTTAGGCTTTTTTGCAGTTATCTTGACACTGATTGTGGTGTTAGGAGTACTGTTTATTAACGTGACCAGTCGAATGCTCTACACAAACACTTGGAAACAGTTGCAAAATTATGCGGATAGTTTAGTTGAAGATTCAATGCGCTATGACGCGGCAACCAAACAATTTGAAGGCTTTACTACTGTGCCGCTGCAAAATAACGCCAAGCTATTAGAACGGCAAAATGTGCATTTTACGATCTACAGTAAGGAAAATAATCTGATTTACCCCAATACAAATTACACTTCGAAAATCACGGCCGCTGATTGGAAGAAGCTCAAGGCGGGGAAAACGGTTCATAAGATGATGGAGCGACCGGAAAAGATTAACGATGCAGATAAGGCCAAACAAAGTTCGCAACAAAAGGGTGACAAGCCATTAATGACAGATGTTATTCGGCCTTATTTTTATAAGGGCAAGTTAGTGGCGGTCGTTTCAATTGGAACATTTGTGTCCGATATTCAAGAAAATATGCAGCAAATTCGCGAAAATTTGTGGATTGCTTTTATTGTGTCTAGTTTAATTGCATTACTGCTTAGTTATATCATCGCACGGTCAAGTATCAGACGAATTGATAAGATGAGTCGCGCAACGCATCAAATTTCGCAAGGAAACTACGATGTGCATATTGACGATAAGGGCCGGGATGAATTAAGTGATTTGTCAAAAGACTTTAATAAGATGACGGCAGCCTTGCAGGAATCGCAAGATGAAATTAAACGTCAAGAAGAACGGCGTCGCCAATTCATGGCAGATGCCGCTCATGAAATGCGTACACCGCTAACGACGATTAACGGATTACTTGAGGGCTTAGCCTACGATGCCATTCCGGAAGAGGATAAAGAAAACAGCATTAAGTTAATGCAAAATGATACGAAACGCTTAATTCGACTGGTTAATGATAACTTAGATTATGAAAAGATCAGAACCAATCAAATCTCGATGTCTCGTAAAGTGTTTGACGCCGCTGAAGTATTGCGTAATTTAACCGAGCAATTGGAGAAAAAAGCTGACATGCAAGAAGACAAGATTGTCTTAGACGTGGAACAACCTTTGATGACCTATGCTGACTACGATCGCTTTGTCCAAATTATGTTTAACATTATTCAAAATTCCATTCAATTCACAGAACACGGGACAATTACTGTTGCCGGTGAAAAGACGCAAACGGGAAGCCAATTCTCGATTAGCGACACTGGTATTGGAATGAATAAGGAACAACTGAAAAATATTTGGGAACGGTTCTACAAAGCTGATCGTTCACGGATGAATACTAAGTTTGGTGAATCTGGACTGGGCTTAGCAATTGTTCATCAATTAGTTGATTTACATGGTGGCAAAATTGATGTCCAAAGTACCGAAGGAAAGGGTACTAAGTTCACTATTTTCTTCCCTGATCGAGATCATGCATCTCATCAATCAGTTGATGAAAAAAAGCCAAAAGACTAGTTTGAAATGGCCTTTTGGCTTTTTGTGTGCCCAGACAAACCACTATAGTTACGCAAAATGGTATCGTTGGTTTAACATTTCGTAGTATATTGTTACTAAGCAAATTGAAGATTAATTGACAATTGGTATATGTCATAATTGTGACTATTTTCACGCTTATTTGCTTTATATTACAAGGAATTTGGAACAAATTACCATTTTAATCTGATTTTCGGTATAATGTTAATTGTGAGAAAAAAGTTTCAGGGTATTGACGAAACTTAGACAAAAAGATTGAAAAGAGGAAATTGACACATGGCACATATTTCGTTTGATAGTTCAAACCTATCAAGTTTCATCCACGATAATGAGTTAGGTGAAATGCAAGCAATGGTGAACGCTGCTGATGAACAATTAAGAAGTGGTTCAGGAGCAGGCTCTGATTATATCGATTGGCTACATTTACCAAGTGATTATGACGTTGACGAATTTAGTCGTATTAAAGCAGTTGCTAAAAAAATTCGTTCAGATTCAAAGGTTCTAGTGGTGATTGGAATTGGTGGCTCTTATTTAGGTGCTCGTGCCGCCATTGACTTTTTGAATGGTGCCTTCTATCAAGCACAAAGTGTTGATGATGACACACCCGTCATTTTATTTGCAGGAAACTCAATTAGTTCTTCTTACGTGCATGACTTGATTCAAATTATTGGTGATCGTGATTTTTCTGTTAACGTGATTTCTAAATCAGGAACGACGACAGAACCATCAATTGCCTTTCGAATTTTCAAAGAATTATTGATTAAAAAATATGGCGAACAAGGTGCGAATGAACGCATCTATGCTACAACGGACCGTCAAAAAGGTGCGTTGAAAACTGAAGCTGATGCCAGCAAATACGAAACATTCGTCATTCCGGATGGTGTCGGAGGCCGTTACTCAGTCCTAACAGCTGTTGGTTTATTACCAATTGCTGCTTCTGGTGCAGACATTGATCAATTGATGAAAGGCGCACAAGCAGCTGAGCATGATTACGATAGTGCTGACTTAGATAAAAACGAAGCCTATCAATATGCAGCTTATCGTAATATTTTATACCGCAAAGGCTTTACAACTGAGTTATTAGAAAACTACGAACCAACTATGGCCATGTTTGCTGAATGGTGGAAACAACTTGCTGGTGAATCAGAAGGAAAAGATCAAAAGGGTATTTACCCATCATCAGCTAACTTCTCAACAGATTTACATTCATTGGGTCAATATATTCAAGAAGGTCGTCGTAACTTGATGGAGACAGTGGTGAAGGTTGCAGAACCTAAATTTGATGTTACCATTCCAAGCGAAGATTCTAATTTAGATGGGCTTGAATATTTACAAGGCAAGACAATGGATTTTGTGAACACAAAGGCCTATCAAGCTGTTGTGTTAGCTCATGTGGATGGCGGCGTGCCAGTGATGACCGTCAATATTCCAAAACAAGATGAATTTACATTAGGTTATTTAATCTACTTCTTTGAAGTTGCAATCGCAGTTTCTGGTTACCTAAATGGCATTAATCCATTTAATCAACCAGGAGTTGAAGCTTACAAGCAAAATATGTTTGGTTTATTAGGCAAGCCTGGTTATGAAGAAATTGGGGATAGCCTTAAAAGTCGGTTGGATTAATTTATAAGATTAAGTTGAAAAAAGCGACCACTAAGAATGAGTTCTTAATGATCGCTTTTTTGGAAGGATGGTAATGATGAACGGGTTTATTGGTGAATTATTGGGCACATGTGTGCTAATGGTATTGGGGAACGGTCTGGGAGCCGGACTAAATCTTAAAAAGACATACGGCAATGAACAATCAAATAATTGGTTCTTTGTGTCATTTCTTTGGGGAATGGCGGTTACGATGGGTGTTTATGTGGCGGGGATGTTTGGTTCACTAGGCCACTTAAATCCAGCTGTCACAATTGGTTTTGCCTGCTTTGGTCTGTTTCCTTGGTCGCATGTGTTGCCATATTTGTTAGGGCAGTTTATCGGTGCCTTTTTAGGTGCAGCCATTGTGATCTTACAATTTTATCCACATTTCAAGGAAACCCCATCTGAAGCAGATGGTAATTCCGTGGGTATTTTTGCAACCATGCCAGCTATTAAAAACAATGTGTTTAATTTCATCAGTGAAGTGATTGCCACATTCTTCTTTATTCTGATTCTGCTTAATCTTGGTGATTTTTCTAAAGGGTTAAAACCATTTGTCGTTGGGCTAGTTATTTTTGCGATTGGTGCAGGTTTGGGAACGACGACTGGATTTGCCTTGAACCCAGCTCGTGATTGGTCACCACGTTTAGCTTACACGATTCTGCCAGTTCCACATAAAGCTAGTGCCCATTGGGAGTACGCTTGGGTACCAATGGTAGGCCCAATCGTGGGTGCCATTCTAGCCACAGCTTTGGAAGTTGTGATTAGTTGACGACTAAAGATAAATTAATTGTAGCTAAAAAACAATTACAGGTTAAATTAGCGGTATGGCTCATTACTACCGTTAGTTTTTATGTGATTCAGTATTTTTTCACAACGGCCATTTTGAAATACATTGCCTGGCTTTGTTCAGCGTATTGTTTGATTTTATTTTGCCTACTACTCAGATTACAGTGGCTCATTGTTAAGAGTCATGATGAATAGGAGCGATTATGAAGCAAGTCTTAATTATTAACGGTTACGATCCACAACCGGGTGCTAATGGTGAATTAACGCAATTTTTAGTGAATCAGTACGGAAAAACATTTAAAGAGCACGACTGGCAGGTGAGTTTCAGTCAGAGTAGTCACTACGAGATTGAAACCGAACAGGCCAAAATTAATAAGGCTGACTTAATTGTTTTTCAGTTTCCGGTGTATTGGTATGCGGTGCCGGCTAATTTGAAAAAGTACATTGATGATGTCTTCACTATGGACTTCGCTTATGAAGCAACCTTGAAGTATGCGGATGGACCATTGTTAACTGGAAAGCGGTTTTTCTGTTCCACAACATGGGGTGCACCTGCTTCGGCGTTTGAGCAAAATGAATTTTTGGCGGGATTGACCGTTAAGGATTTATTGTTGCCAATCGAATTGACGATGAAGTTTTGCGGAATTCAACAGATGATTGATCCAGTGAACTTTTTTGAAGTTGGGGCACTTAGTGAGGATGATTATCAAAAGAAAATTGCATCGGTCATTGACCAAATTGAGAAATAATAAAGCTGTGTTTAAATAACAGTGATCGTCTGTCATCAATGACTGAATAGTAGTGGCCGCTTTCAACGAACCCAGCTATGGGTGCCCCTGGGCCTGTGTTTCCAAACTGATGAATTCAGTAATGATGTTGGCAAGCGTACTCAGTTGCGTATACCGTTGACATTCAGAACGCTGCGTGGGAAGCGTGTCAATTCTATACCCATGGTGATGCTGCACACACGTGGTCTTCAGGTGATTTACCTGAGCCAAATACGTGTCGAAGCGAGTCAATCTTTGGCTTTCCACAACTTCATTCATCAATTTCTATTTGCCACCACTTTCTGTTTATTTCTTGCTAGAGATACCCTACACCGTTTCCGGCCAAAAAGTGATTTCATTTGTATACCATTGATGTTGCAATTATTAAAAATTAATTGTGTGGCTTCAAGACCTTGCATCCTGATAAAGTCGTGTAACTAAAATCGGATTAAAAGCTAAATTCAAGGAAATTTTTACATGAATGATGTATAATGACCTTCGCGTGTTATTCAGATCTACGGTGTTCCAGCTAATTTGAATTTACCAGATACAATTGCTGGTGCCGGCGATCATGATGACCAACATGTCACACTACTGACCGTTGTCGGTAAGACTGTCAAAAGCAAGGAGAAATAAGATGCCATTAATGCGAATCGATATGATTAAAGGTCGCGACAAAGAAGAAATTAAAAAAATCTTGGATATTTCTTATAAAGTTGCAACTGATGAACTGCACTTATTGCCACGTGATCGCTACCAGGTTGTGACACAGCATGAACCAGAAGAAATGGTCTTCTGGGATGTGGGTTTAGGGCTAGAACGAACGGATAACATTTTGCTATTCAGTTTGACATCCAGCCCCCGTGAACAAATTGATAAAGAGCACTTCTATGCTAATTTAGTTAAAGCTTTGCATGAAGGAATCGGAATTTCACCCTCTGATGTCATGATTAATATCACCAGCAACACCAAGGCTGATTGGAGCTTTGGCAATGGCGAAGCGCAATTTTTGAACGGTAAGCTGAATTAAAGTGGTGTTAATTTTGGTTCTATACTTTTTCCTGTTGATGGATTACCCAACATGGTAATCTGTTAGCAGGATTTTTTAGATTTAAAACAAAAAGAGGCCCAAAAGTCTCTTGCCTAAAACCCTACCCGCTACAGTATCATTTTAAGTATCTAAGTGACAGGTTTCTGTATGATTATAGATATAGTTCGTGAGGCTATGGTGCTGGGGTATAGCTTACTTAAAAGCCCTTTATATAACGGTTATACGATCGTAAGAACCTAGTAAAGCTTATGGAGAGCCTTACTAAACCTGACCTTATTTTTACTGTACAACCTCATAAAACCAAAGGCGAAAAACCTAACAAAACCCAACATCAAAAAAAGCTTTATCGTAATCACAATATGACGTACAATCCACTTAACAAGATAGTGGGAGAATTAGTAATAGGCCTAATAAGAGAGTTGAGCACATAGTTGAATTAGCAACAAGTCCAATATGATAGGAGCTGTTTTCCATGATTCCATTACCATCCAGCGTAAACCCGAATGAAGTAAAGTTTGTAAATGGTGAGCTAGTATTTACCATTGAAAATCCTACCAACGAACAAATAAAAGACCTTGAACAATTTAATAAAGATTTGGTTATTGAAGATGAAAGAAAAAGGCTACCATATTTATAAGTTATTGATTCCCATTCCTATAGAAAGGGGTAATTGAAAATGGGTAAAAAGCCGTATTCTGACTCAAGATGGCATGATTATCCACCACTTAGCAACCTAGGCGAACCAGACTGGGGACTGAGTGAAGAAGAAAAAGCAAAACGCAGAAAATTTTTAGATGAAATACATGTTCACTTTTTAGGCAAACATATTCAAGAAAGTGAAATACCAGACAATTTAAAAGCTAATAACTAAATTCATATCTTTTGCGAAGTTACATCACGCAACATAATTAATTAGGAGGTAGATACTATGTTTTATTCTGAAGATGGAGCTACTGACTACCTAGATTCAGCATTAAATAATTATGAACGTAAATTTAATGATAGTTTTCCAATTTATGAGTATTTAGAAATTACCAGAGCAGACACAAAATATGATTTTTCAATTAAAGGGTGTAAAGAATTGGCTAAATTCATTGAAGAATGTATTAAAACTAATAAACCTGTAATAAAACCAGACGGATACGACCTACGAAAATACTAAATATGAGAAATGAGGCCGTAAACAATAATTCAAAAAAATACACTTTTGTCTTCTGGCTCGGGTGGATTTAGTGGTTTTCCACTTTCGATTGCCTGTTTAATTAACATTTCTAATTCTTCAGGCTTGTAATTATAAACTGGAACACCACTATGAAATTTCAAAACATATTCTTTAAGAAGTTCATCAAATTTATCCATCAACTATCACCTTTCCTCAATTCATCAAACATATTTTAAACATTATTATATAAAAAAACGCACCTTTTACTAACAAAGGTACGCTTAACTACTCGCCAGCCGTGTTTATTTAATATGTGTTTAGACTTAATAGACACTTTTTAAAAACAGTCCCTTAAATAGTCCCATTTTATACAAATTATATGCACTGTAAAAAAATAGAATCGCTATAATCCTTTGGTAACAAGGAAATTAGCGACTCAGTAAAAAGTATAAAAAGCCTAAAATTGGGTATACTGGGCTCGAACCAGTAAATTACGGATTCAGAGTCCGCTGCCTTACCAATTTGGCGAATACCCAAAAATATGTCGTTCGTTTAACGAACACATTAATTATACAGAATCGTAAATTGACAATCAACCAGAATTTAAAAAGAGCTCAATAAGAATATGAATTACGTGCCTAATCTACTCAAAATTTGTTACAATGTACTCGGCATATTGAGATAAGGAGAGAGAGCTAAGCATGGCAAGTAATTCTGATTCGATTTATCACGTTTTGACTCAGATGGTTGCGCATCCTGAAAAAGTGGTGGCAGAACCGTTAGAGTATACGAACGTGATTACTTTTAGTATTCCTGATACAACCAAAGTTGGCGATCCGGATATTTATTTTCCTGATCAAAAGTTGATGGTCAACCGTTTAACACCAGATTTTGTGGCTAAAAACGGTGATTTACTCGATTATTTTTACAAATTTACGAAACAAGAAATACCTAATTATCATGATGTCTGGGTGACAACATCTCATATTCTTGATAAAAAATCGTATTTAGTTGAATTGTCCTATGAATAGGGCGAGATCGCAGTAATCAATATTGACAGACCGAGCTTTTTATCTGTATACTGGTTATTGTATTTTTGCCCGCTGGTCAAATTGGTTAAGACGTCGCCCTCTCAAGGCGGAGTTACGGGTTCGATCCCCGTGCGGGTGATTCTCAGGCTTTCAGAGTATTCTGAAAGCCTTTTTTGTTAGGCATTTTTCTAATTTATGAAAGCGCTTTTATGTTAAAATGGGCATGAATCCAATAATAGAAAGGTGCTTAAACTATGTCAGTTGATTACAATCAGAAGATGTCGGACCTAAATGAGTCATATAAGAAGGTTTTTGGTGCAACAGGAGAAGCTGGTGCTGGCTTTCGCCAAGTCCACGCGACTGCAGTTGCCGATGGTGCATTAGATTCGAAAACAAAGGAATTAATGGCTGTGGCCGTTTCAATCTCCATTCGTTGTGAGGGGTGCATCACAGACCACATGTACAATGCAGTCAAGGCTGGTGCAACTAAAGAAGAAATCGATGAAACTGTTCAAGTAGCAATGATGATGAGCGGTGGCCCAGGTGTTATCTATGGTGGTATGGCATTAGAAGCAGCCGAAACATTTTTAACGAATAAATAAAGTAAGAGACCTGGAAAATTTTCCAGGCCTCTTTTTTTGGTACGACATTAATAAAATTGTGAATTAACAATTGTAGTAATAATTGCTGCAAAAAAGAAAATATATAAAAGTACACCGGCAATCGCAATAATGAATTGAAATAAACCTGCCCGATTCCAAGTTGCTTGAACGGCTTTGAATGTTTCGACATCCCGATAGTTACCGTTTTCCCAAGCCCATTCGTTGCCTTTAAACCCGCAAACAAATATCCAAACGATGTTGAAAACGGGGATTAAACAAAGTAGTGGTAAGTACGATTTATTGCCAAGGCCCCAAAAAATATTGTACATGAACGCACCCCAGTTCCAGCCTTTGACGCCGTCTGGAACAACTTTACTATTTTCATCCATGAAGAATCCTCCCTAAGTGTCAGCTTTTAGAGTCGTCAGTATTTGGACATGTTGTTATCGTTATTATCTCAATTTTTAATTATTAACACAATAACTGATATTAAATATTCGAATAATCAAAATGTCATCTCCATTAAATTTAGATGAGACTAGTGGTGACGGCCACTAAATTTGCAATAAATGACTTAATTATCTAAAGTCCCCTTGACAGATGCGGTCAATATGACTAGACTTTTATTAAATTCTTATTAGAAAATGAGAATTCAATACATATATTACGGAGGCAGATAACATGGCAAAAGCACCGAAACCATCAGAAATTGATTGGAATAACTTAGGATTTGAATATATGGATCTTCCATATCGTTACATTGCCCATTATAAGGATGGCAAATGGGATGCAGGAGAAATGTCAGAAGACGGCACATTACATATTAGTGAAGCAGCAACGTCATTACACTATGGTCAAGCTGACTTTGAAGGTTTAAAAGCATATCGAACAAAAGACGGTTCTGTTCAATTATTCCGTCCAGATCAAAATGCCGCTCGTATGACTAACAGTTCAAAACGGCTCTTAATGCCACCATTTCCAGAAGACCGTTTCGTAGAAGCAGTTAAAAAAGTTGCTAAAGCAAACGAAGATTACGTTCCTCCATATGGTAGTGATGGGACATTATACATTCGTCCACTCTTAATTGGTGTTGGTGGCACAATTGGTGTTCACCCAGCCCCAGAATATATCTTCACAGTCTTTGCAATGCCCGTTGGTGCCTACTACAAAGGCGGCGTGACACCAACTAACTTCACGACATCATATTATGACCGTGCTGCACCTCATGGTACTGGTCAAGCAAAAGTTGGTGGTAACTACGGTGGTAGTATGTTACCAGGTGAAGAAGCTCATAGTGCAGGTTACTCAGATGTTATTTATCTTGATCCAGCCACTCATACTAAGATTGAAGAAGCTGGTTCAGCAAACTTCTTCGGTATTACCAAAGACAACAAGTTCGTGACACCTAAGTCAGAATCAATTTTACCAAGTATCACTAAGAAGTCATTACTTTACTTAGCAGAACATGAACTGGGCATGGAAGTTGAAGAAGGCGACGTCTTTATCGATGATTTGGATCGCTTTACTGAAGCTGGTGCAATGGGAACTGCTGCTGTTATTGCTCCAATTGGCGGTATCGAATACAAAGATAAGTTACACACTTTCTATTCACAAACTGAAGTTGGACCTAAGACACAAAAATTGTATGACACATTAACAGGAATCCAATTTGGTGAAATTGAAGGACCTAAGGGTTGGATTCAAAAAATTGATTAATTCATGATTTGCAACTACAAACTACAAAAGCTGGCTATCTCAAGATAGTCAGCTTTTTTTGTCACTTCGACAATCAAATCAACCACTTAGGCAATTGCTCTTTTTTTGAAATAGTAAATGTGCTTTAATAAATGTTGCGAAAAACAACATGTGATTAACATTTTCGATTTACATTCGTGGTGGATTGTGGGATAATCCATTTTGCTTTGTGTGAAATGTCGGAAATTAATGTAACTGTTAATAAAAATGAATGTGGGGGAACTTGATTATGGTCCTAAAAGCAATTGGTAAATATAAATTGCTCGTGACTGCTGCAGTACTAACCATGCTGTTGCAAGTTGGGGCTGCCCTTTGGCAACCTAGTTATATGAAGAAAATTTTGAGTGTCATGGCAGACATGTCGTTATCAACGTCAGGTAAAGTTGATAAGATTAGCCAGTTTGGTGTTGCACTCATTGTCGTTGCCGTAATTGGTTTAATTGGCTCTATTTTAAATACAATTACTGCAGCTAAAATTGCACAGGCCGTTTCTGCTGACCTGCGTGAAAGTACGTTTCGAAAAATTCAAAAATTTTCTTATGAAGATATTGAAAAATTTAAATCTGAAAATTTAGTTGTCCGTATGACTAATGATATCAACCAAATTCAGATGTTATTAATGATGGTCTTCCAAGTCTTAATTCGCGTCCCACTTTTATTTGTGGGGGCGTTTATTCTCTCTATTATTACGATGCCCCGTCTATGGTGGATTATTGTAATTATGGTGGTCTTGATTGCAATCGTGACTGGTCTTTCGATGGGCTCCATGGGACCTCACTTTATGGCATTCCAAAAATTAATGGATCGCATTAATGGGATTGCTAAGGATAACCTGCGTGGTGCGCGGGTAGTTAAATCATTTGTGCAAGAGGAAAATCAGGCCAAAAAGTTTGATCACGAATCAGATGACTTATTGGGTCATAATTTGGCCGTTGGTTACACTTTCTCAACGATGGTGCCAGCATTCACTATTATTTCTCAACTAGCTATTTTTGGAGCTATTTTATTAGTCTCAACATTCATCACTAAATCGCCTTCATATGCGCAAGATCAATTAGGGGGCATCATGTCCTTTATTCAATACATGATGCAAATCATGTTTGCCATTATTATGGGTGGAATGATGTCAATGTTCGCCTCACGTGGACTTGTTTCCATGGGCCGGATTAAAGAAGTGCTCGATACCAAAGTATCGATGCAATTTACCACTGACAAAGTTGAAGATCTTGATGGCTTTATTGAATTTGATGATGTGTCATTTTCATATCCAAATGATGAACAACCAACGTTAAAAGATATTAACTTCAAGATTCAACCAGGCCAAGTTGTTGGTGTGGTTGGGGCAACAGGTGCCGGTAAATCAACATTAGCCCAGCTGATACCGCGATTATTTGACCCAACTTCTGGAACGGTCAAAGTCGGTGGCAAGAACTTAAAGGACGTCTCACAAGGGACGTTAAAGAAAACAATTTCAATTGTTTTGCAAAAGGCCATTCTCTTTTCTGGGACGATTGCGGGAAACTTGAAGCAAGGTAAACCGGATGCGTCTCAACAAGACATGGATCGCGCAGCGCGCATTGCGCAAGCTGCTGAGTTTATTGACCGCTTACCAGAAGGCTATGATGCCCAAGTTGAAGAGCGTGGTAACAACTTCTCTGGTGGTCAAAAACAACGGATGTCTATTACCCGTGGTGTCATTAAAGAACCCAAGATTTTGATTCTTGATGATTCTACATCCGCATTGGATGCCCGTTCTGAAAAACTGGTTCAAGATGCCTTTAATCAAGATTTGAAATCGACTACGACAGTGATTATTGCCCAAAAGATTTCATCAGTGGTTCACGCTGATACAATTTTGGTACTGGACGAAGGCCGTTTAGTTGGTCAAGGAACCCATCAAGAACTAGTGCAAAATTCAGATGTTTATCGTCAAATTTACGATACTCAAAAAGCAAAGGAGGACTAACAAATGAATGATACGAAACGTGCGATTAAATTTTTCTATCTCTATTTAAAGAAATATAAATTACAATTTTTAGTGATTGCATTATTCATTTTTGTAGCCACTTATTTGCAAGTTGAAGCACCCGTTGTAATGGGAAATGGAATCACTCACTTAACCACTTATGTGACTGATTTCTTTACTCATCAACATGCACCAGAAGCAATGAAAGCTTTGAAGAAAATGGCCAACGGGGCTGCCCAATCAAAAGATAGTCTAAAAACAATTGCCAATCAGTTAAGTCAAGCGAGCGGACATCAAATTGCATGGTCAACGCTGACTGACTCTAATGTGCCGCAACAAGTGTTAGACAAGTTACCAAAGGGAACCACCATTCATAGCCTCCAACAAATGGCTCAAATGCCAACTAATTGGAAGCATTTAACTGACAGTAACGTTCCTGCAAATATTCTTGCGACACTACCAAAAGGCACAACGATTCATACACTGCATCAAGCAGCGGTGTCTGCACCGGCAAGTAAAGCCACGTTCTTTGCGTCGATGTGGAAACTGTTTGCCTTTTATATCATGACTGGGGTTGCTCAGTTAATTTATACGATCTTGTTTACCCGAATCGTGGCCCATTCAACAAATAGAATGCGTAAAGGTTTGTTTGGCAAACTTGAACGAATGACCATTGCCTATTTTGATAGTCATGAAGATGGTGATATTTTAGCTCGCTTCACATCTGATTTAGATAATATTCAAAATACGTTGAACCAGGCGGCAGTTAACGTTACCACCAACGTGGCCTTGTTTATCGGGATTATCATTATGATTTTCCACAAAAACGTCAGCATGGCTTGGGTAACTGTTTCAACAACGCCCGTCGCTGTGTTATGTGCGATCTTCATCATTATTCAAGCTAAGCGCTACACTGACCGACAACAATCAGAAGTCGGTGTCTTGAACGCTTATATGGATGAAAAGATTTCTGGTCAAAAGGCAATCATCGTTGAAGGCCAACAACAAGAAGCAATTGATGGGTTTGTGGAACGCAATGAAAAGGTTCAAAAATCAACCTTTGGTGCTCAAGCTTGGTCAGGAATGATTTTCCCATTGATGAATGGGTTCTCACTTTTGACCACTGCGTTAGTGATTTTTTACGGTACGAAAATTGCCTTAAATGATCATTCAATGTCAACGGCCGTAGCACTGGGACTTGTAGTCACATTTATTCAATATGCCCAACAATATTACAATCCAATCATGCAGATTTCATCATCATTTGGTCAGTTACAATTGGCCGTTACGGGTGCAACTCGTCTGAACATGATGTTTGATGAACCTGAAGAAATCAGACCAGAAAATGGTAAGTCATTTGATAACATTGATGCTGGTATTCAGATTGAACACGTTGATTTTGGTTATCAACCAGATAAACCGATCTTAAAAGATGTCAATATTGATGTTAAGAAGGGTGAAATGGTGGCGTTAGTTGGACCAACCGGTTCTGGAAAGACAACGGTCATGAACTTAATGAACCGTTTCTACGATGTCGACAGTGGTGTGATTAAGTATAATGGCACAGATATTCGTGAGTACGATTTAGATAGTTTGAGATCAAACGTTGGAATTGTGCTGCAAGAATCTGTCTTATTTAATGGCACAATTGCTGAAAACATTGCCTTTGGAAAACCAGAAGCGACAATGGATGAAATTATCACAGTTGCGAAAACAACTCATATTCATGATTTCATTGAAAGCTTGCCTGACAAATATGAAACTCACGTTGATGACAACAATTCTGTCTTTTCCGTTGGTCAAAAACAACAAATTTCAATTGCCAGAACGATCTTAACTGATCCTGAAATTTTAATTTTAGACGAAGCCACATCAAACGTGGACACGGTGACAGAACAACAAATTCAATACGCGATGGAAGCAGCGATTGCCGGCAGAACGTCATTCGTGATTGCCCATCGATTGAAAACCATCCTCAACGCCGACAAGATTGTCGTCTTAAAAGACGGTCAAGTCATTGAAGAAGGCACGCACCATCAATTGGTAGAACAGGGCGGCTTTTATGCTGAGTTGTATCATAATCAATTTGTATTTGAATAAACGGAGTGCGGAGAAAGCCGGGTAGTCTACGAGGATTAACGTGCTAAAAGTGAAATCCCTGGTTTTGGGATTTTGCTTTTAGCAGGTTAACCGGAATAGACTGGCTTTCGGAGCCGATTCAGTCAATATAACAGTAAAACCAAAAGAGCAAATTAAGGACTAATCTTAATTTGCTCTTTTTAGCATCAAATAAATTGACAACACCCCCTAAACAGGAGTAATTTATAAAGTCGTTAGGTACCTAATCTATTTAGAATTGAGATGACAACATGACGTCAGAATACGGCAACATTTCCCGCGAGATGTTTGAATTTACCATTTTAATGCGCCGCCTCGGCATGAAAACAATGCATGGCCAACAAGGCATTCATCATGGTAAGGGTCATGTCCTGAATGTGCTGGCGCACCAGGACGATCTTTCCCAAGCTGAATTATCCAAACAAATTGGCATTCGGCCAGCTTCATTAACGGACTTATTAGAAAAAATGGAAAAAGATCAATTGGTGAACCGCACAAAAGACCCACAGGATCGTCGTGTCAGTCGGGTGACATTATCACCGCGAGGTCGCGAAATTATTAATCAAAATCAAGAGATTCATCGTAAAGTCGATGAAATGGTTTATAGCGGTTTAACACAGACAGAAGTCGCTGAACTGGATCGCATTCTCAAAAAATTATTAGCGTCATTACACCAAAACGATGACTTGTCACCGATGGAATTTCATCAGTTTTGGTCAGATCAACAAAAAAAGTGGGGTGAGTCACACAATGATTAGAATTGCACGTAAAAATTTAGTGTGGTGGGCTGTCGTCGCAGCTGTTTTATTTCTAGTTGTGCAAGCTAGTTGCGATTTATATTTGCCAACCATCACCTCTGATTTAATTGATAAAGGGATCGCTCAAAATAACCAAAGTTACATCTGGCAACAAGGGCTTAAAATGATGATTGTGTCGATTATTGGATTGTTAGCTGCCGCAGGAAATGTTTACTTTGCGGCTACTCAATCAATGAAGGTCGGTCAAAAATTACGTAGCCAAATGTTTAGCAAAGTTGTTAATTTCTCTAGTCGTGAATTCACTGATTTTGGGGATGCTTCTTTAATTACGCGTTCTACTAATGACATTGTTCAGATTCAAAACGTGATGGTCACGATGCTGCGGATGATGTTTCAATCACCGATTATGTTAATTGCTGCCGGTTTTTTAGCGTACAACCGGGAACCAAAATTAACTGAAATTTTTGCGGTAGCTTTACCACTGCTTGCAATTGCGGTGATTGGAATCATGTATTTTGCAGTGCCGTTATTTAAGAGTATTCAAAAAAAGACTGATCGCATTAACCTGGTCTTTCGTGAAGGATTAACTGGCGTGCGTGTGATTCGTGCCTTCAATCAAGATCACTTTGAACAAGATCGGTTTGATGGTGCCAACAAAGATTACACGCAAACAGCCACAAAAGCCTATGTGATTACCTCATTTATGTTCCCCATCATGACGTTAATTCTTAGCGCCTCAAACATTGGCATTATTTGGATGGGCGGGCACATGATTGCCAATATGCAAATGCAAGTTGGTAATTTGGTGGCCTTCATGACCTACGCAACGCAAATTTTGATGAGCTTTATGATGTTATCAATGGTCTTTGTCTTTGTTCCCCGTGCTTCAGCATCTGCTGCCCGAATTAATGCAGTTTTGGATCGCAAAAGTACCGTTGCCGATGCCACTGGTGATCAATTAGTAGCTTTTGATACAACTAAGCCAGCTTCATTAGAATTTCAAGATGTCAGTTTCCGCTATCGTGGTGCTGAACAATTAGCCTTGCAAGATGTTAATTTTAAAGTCCATGGCGGTCAAACTTTGGCAATCATTGGTGGTACAGGCTCAGGTAAATCAACGTTTGTCAATTTGATTCCCCGTCTTTTTAATGTCGACGAAGGGACAGTGCTCGTGAACGATCAACCAATTGATCATATTTCTCAGCACGACTTACACGACGCCGTTTCAATTACGCAACAAAAAGCGGTGTTGTTTAAAGGAACCATTCGGTCGAACCTCCAATATGGAAATGCCGATGCCACAGATGACGAAATGTGGCATGCACTAGAAGTTGCCCAAGCAAAAGACTTTGTTGAAGAACAAGGTGGATTAGACATGGTGGTCGAACAAGATGGTGACAACTTCTCTGGTGGCCAACGACAACGTTTGGCGATTGCGCGAACGGTCATTAAACAAGCCTCTATTTATGTATTCGATGATTCCTTTTCAGCACTTGACTTTAAGACCGATGCTCAATTGCGTCTGGCCTTAAAAGAAGATCAAGATTTGAATCAGGCAGTCACGGTAATTGTGGCGCAACGCGTATCCACAGTTGCTAATGCTGATTTGATCTTAGTCTTAGAAAATGGCCGAGTGGTCGGTCAAGGGACGCATCAAGAACTTAAACAAAACAATGCCACTTACCGTCAAATTGTCGAGTCACAAATTCGGGAAGGAGATGAGACACATGCATAATCGTGGTGGAAGACGACAAAAAGGAACAGTTGAAAAACCGCATAATTTTTGGGCAACTACTTGGCGACTGTTTGCCTACATGAAAAAATGGATTCCTGGGGTCATTATGTCAGTGATTTTAGCCACTATTTCTGTCTTACTCTCAATTAACGCTCCTAAAATTCTCGGACAAGCAACCACCGAAATTTATTCTGGCGTGATGAGTGGGTATCGCCAAATGAAATTAGGCGTCCATCTCACCAAACTACCAATTGATTTTGATAAAATTTTGCATATCATGATTGTTGTTGCGCTTTTATATGGTTTGTCTTCATTGTTTAGTGTGATTCAACAAATTGTGATGACTAAAATTTCACAACGTGTCGTGTATCAACTCAGAAAAGACTTCAAAGCCAAAATGCAACGCGTTCCGGTGAGTTATTATGACACCCATTCTAATGGTGACATTATGAGCCGGGCTGTCAATGATATGGATAACATTGCTGGTACCCTGCAGCAAAGTTTGATTCAAATTGTGACGAGTGCCCTCACTTTTATCGGGGTATTGTATATCATGCTAACGATTAGCTGGAAACTAACGTTAGTGGCTCTGATTACAGTACCACTGAGTTTATTGGTGGTCGGGGTGATTGCACCACGGTCACAAAAATTATTTAGTAAGCAACAAACCAGTTTGGGCTTATTAAACGATCAAGTCGAAGAAACCTATGCGGGTCATACGGTTGTTAAAACCTTTAATCATGAACAAGAGGCAACCGCCAATTTTGAAACCCAAAATGCCAGTTACTATAAAGCTGCTTGGAAGGCCCAATTTTTCTCAACTTTGATTTTTCCAATGATGAACTTCATTAAAAACCTCGACTACTTAATGGTCGCTGTCTTAGGAACAATTCAAGTTGCCAATGGTCAAATTACACTTGGGAATGTCCAAGCTTTCTTGCAGTACACTAATCAATTTTCACAACCTATCACTCAGATTGCGAACCTAACTAATACGATTCAAGCAACGATTGCCTCTGCGGAGCGAATCTTTGCCGTGTTAGACGAACCAGAAATGATTGAAACCACGCAAAAACTGCCGTCTAAAGAAGCAAACGGGGTAAAGGTTGAATTTGATAACGTTCAGTTTAGTTATGATGAAAATCCGCTAATTAAAGATTTCACCTTGCAAGCGCAAGATAACCATATGGTCGCCATCGTCGGGCCAACTGGTGCTGGGAAAACAACGATGATTAACTTGTTGGAGCGTTTTTATGACATTAATGACGGTCATATTTTCTTAGATGGTCAAGAAACACGAAGTATGTCGCGTGACCAATTACGGTCTCATTTTGCAATGGTTTTGCAAGATACGTGGCTATTTACCGGTACCATTTACGATAATATTTGTTACGGTAAAAAAGACGCTACTGAAGAAGAAGTGTATGCTGCGGCCCGCGCTGCTCATGCAGATGAATTTATTCGCCAGTTACCAGAGGGCTATCAAACCGTGTTGGATGAATCAGCGTCTAACATTTCACAGGGGCAACGCCAGTTACTGACAATCGCCCGGGCCTTTGTCGCCGATCCTGAAATTTTGATTTTAGATGAAGCGACTAGCTCAGTCGACACGAGAACCGAAACTTTGATTCAAAAAGCCATGAATAAGTTGCAAAGCAATCGAACTAGCTTTGTGGTGGCTCACCGGTTGTCGACAATTCGGAATGCAGAAAATATTATTGTGATGGATCACGGTCAGATTGTGGAAACAGGTAATCATGATCAGCTAATGAATAAAAAAGGTTTTTATGCTGATTTGTATAATAGCCAGTTTTTAGGCAATCAAATTTAGTGTTAAAATGGCGCTATGAAAAAGTTTACGCAAACAATTGAATTACTCCATGGCCTTGTCGAACGAGACCGGGTTCCCGGGGTGTCCTACACGATTTTTACGCCTGATTTCTATCAGCGTGAAGTCTTTGGCGAAGCGATGGTGGAACCGACCCATCAACCACTCTGGAATGATGCGTTGTATGATGTGGCTTCGTTGACCAAGGTAGTGGGCACCACAACGGTAATTTTGATGTTGGTTCAGTCTGGCCAATTACGGTTGGATGATCCCATCCAAAAATATTTACCAACGTTTCAAGATTCCCGAGTCACGGTGTTACATCTATTAACCCATACATCTGGCATTACGGGCTATATCAAGAATCGTAACGAATTACCATCGAATGAATTGACACAGGCATTATTAAATCTGCAAGTGGGTGATGATTTTAATCGCCACGTTAAATATGCTGATATTGGCTTCATTTATTTGGGTTGGATTATTGAAACTTTTTACCAGCAGCCAGTTCAAACAGTGATCACTAACGAGGTCTTAAAGCCATTAGGATTAAGGAAAACAACCTTTGCACCTGATCCACAACAGTGTGTGCCAACAGAAATTCAAGCTAAACGAGGATTGATTCGCGGTGTCGTCCATGATCCCAAAGCCTACATTTTAGGCGAACATTGTGGCTGCGCCGGGCTGTTCAGTGATTTATCAGATTTAGAGCAGTTTTCAAGAAGTTTTTTAACCAGTAATTTAGGCGGTTTACCATACTGGTTACACGGGTACTTGGTTAATCTTAGATAAAGTGCGGCAAGCTGGCTTTATCATGTTATCCAATCGCGTACATCCGACGGTGAATGAAACCTTTATTGAACGGCGTAGTCAAATTGTTCAGACATTTTTACACGAATTAAATCAAACAAATTAAAAAAAGGTTATGACGATGGTCATAACCTTTTTGTGATTTAAAATGTTGGTTGAATTTCTAATTGCGCTTGTTGCTCAAAATCAACTTCTGGATATTTATTGTGTAATGCTGTTAAAATCATCCGTTTAGCAAGTTCACCATTTCTGGTCAAAATTGGACCATGAAAATAAGAACAATAGACGTTTTTGTAGATGGCACCTTCAGAATCATCCTGGTCATTATTACCATGACCTTCAAGCACTTTACCCAGTGGGCGTTCACCTTCACCGAGGAAGGTCATGCCATTATGATTTTCAAAGCCGTGATAGACTTCGTTAGTGTCTTCATTTTTAATGGTAATGTCGCCAATGAAACGGTTGTGATCTTGACTGAGGGTGTAGTGATCCAAAACACCGATACCAGGAATTTTTTCGCCATCCGCACCAATGTAGTAGTGGCCAAGTAATTGAAAACCGCCACAAATGGCTAACATGGGTTTGCCATCGTTAATAAAACGGGCAATGGCGTCTTTTTTCTTCGGAATATCACGCGACACAATCATTTGTTCGTAATCTTGACCACCGCCGAAAAAGGCAATATCGTAATCCTGATCATTAAAGTCATTTTCAATGCTGACAACAGTTGTATCGATTTCGGTATCCATTTGCGCTGCGTAATATTGCAGTGCCAAGATGTTACCGACGTCACCGTAAGTGTTTAATAAATCACCATACAAATGTGCCAGATGTAATGAATAGCTTGCCATTATGCATCCATTCCTTCCTTAATGAAGCCTTGGTCGGCTAGTTGTTTGCGTAATTGTAACACAGCTGTGTAAGTTGCCAAAACATAAACCTTTTTCGTTGGTAATTGATCGATTTTTTTAATCACATTACTTAATGATGGTTCGATATCAATGTCAGTAAAGCCAGCGACTTTCAAGCGGAAAGTGATGTCTTTATACCGTTCGCCACCGGTCATGATTTTGGGAATGTCATGTTCTTTTAACTTTTCGAAATTACCATCCCAAATCCAACTGGTATCAATACCGTCAGCGTAGTTAGCATTGAGTAAGGCAACGAACGAGAAGGGATCTTTATCGGTGAGGATCATATCCAGGACTTGATTTAGACCCACTGGGTTCTTTACTAAAATCAACGTTACTTGTTTATCATGCACCTGAATCATTTCTTGGCGACCAAAGACCTTTTTATCTGAGGTAAAGGCTTGTTCAATTTGTTCTTTAGAAACATCCAGAAAACGCCCTAAAGCATACGCAGCTAATGCATTATAAATATTGTACAAACCACCAATTTGAATCTTATATTGAAACCCATCGATGCTAAATGTTGAATCTGTAGGGGTCATTTCATCTAATGAAGTGACTTGATAAGTTAACTCTGGGCGTTTGAAACCACAATTAGGACAGAAATAATCACCCAGGTTACCGTAAGTAATAAAACCAAAGTGTAAAATGTGGTTACATTTTGGACATAACACACCATCGGTATTAGCAGGGGCTTTGATGTCTTTTGCTTCTGTGTGATTAAAGCCGTAATAAATAACCGGATTGGGTAATTCTTTGGAGTTGAAAATTTGTGCATCACCATTGGCAATAATCGTAGCTTCTGGTGCGTTTTTCACACCAGCTAGAATCTTATCGTAGGTGGTGTAGATTTCGCCATAGCGGTCCATTTGATCACGAAAAAGATTGGTGAACACAAACGCAATTGGTTTGATGTATTTAGTGACGAACACAACGTTTGCTTCATCGACTTCTAAGACGGCTAATGTCTTACCATTTTTCGATTTTTTACCAGTAATAAATGTAGTCACAATCCCTTGTTCCATGTTTGAACCAGTAGGATTAGTGAGCACATAATCGTATTTTTGTTGTAAGACACGAACACTGAGGGCGGTCGTCAGCGTTTTACCGTTTGTTCCGGTAATAATCACCACGTCATACGCTTCGCCAAAAGTTTTTAGAATTTGTGGATCGAGAGTTGTTGTGATGCGACCAGGCAAAGAGCTGCCGCCATGCATAAAATTATGTAAAAACCAATAACTTGATTTGCCGGCTAAGATTGCCAGTGAACTTCTGATCGACATGAAAAATCCTCCAAATAGTTATACTACTAATTTAATAATAAGCTTGTTTGTTCACGAAACTTTATTCTATCTTGAATTTAGCAAAAAAGAAAGAAATTGCGTCGATTCTTTAAAATAATTCAAACTACTTTCAGAACTAAATATTCACATTAATCTTAAATTTCGCTATACTATATAAGAATATGCAGAGAAAAGGTGAAAAACGTGGCCCAATTATTTTTTAAGTACGGTGCAATGAACTCTGGTAAGTCCATTGAAATTTTAAAAGTGGCACATAATTATGAAGAACAAGGTAAGTCGGTCGTGATTTTTACGAGTGGGTTGGATACCCGTGCTGGCGTTGGTGTAATTGAAAGCCGCATCGGCTTGAAACGCGACGCCTTACCAATCAAAGATGACACTGATGTGTTTGAGTACGTTAAGCAAAACGACGCAGACGCCGCGTGTGTGTTGATTGATGAAGCCCAGTTTCTTCAAAAAAAACATATCTTACAATTAACGAAAATCGTTGATGAACTGAACATTCCAGTCATGACTTTTGGACTTAAGAACGATTTTCAAAATCACCTTTTTGAAGGCTCACAAAATCTTTTAATTTATGCTGATAAATTAGAAGAAATGAAAACCATTTGCTGGTTTTGCAAGAAAAAGGCAACCATGAATTTAAGAATTCATGATGGTCAGCCTGTTTATGAAGGCGAACAAGTGATGATTGGTGGCAATGAATCCTATTATCCAGTTTGCCGACGACACTATTTTGATCCCAAACTGTAAAGTGAGGCACACTAACTAATGGATGAAATTTTTGACAAATTACAAGCGGTAGCCGATCGGTATGATGAATTAAATGAATTGATCAGTGATCCTGATGTTATCGCAGATACGCAACGCTTCATGAAGTTATCAAAAGAAGAAGGTGGCTTGCGTGAAACGGTTGAAAAATATAACCAATATAAAAAAGTCACCCAACAGATTAAAGATGACGAAGAGTTGTTGCGTGAAAAACTAGATCCAGAAATGGAAGAATTGACTAAGGATGAATTATCCGAGTCAAAAGAACAACAAGAACAATTGGAACAAGAACTCCGTATTTTGCTCTTACCTCAAGATCCTAATGATGACAAAAACATTATCATGGAAATTCATGGTGCTGCTGGTGGAGATGAAGCAAGTCTGTTTGCGGCTGACCTTTTTGAAATGTACACCCGCTATGCTGAAAAACAAAACTGGCAAATTGAAGTGGTCGACAAAAGTGATACTGAAGTCGGTGGCTTTAAAGAAATCGTCTTGATGATTACGGGCGACAAAGTCTATTCTAAATTGAAGTATGAAAACGGGGCACACCGTGTGCAACGGGTGCCCGTGACTGAATCGGCTGGTCGGGTGCATACGTCAACAGCCACAGTCGGTGTTATGCCGGAAGCTGAAGATGTTGATATCGATATTGATCCAAAAGATATTCGTACCGATGTGTACCGTTCATCTGGTGCCGGTGGTCAGCATATTAACAAGACGTCTTCTGCTGTACGAATGACGCATTTGCCAACCGGAATTGTGGTCGCTATGCAAGATGAACGTTCACAACAACAAAACCGGGCCAAGGCAATGCAAATTTTGCGCGCGCGGGTTTATGATTACTACTCACAAAAAGAACAAAGTGAATATGACCAACAACGTAAAACCGCAGTTGGAACGGGTGACCGTTCCGAACGAATTCGGACATATAATTATCCACAAAACCGGGTTACCGATCACCGTATCGGTTTAACCTTGAATAAACTAGATCGCATCATGAACGGTGAATTAGATGAAATCATCGATGCGCTGGTAATTGCTGACCAAACAGAAAAAATGGAGCAATTAAGAAATGAATAGTGTGACTTATCAAGAAGCCCTAAAATGGGCTTCTTTGCATATTGCGGATCAACAGATTGACCCCAGTGCACCGCAATTTATTTTATTAGCCAGACATCACTGGTCACTAACCACCTACCTGATTCATCAGCGTGATGTCATGCCGCCAGCCGAATGGGCAAGCTTTCAAGCTGATATTGAACGGTTATTGAAATTTGAACCTGCTCAATATATTGTTGGTGCAGCACCATTTTTAGGACGCGAATTTATCGTTAATCACGATGTTTTAATTCCGGAAAGTGAAACTGAAGAACTGGTAGAATGGGTGCTCCAAACATTCAATCAAGCACCAATTCGTGTGTTAGATTTAGGAACAGGTAGCGGTGTGATTGGTATCACGTTGAAATTGGAACGACCAAACTGGGAAGTTGTGGCGTCAGATATTTCGTCAGCTGCATTAGCAGTTGCGCAACAAAATGCCCAAAACCTGCAAGCAGATGTGACCTATGTGCAGAGTGATTTATTTGAGCACTTGAATGAACAACGTTTTGATGTGATTGTCACAAATCCACCCTACATTGCCCAAAGTGAGCGTGACGTGATGGATCGTAGTGTTTTAGAATATGAACCAGAGATTGCTTTATTTGCCGATCAAAATGGGTTAGGATTTTACGAGCGTCTATTCTCAGAACTGTTGAACCATGTAACACCTGATGGTCAGTTATTTGGCGAAGTGGGGTATGCGCAACGGCAACCAATTATTGAATTATTTAAAAAACATTTTGCTAATGCGACGATTCAAACCAGAAATGATCTCAGCGATAATATGCGGATGATTCGTGGTTTTGAATTTAAGAAAGGAGACATGTAATTTTGGAAACACAATTATTTACCACCGCACAAATTGATCAAGCAGCTGCCGCCATTAATGCAGGTGAGTTGGTCGCTTTTCCAACTGAAACGGTATACGGCTTAGGTGCCGATGCCACTAATGAAACTGCGGTCAAAAAAGTGTATCAGGCTAAGGGACGTCCCAGTGACAATCCACTGATTGTACACATTGCTTCAGTAGCTACCGTTAAAAAATACGCCGCTGAAATTTCACCGGCAGCCCACCAACTAATGAAACAATTTTGGCCAGGCTCGTTGACGATGATTTTTAAGTTAAAACCAGGCGCCTTTTCCAAAACGGTGACGGGTGGTTTAACCACTGCAGCATTCCGGTTTCCAGATAACCAAGCCACCCTTGATTTGATCACCACCAGTGGTGTGCCGTTGGTAGGGCCTTCTGCCAATACTTCTGGTAAACCAAGCCCAACAACCGCGCAACATGTCTATCATGACTTAAACGGCAGGATTGCTGGTATTTTAGATGACGGTCCAACCAAGGTTGGCGTCGAGTCAACTGTTTTAGATATGTCGACTGACCAACCCGTCATCTTACGTCCAGGAGCAGTGACCAAAGCACAAATTGAGGCTGTGATTGGGTCGATTGAAAATAACCACCATCAAGTTGGCAAAAATGAGACACCGAAAGCGCCCGGCATGAAATACAAACACTATGCGCCAAAAGCACAGGTATACATTGTCGACCATCCAAGCGATTGGCAATTGGTACCTGGTTGGGTGGCCAATCAATCAGCAACCGTTGGTGTGATGGCCACTGATGATGTTTTACAAAAATTATCATTACCTGATAACGCAGAAGTCTTTTCATTAGGACAAGATATTTCAACGGCGAGTCATTTATTATTTGCCGGCCTGCGATATTTTGATGATCAACCACAAGTGCAACAAATTTTAACGCAAGGCTTTGCGAATGAAGGCCTTGGCGTGGCGTATATGAATCGTTTGAACAAGTCAGCCGGTCAGACTCATTTTGATGCACAAGCTGATTAATATCTTTTAAAAGCCAGTTCAGCTAAACTATTAGTATTACGACAAAAAAGGAGTGACCCCTATGAATTATAAAGGACAAGACCCAGCACTATGGCAAGCAATTCACCATGAAGAACAACGGCAATTAGATACGATTGAATTAATTGCTTCAGAAAATATTGTTTCTGATGCTGTTCGTGAAGCGCAAGGCTCAGTATTAACCAACAAATACGCTGAAGGTTATCCGGGTAAACGCTACTATGGTGGCTGCCAATATATTGATCAAGTGGAACAATTAGCGATTGATCATGCGAAAGAATTATTTGGTGCCGAATATGTGAATGTTCAACCCCATTCAGGTTCACAGGCCAATATGGCAACTTACCAGGCCTTTTTGAAACCTGGCGATACGATTTTGGGGATGGGTCTCGATGCCGGGGGCCATTTAACTCATGGTGCCAAGGTTAACTTTAGTGGGAAACTCTACAAAACATATGGTTACAGTTTAAATCCTGAAACTGAACAGTTGGATTATGATGCAATTGCTAAGCAAGCAAAAGAAGTTCAACCACAAATGATCGTGGCAGGTGCTTCAGCTTACAGTCGCACAATTGATTGGCAAAAGTTTCGTGAAATTGCAGATTCCGTTGGTGCCTATCTAATGGTAGATATGGCGCACATTGCGGGGTTAGTTGCTACCGGATTGCATCCTAGCCCAGTAGGTATTGCAGATGTCGTCACAACGACAACGCATAAAACATTGCGTGGTCCACGTGGTGGTATGATTTTGGGCCAAGAAAAATATGCGAAGAAAATTCGCTCGGCTGTTTTCCCAGGTACTCAAGGAGGTCCATTAGAGCACGTGATTGCTGGTAAGGCACAGGCCTTCTATGAAGATCTGCAACCAGAATTTACAACTTACAGCAAGCAAATTATTGCTAATGCTAAAGCAATGGCAGACGTATTCCAAGCTAGCGACAATGTTCACGTAGTTTCAGGTGGTACCGATAATCATTTGTTTACGATTGATATTTCGGCAACTGATTTAAACGGCCAACAATTACAAGATTTATTAGATGGTATTAACATCACAGCCAACAAAGAGTCAGTGCCAAATGAACAATTAAGTCCAATGGTGACAAGTGGTTTACGAATTGGCACACCGGCAATTACCAGTCGGGGTCTTAAAGAAGACGACGCCAAACAAGTTGCTGAACTGATTTTGGCAGTCATTGCTAATCATGATGATGCGGCTAAGATGGCTGAAATTAAGCAACAAGTCCATGAATTAACGACAAAATATCCAATCCAATAAAAATTTCATGAGAATTTGAATTTATCAAACCAAACCAGCTGGATTTTGGTACAATAGAAAAGAAATTTAAAAGGAGTGTTTTTTTGTCATGGGCAAATTTGAAGTGCTTGATCACCCGTTGATCCAACATAAGTTAACGTTAATTCGGGATAAGAACGTTGGAACAAAGATTTTTAGAGAAACAGTTAATGAAATATCAACTTTAATGGCCTATGAGGTTTCTCGCGATATGCCACTTGAAGATGTGGAAGTCGAAACCCCAGTTTCGAAAACCGTTAAAAAGCAATTAGCTGGTAAAAAAGTTGCCATTATTCCTATCTTACGTGCCGGCCTTGGCATGGTGGATGGTATTTTGGAATTAATTCCAGCTGCTAAAGTAGGTCACATCGGTATGTATCGTGACGAAACAACATTAAAACCTCACGAATATTTTGTTAAATTGCCATCTGACATTGACCAACGCCAATTATTCGTTGTTGACCCAATGTTAGCAACGGGTGGTTCAGCCATTATGGCCATCGACGCATTAAAAAAACGCGGTGCTACAAACATCAAATTCGTCTGCTTAGTTGCAGCTCCCGAAGGTGTTAAGGCATTAACTGATAAGTACCCAGATATCGACGTCTACACAGCAAGTCTAGACGACCACCTAAACGAGGACGGCTACATCGTACCTGGTTTGGGGGATGCTGGAGATCGGTTGTTTGGCACAAAATAGAGTGTGGAGAAAGCCGGTTAGCTTCTGAGGATTAACGGAATAATTATTAAATCCCAGGGCTTTGGATTTGATAATTATTGTGTTAACCGGAAGAAGCTGGCTTTCGGAACGCGTTTCAGCAATACATGCCTAATAAAAGAATCAACCATTTCAAAAATGAATTTGAAAATAAAAGGAGCCTAACTAGGTGTCACTAGTTAAACTCCTGTGGCTAAGATTTCCGTCTGAGACGGGACCAGCTAGTTTCTATGGTAGCTATTCTAACTGCTCAAAGTTAGGGAATAGCTACTTTTTTTAACTCTAAAACCGCAATATTTAATAAAAATTTCCCATAAAAAGTTGCCCCAACCAAATTCCTATTCTAAAATAAGTCGAATTAACAAAAAAGAAACCAGGCCAATTTTTCATGAAAACACTCATGATAACGCATAAAAAAAATCTAATATTCATCCTCGCATTTTTAATTGCGGGCCTTTTGTTATGGACTTTTTGTACGCACAACCAGGCACTGTACCAACAACCAATCGCGCAAGTCACGACAGTAAAAAACGGCCAAAAACAAAAACAAAAGGACAATTTCGATAACGTTGATCATCTAACCAATCAAACACTGACAGCCCGCCTAATGAACGGTAAGTACCGCGGACAAACGATTAAATTAGATAACCAGTTTTCGGACTCTAAAGCTTTAGATCAACAATACCGACGTGGTAATCAAATTTTCCTCACTAAAATCACGAAAACCAAAGGCCAGCTGAATGCCCATATTCAAGGCTACAAACGTGATACGCCGTTGGTGATGCTAACCTGGTTAGCAATTATGTTACTGATTTTAATCATGAAGAAAAAAGGTTCGATTGCGCTTCTTAGTGTGGCATTGAATGCTGTCATTTTTATGTTCGCCATCAAACTGGATTTAAAAGTTCAAGCAGCCCATGTCATGTGGATTTTTGGCACACTGGCATTTGTGTTTGCAGTATTAACGTTATGGTTAGTACTAGGTGCTACGAAGCAAATGATGGCCACTTTAATCGCAACCGTGTTAGGGACCACAATTGCGATGTTGATCAGTTTGCTGGTCTTTTCGGTCACTCACGAACGCGGCATGTTTTACGAATCAATGCAGTATGTCACTCAAATTCCGCGGCCTTTGTTTCTAGCTGAAACACTCCTAGGTTCGCTTGGTGCAGTTATGGATGAATCAACGGACATTGTCGCCACGCTGTTTGAACTAAAACAACTAAACGCAAACATCACACCAACGCAGTTATTTCTCTCAGGACGCAAGGTCGGGCAGTCGATCATGGGACCGTTAATTAACGTTTTGTTCATGATCTTTATGGCTGATACATTTACTTCGAGCTTACTATATATCAAAAATGGTAACTCCTGGGGATATACATTTGCGATGAACATGAGTATGGGCACCGTGCAAAGTTTAATTAGTGGGATTGGGATTGTTCTAGCAATTCCAGTGGCCAGTGCCTTTGCAGGATTACTACTCGGAAAGCGGGTGAAAGCATGACGACAATTACAGCGTTGGGTTTAGTTTTATTGGTGCTAATGGTGCTAGTCGGTGGTAAGCAAGGTTGGAAAGCATTTCTCAGCTTGATTTTAAACTTCGGCTTTTTATTTATTGCCGTGATTATGATGGCTTTTCACCTGCCACCATTAGCAGTCACTTTAAGTACCGGTATCATTATTCTTGCCGTCACTATTTTCATGGGTGAAGATGATTTGTTAACAACGCAAACTGCCTTTTATGCGGCCTTAATTGTGCTGTTAATTTTAGTGGCGTTGATTATTCCGATCGAACATTGGGCAATGGTTCAAGGATTCGGTGGTGAAGATGCTGAAGATTTGGAAGGCATGTCCACGTTAATTGGCATTGATTTCTTAAAAATTGCCATTACCACCACGGTGTTAAGTACACTCGGTGCCATTGCTGAAGCCGCGATGGCCATTTCAGCCGGTTTGACTGAAGTGCTGCAACAACATCCAGACTTATCGAATACTGCGCTAACAAAAGATGGGTTATCAATCGGAGAACAAATTATCGGCACCACACTTAATACGTTATTTTTTGGCTTCTTCGGTGGTTTTCTGGCCTTATTTATCTGGTTTATGGGCTTGAATTACAGTATTGGACAAATTTTGAATAATAAAATTTTTGTCTCGGAAATGATTATGGTCGTCACATCTTTCATTGGGGTTATTATCACAGTACCAGTCACAACCTGGATGATGACGCTACGAAAAAAAGCCGCTATTTCTGATCGCAAGACTGATTAACTATTGCCTGCTTTTAGTGGCTTAGTGTATGATTCAATGTGATTCACGGGAGGAGACATTGATATGTTTCAAAAGATTTTATCAGGGTTTATAAATGCAATTATAGTTGCGATTGGTGTAGCAGTGGCAGCAGTAATTGTCCTTGTTTATATGACGATTGCGGGTTTATTCAATCCACTAGATTTAATCAATAAAACAGCTGATTATGGTATTAATCGTTATCAAATGAACGTGCAGGTTCAAAAAAATGGAGACGCATTAGTCACGGAAAAAGCTAACTATGACTTCCATGGTTATCTCTATCATGGAATATATCGTATTTTTGATTTGAACGGACTGGCTGGTATGTCTCAACTTAAAGTGGAACTGAAACCGAATCATAAGCATGTTCGTCAAATTCCGAAAGCTCCAAAATATTATGAAATGCCAATTTATTCTGGCTTGAAAACTACTTATAAGAAAGTATTAACTCCCGATGCTGAAAAAGAAAATAAATATACTATCCAAAATAGGAAAAATTTAAAGGAATTAAAACTTTATCGATTGATCATAGGTAAGGAAAAATACCAAGTTATTTATCATTATCGTTTAAAAGGTTTTGTAACCAATTATAAAGATATAGCAGTCATAAACTATAAGTTAATTCCGCGAAATTGGGCGGTACCATTGAAACATGTTAGTTTAAGGATTAAATTACCAGCAAAAAATATTAATCAGCTACGTGCATGGACCCATGGAAGTGGACGTATTAAAACGAAGGTAGACGCAAAAACTGGTAATATCGTGATGACAACACGTCAAAATCCAAAAAAACAATTTATGGAAACACATATTTTGATGCCTAAAAAAATAGTGAGCGCGAACAAAAAAATTGTTAACCATAATCAAAAAAATGCTGTGTTGAAGCAGGAACGATCTATTACCATGCAACACGATGGACCGTTGATTGCATTGATTGGTTTATTATTTGTGGGGACATTAGGATTTCAATTTTGGATGAACTCATGGAATAGAAGTCATGCAGGACATCTTTCCAAAATGGTTGAAATTCCTCATTGGTTTGAATTACCAAAAATGACACCTGAGGTAGCTAAGGCAGTGATCACTCAAAAGCCTTCAAAGGAAGTTTCTGCAAGCTTGATTGATAGAATTGCAATGGGAATGGTGAAAATAACGAAAGATCCAGAAAGTGAAAATTCCTACGGATTGAAGCAAATCAAACCGTTTTTGACGGCAGATAATAGTCCTGATTTACTGACAAGTAATGAAGATTGGCTTTTTTCTCTTATTTTAAATCAGGTTCAGCCTAGTAATGAAGATATAGGTGTGACAAAAAAAGATATAGATCGTTACACATATGATAATTATCAAGACGTCGTTGATGCGAAAAATGGTTGGCAAGGAGGAGTAAAAAGACTTGCTGATAAATATCTTGACCAGGACAATATATTGTTATTAAAAAATAATCAGAGAACGGTTTGGGGGATTGGCATAGTCGGCGTAGTTGCAAGTGCTGTGGCAATACGCTTGAACCAGTGGAGCCTGATTTCAATTTGTTGGTTATTGACACTCTTAGTGGTCGGGTATTCTTATATATGTTACAAAAAAACGACGGTAAATATTGCACCATATAAAGAAGAATACCTACAAGAGATTAGCGAACTAAAGGGCTTTATTAGTATGCTTAAAGATTTTAAAACCTTTAAAGATTCGTGGCCAGAGGATGTCATTTTATGGGAACGTTACTTAGCGTTTGCAACAGCCTTTGGTTATGCGGAAAATGTAACAGAAGCCTTTCAAATTAATTTTCCCGATGAACAATTAGTAGATTCACCACTCTTCTTAAGCTCATACGATGGATCGTTTGATTTTGGGGAAGATTGGGGAGCAATTGACTCTGTTGGCGATTCGTCATCGAGCTTTGGTGGCTTTGGCTCATTTGGCGGTGACGGCGGAGGTGGTTCATTTGACGGCGGTTCTGGCGGAGGCGGAGGCGATGGCGGTGGTGGTGCTTTCTAGCATCAGCACCACCAATCGACCATTGACATAGAACCCCAAAATGCTATACTACTATCAATATAGAAAATTCTTTTAAAGTAGTCCCGTGAGGCTACTAAGGAATGTCGCTTAAATAATCTGACTAAAAGTAGACAGTCTTTGTACTTCACGGTGCAAGGACTGTCTTTTTGTTTTCTAGGAGGAGGGCAACACATGAAAAATCATAATGTCGTGTTAGATATTGGCGATCGTCCAAAGTTTGGTCAGTGGGTCGGTTTATCAATTCAACACATGTTTTCGATGTTTGGGTCAACTGTCCTGGTGCCAATTTTAGTTGGATTGAATCCAGGAATTGCACTATTTAGTTCTGGGGTTGGGACCTTACTATATATTCTGATCACTAAGGCAAAAATTCCAGCTTACATGGGCTCAAGTTTCTCATTCATTGTGCCAATGATGGCGCTAATGAAAACCGCTGGATATCCAGCCATCGCCCAAGGGACAGTGGCCGTGGGACTCGTTTACATTGTCGTGGCCCTCATTGTGAGCTTCTTTGGATCTGCTTGGATTGATAAGGTGTTGCCACCAATCATTGTCGGTCCCATTGTGATGGTCATTGGACTATCTTTAGCTGCGACGGCTGCCAAGGATGCAACATTGAATGCTGCTGGTAAATATGATTTGAAATTGTTTGCGGTCGCCATGTTGACGTTACTCGTCACCATTTTCTTCAACATGTACCTTCGTGGTTTCTTAGGTCTCATTCCAATTTTACTCGGGATTGTGGTTGGCTATATCATTGCGGTGTTCTTTGGTATCGTCAATTTTGCACCGGTAATGGCCGCACCATGGTTTAGTTTGCCGAAATTTCAAATTCCATTTGTCAGCTATCATCCACAACTATATTGGGGTGCCATCTTGAGTATGGCGCCGATTGCCTTTGTCACAATGACGGAACATTTAGGCCACATCATGGTGTTAAATCAATTGACGGGTCGCAACTTCTTCAAAGATCCCGGATTGCATCACACACTAGCAGGGGATGGGACCGCATCAATTATCGCCGGTTTTGTCGGTGGCCCTCCTGTGACGAGTTACGGTGAAAACATCGGTGTGTTAGCTATCACACGGGTCCACAGTGTTTACGTTCTTGGTGGCGCAGCATTTTTTGCCATTTTGTTTAGCTTCGTTGGTAAGCTGAGTGCTTTAATTGAATCAATTCCCAGCCCAGTAATTGGTGGTATTTCATTCTTACTATTTGGGGTTATTGCTTCCAGTGGACTACGGGTATTAATTGAAAAGCAAGTCGACTTTAATTCTAAGAAGAACTTGATGATTGGTTCGACCATCTTAGTGATTGGAATTGGGAATGCATATTTACAACTTGGACAGTATCAATTTTCCGGATTAGCCGTTGCGGCTGTTTTAGGAATTGCTTTAAATTTAATTTTGCCCAAAGAGGCCGCTAGTGAATAACAGAGCAAGCTTGTAATCGCTTACATTTCTAGTATTCTCACAATTTTTTAATGTGGGTTTTTATTAGAAAATCTTTTGATATTTATGCTAAATGGTGGTATGATTTTTCATGTATTTTGGAAAGTCAGATACACTATTTTTTTATGGAAAAATATTGATTTTTCACGATATAGCAACCAACTTATTGTTATAAAGAAAAGAGGTGGAATATGCATGAGTGGTGAATCAGCTTATACATTTAAATTGTTCGGGCTGATGTTTAATTGGACAAACGTTATTTCAGGTTTAGTCACCTGTTTGATTGTCTTTTTCCTTTTGTTTGGACTATCACGAAAGATTCAGATGAAGCCAACTGGCGGTCAAAACGTTTTGGAATGGATTATTGATTTTACAAACGGTATTGTGAGAGGTCAAATGCCAGCACAAAGTGTTGGTAGTTATAACTTCTTCGTGTTTGTGCTATTTTTATTCATCTTCATTTCGAACCAATTAGGATTGATTTTACAATTCGGATTTAATGGTCATGAATTGGTAAGAAGCCCTACAGCTGACCCAATTGTGACATTGACGCTGTCATTAACGGTGATGTCATTAGCACATTTTGCAGGTGTGGCTAATAATGGTTTTAAGAATTACGTCAAAGATTCTTATTTAACACCACTTGCTTTGTTGCCAATTTCCTTATTTGAGGAATTCGGTAATTTTTTGACGCTTGGATTACGACTGTTTGGAAATATTTTTGCGGGTGAAATTTTACTTAAATTATTAGCCCAATTAGCTTTTTCACACGGTGTCACCACGATGATTCTGGCCTTGCCACTAGAAATGATTTGGCAAGGATTCTCAGTCTTCATTGGTGCAATTCAGGCATATGTCTTTGTAACATTAACGACGGTTTATATTTCTCGGAAGATTTCCGAATAGTATTAACATTCAATTGATTTAAGGAGGATTTATATAATGGGAGCAATTGCTGCAGGAATCGCTGCATTCGGAGCCGCACTAGGTGCCGGCTTTGGTAACGGTATGGTTATTTCTAAGACACTTGAAGGAATGGCTCGTCAACCAGAACTATCAGGACAATTACGTGCCACAATGTTCATTGGTGTTGGTTTGATCGAAGCTATGCCTATTTTAGCGATCGTTATTGGTTTCCTTGTAATGAACAAGTAATCATTAGATCACAGATTTAAAAATTCATTATATAAGGAGGTGCCAATAGATGTTTGCACAAAGTGTTTTAGCAGAATCAAACAGTTTGTATATTGGAGATATGCTTTTTTACATAATCTCGTTTGTTATTTTGATGTTATTGGTTGGTCATTTTGCCTGGAAACCCGTTGTGAAAATGATGAGTGACCGTGCACAAAAGATTTCTGATGATATTGATAACGCCGAAAAGTCACGTAATGAAGCAAGTGAATTAGCCCAAAAACGCCAAAGTGAATTGCAAAATTCACGGCAAGAAGCAGCATCAATTGTTAACGATGCTAAGCAAAACGGTGAAACACAACGTACGCAAATCATTGAAACTGCACAAAGTGATGCTCAAACACTCAAAGAAAATGCTCAAAAAGACGCGCAACAAGCTCGTCAAGATGCATTAAAGAGTGCGCAAGACGATGTTGCAAACCTATCTATTGAGATTGCTTCCAAGATCATTCATAAAGAGCTTAATGCTGATGATCAAAAGGCATTAATCGACTCTTATATCGAAAGGTTGGGACAAGATGAGTCTTGATAAGATGACAATTGCAAAGCGTTATTCAAAAGCGTTGTTTGAATTAGTTGTCGAACAAGGCAATCTTGATGCCACGTTTGAAGAACTGACACAATTACGTGCCGTTTTTCAAGCTAATGATAGTTTGGCAGCTGTTTTAACAGGCGCAGAATTATCACTTTCGGAAAAACAATCATTGGTCAAAGCGCTGCAACAAGATGCTAGTCCATTAGTTGCGAACTTGATTCAAATGATCTTTGATTATGGACGAATGAATGACATGGTTGCAATAATCGATGAGTTTGAACGGCGTTATGATGAAAAAAATAAACGAGTTCATGCTGAAATTACGACAGCGGTGAAGCTAGGCGAAAATCAAAAGGAACAATTAATGAAAACTTTTGCAGCCCGCATTGGAGCTAATGAAGTGGTCGCTGATGAAACAGTTGATCCTGAGATTTTAGGTGGCGTCATCATCCGCGCTAACAACGAAACGTTAGACGGAAGTCTTAGTTCAAAAATTGAACAGATTCGTCGTTTACTTATTAATTAATATCTTAATTTAAAGAGGTGAGACTTTTATGAGCATTAAGGCTGAGGAAATCAGTTCACTCATCAAGGAACAATTAGCAAATTACCAAGATGAACTGTCTGTTGAAGAAACAGGAACGGTCACATACGTTGGTGATGGAATTGCCCGTGCACATGGTTTAGATAATGCCATGGCTGGTGAGTTGCTCGAATTTGATAATGGTGTCTATGGAATGGTCCAAAACCTCGAATCTAACGATGTTGGTATCGTTGTTTTAGGTGAATTCGATGGCATTCGTGAAGGCGATAGCGTCAAACGAACAGGTCGGATCATGGAAGTTCCAGTTGGTGACGGATTATTAGGACGTGTTGTTGATCCATTAGGTCGTCCAATTGACGGTCTTGGTGATATCAATACTTCAAATACCCGCCCAATTGAAAAAAAGGCCCCTGGCGTTATGCAACGTCAAAGTGTTTTCGAGCCATTACAAACAGGGATTAAGGCCATTGATGCCTTAGTTCCAATCGGTCGTGGTCAACGTGAGTTAATCATTGGTGACCGGAAGACCGGTAAAACATCCATTGCGATGGATACAATCATTAACCAAAAAGATCAAGATATGATTTGTATCTACGTGGCAATCGGTCAAAAGCAATCAACAGTTAGAAGTCAGGTGGAAACTTTGCGTCAATACGGCGCATTAGATTACACCATCGTCGTTTCTGCTGGTCCTTCTGACCCAGCCCCATTGCTTTACATTGCACCTTATGCTGGTGCAGCGATGGGTGAGGAATTCATGTACAACGGCAAGCATGTGTTGATCGTCTATGATGATTTAACTAAGCAAGCCGATGCTTATCGTGAACTTTCTTTGATTTTACGTCGACCACCTGGTCGTGAAGCTTATCCTGGTGATATTTTCTATACGCATTCACGTTTACTAGAACGTGCAGCCAAGCTTTCTGATGAATTAGGTGGCGGTTCAATGACTGCCTTACCTGTTATTCAAACGCAAGCTGGTGATGTGTCAGCTTATATCCCAACTAACGTTATTTCAATTACCGATGGTCAAATTTTCTTGGATTCTGATTTATTCTATGCGGGTACTCGTCCTGCCATTGATGCCGGAACTTCTGTTTCACGGGTTGGTGGGGATGCGCAAGTGAAAGCAATGAAGAAAGTTGCCGGAACATTGCGTTTGGACTTGGCTTCATATAATGAATTGGCATCATTTGCCCAATTTGGTTCTGATTTGGATGAAGCAACCCAAGCTAAATTAAACCGTGGGAAACGAACTGTGGAAGTCTTGAAGCAAGGCTTGCATCAACCTGAAGCAGTTGAACAACAAGTTGTTATCTTGTATGCGTTGACTCACGGCTATCTTGACGATGTTGATGTTGATGATATTTTACGTTTTGAAAAAGAAATGTTTGATTTCTTTAGCGCCAACCATCAAGACATCTTGGACAACATTAAGTCCACTTCACAACTACCAGAAGGTGATGTATTAGATAACGCAATTAGCGAATTTAAACCATCATTCCAAGGTAAGGCAGCCCAAAAGAAATAGCATAACGATTTCCATTAGGAAAGGAAGGTGAGATATAGTGCCTGCATCACTTGCAAGTGTTAAACATAAAATTGCATCTACAAAAAATACCCGACAAATTACCACTGCGATGCAAATGGTTTCAACGTCTAAGTTAAACCAGATTCAACATCACACGAAAACTTATCAGCAATATGCTGCTAAGGTTGAAAGTATTGTCGCGCATTTGGCACAGTCTCATGTTATCGATGCTGCTTCTGCTGGTGACAATTCTTCAATTTCAGCGTTAATTAAACAACGCCCAGTCAAGAAGACCGGAATCTTAATTATTACTTCCGATCGTGGCTTGGTTGGTAGCTATAACAGTAACGTGATTAAGTCAACGATGGACTTTATTAAAGAAAAGCAGTTGACTGCTGACAACAGTGTTTTACTCACTGTTGGAAATACCGGTACCGAGTTCTTCACGAAGCAAAAGTTAAACGTGGCTTACCAATATATTGGTGTTAGCGACGTCCCAACTTTTAATGAAGTGCGAGAAATCGTTAAAACGGTCACTGAAATGTACGAAAACGAAGTCTTTGATGAATTATTTATTATTCACAGTCACTTTGTTAACCGTATTTCATCAAGCATTCAAAACTTACAGTTGTTACCAATTTCTGAAGAATCCCTTGCCCAAATTGATACAGATGATCAGCCAACAACCGATGATCGCATCAATCCTGAGTACGAATTTGAACCTTCAGAAGCAGATATACTTTCAGTTGTATTACCACAATATTCTGAAAGTTTAATCTACGGAGCAATTTTAGATGCGAAAACATCTGAACATGCTTCCAGTTCGAATGCAATGCGTTCTGCTTCGGACAATGCCGGCGATATTATTGATGCACTTCAGTTGCAATATAACCGCGCTCGGCAAGCAGCAATTACCACAGAAATTACTGAAATTACTGGTGGTATGGCTGCAGTTGAATAACAAATGAGATAGGAGGATACAACATATGAGTTCTGGTAAAGTTGTCCAAGTTATTGGACCAGTTGTCGATGTTGAATTCCCCTTAGATGAAAAATTACCCGATATTAATACTGCGCTAAAGATTAAGTTAGCCGATGGTAAAGATTTAACAGTCGAAGTTGCCCTTGAATTAGGGGACGGCGTTGTTAGAACCATTGCCATGGACGGTACTGATGGTCTCCAACGTGGTATGGAAGTTGAAAACACGAATGCTTCAATCAGTGTTCCTGTTGGCGACGATACACTTGGTCGGGTGTTCAACGTCTTAGGAGATCCAATCGACGGCGGTGCGGACTTTGGTCCTGATGCACAACGTGACCCAATTCATCGTGATGCCCCTGAATATGAAGATCTCAACAACGCAACGGAAATTTTGGAAACAGGAATCAAAGTTATTGATTTACTTGCTCCATACGTCCGTGGTGGAAAGATCGGATTGTTCGGTGGTGCCGGTGTTGGTAAGACCGTTTTGATTCAGGAATTAATCCATAACATCGCTCAAGGACACAACGGAATTTCTGTCTTTACTGGGGTTGGTGAACGAACCCGTGAAGGTAATGACATGTATTTTGAAATGAAAGCATCAGGAGTGCTAGAAAAAACGGCCATGGTCTATGGTCAGATGAACGAGCCACCTGGTGCCCGGATGCGGGTGGCATTGACTGGATTGACGATTGCGGAATACTTCCGTGATGTTAAAGGTCAAGATGTGTTGCTATTTATCGACAACATCTTCCGATTTACTCAAGCGGGTTCTGAAGTTTCAGCCTTGCTTGGTCGGATTCCATCCGCCGTTGGTTACCAACCAACGCTAGCTACTGAAATGGGACAGTTGCAAGAACGAATCACATCAACGAAGAAGGGTTCAATCACCTCTATTCAAGCGATTTATGTTCCTGCCGATGATTATACTGATCCTGCTCCAGCAACGACATTCGCGCACTTGGATGCCACAACCAACTTGGAACGTGCCTTAACACAACAAGGTATCTATCCAGCCGTGGATCCACTTGCTTCTACTTCAACAGCTTTGACACCTGAAATTGTTGGTCAAGAACATTACGAAGTTGCCACAGAAGTACAACACGTGTTGCAACGTTATCGTGAACTTCAAGACATTATCTCAATTCTAGGAATGGATGAATTGTCTGACGAAGAAAAGACGATCGTTGGTCGTGCTCGTCGTATTCAATTCTTCTTGTCACAAAGCTTTAGTGTTGCGGAACAATTTACTGGTTTACCTGGTAAATACGTTTCATTGAAAGACACCATCAAAGGCTTCAAGGAGATTTTGGAAGGTAAGTACGATGATCTTCCAGAAGATGCTTTCCGTTCTGTCGGACCAATTGAAGATGCGGTAAAAAAAGCAAAGCAGATGCAGACTAATTAGGAGGGATATTTATGGCTGAGAATACGTTTAAGGTCACCATATGTACTCCTGATGGCACTGTTTATGATCGTGATGCCACGATGCTCGTTTTGAGCACACCTTCTGGCGAAATGGGGATTTTACCAAACCATATCCCGTTGGTGGCAGCATTACAAATTGATGCTGCGCGTGTTCATCATGATGGTCAGCAAGATACTGTTGCAGTTAACGGCGGGTTTGTGGAATTTGCCAACAACCTTGCTACAATTGTGGCAGATAGTGCTGAAACTCCTGAAAATATTGACGTTAATCGAGCTCAAAGTGCAAAAGAACGTGCTGAACAACACATTGCCCATGCACATGAAGTGCATGATAAAGATGAGTTGGCCCGTGCTGAAGTTGCATTGAAACGTGCGATTAATCGTTTGCAAATTTCTAAGAAATAAATTTTTAGAAGTTGAATTTTATACCTGGTTTCCCGGTGGGGAACCAGGTTTTTTGTTTGCTTTAGTTTATGGTTGCGGAAACTTGATCTGTTACTGCTTGAATGTGAACCGCGCTTTCTCTTCAGTTTGGCTGAAACGTGTTCCGAGCGACAGCTTCTTCCGGTTAACCCGCTAAAAGCAAAATTCCAGGCCCGGGAATTTCACTTTTAGCACGTTAATCCTCAGAAGCTAACCGTCGCTCTCCACACTCTATTTTGAAACGTGTTCCGAGCACCCAGACCATTCCGGTTAACATACTAAAAACAAAATTCCAAGCCCGGGAATTTCATTTTTAGTACGTTAATCCTCGTGGCCTACCCGGGTGCTCTCCACACTCTGTTAGTTTTGCTTAACTTTAGTTAAAGAATAAGACAGACCCCTGATAGGTATGTTATTATTAAACTTGTTTAAGAGAGGTATTTACCATGCGACAAATTGGTTTTCAATCTTTAATTACTTTGGTTGTGCAATTTGGGTTTATTTGGTTGGCGTTTCGTAGTCTCCAAGGGCTACGGCTTGATCATTTGTTTCGTAAGCCACCTAAAACCCTGCCAACGCTGATTGTCTTATTGTCAGTGGCGATTGGGTATAGTTGCGCAAGTTTTGTCGTGAGCTTTTTTAACACAATTTCAAATTTAATCTATTTAACTAAATAAAACACACTTTAAAAAATAAATTACCCCAAACTATAAACTGGAGGAAAAACTCGTGGAAAAAATAGTTGTCAAAGGCGGAAAAAAGCTGTCTGGTCGCGTACATATTGAAGGCGCAAAAAATGCCGTATTACCCATTCAAGCAGCTAGTATTTTAGCTTCGAGCGGTACTGTAGAACTCGGCAATATACCCATCTTATCTGATGTGTACACAATGAACAAAGTGTTGAATTTCTTGAACATTGACGTCAACTTTGATGAAGCGCATAACACATTGAGTTTAGATGCGTCACATGAAATTTCATCCGAAGCACCATTTGAATACGTCTCAAAGATGCGTGCTTCAATGGTTGTCATGGGGCCATTGCTGGCACGTTGTGGCCACGCTAAAGTTGCTATGCCCGGTGGCTGTGCCATCGGTACTCGTCCAATTGATTTGCACTTAAAGGGCTTTGAAGCACTTGGTGCAACGATTGAACAACATGATGGTTACGTTGAAGCAACCGCTGATCATTTAACTGGCGCAAACATTTATTTGGACTTTCCAAGTGTTGGCGCAACCCAAAACATCATGATGGCTGCCACTTTGGCAGACGGTATCACCACGATTGAAAACGTGGCGCGCGAGCCTGAAATCGTTGATTTAGCTAACGTCCTTAACAAAATGGGCGCTCGCGTTCATGGTGCCGGTACTGAAACCATTCGGATTCAAGGGGTCACATTCCTCCACGGTTGTGAACATAACGTTGTTCAAGACCGGATTGAAGCTGGAACCTTTATGGTGGCCGCTGCGATTACGAACGGTGACGTGGTCATTGAAGATGCCATTGCCGAACATAACAAGCCATTGATTTCTAAGTTAGAAGAAATGGGTGTCACGGTCATTGAACAAGACGATGGTATCCGCGTAATTGGAACGTCTGTTTTATTACCAGCCAACGTCAAAACAATGCCACATCCTGGATTTCCAACGGACTTGCAACCACAAATTTCAGTGTTGCAATTGACTGCTAACGGCACAAGTACGCTCAATGAAACGGTCTTTGAAAATCGCTTTATGCATCTTGAAGAACTACGCCGGATGAATGCGCAGTTTAAGATTGAAGGATCGACGGCAATCTTGTCCGGTCCAACTCAATTCAATGGTGCCGAAGTGGCTGCTACTGATCTACGCGCTGGTGCAGCCCTTGTCTTGGCTGGTCTGGTAGCCCATGGCTATACGCAAGTTACCAACTTGAAGTATCTAGATCGTGGCTATTATGAGTTCCACATTAAACTCCAAAAACTAGGTGCTCAAATCGAGCGCATTGACGTGGCCGATACAACAACGTTGCCAGTCGATTCAGTTAATCAAGTTAAAAACTAAGTAAATTATTTATTGAAGGGAGCCATTTCGTAACATGGCAAAAGATATTGGAATTGATTTAGGGACAGCAAACGTCCTCATTTATGTACAAGGTAAAGGGGTCGTTTTAAACGAACCATCCGTTGTCGCAATTGACACAAAAACTGACAAGGTGCTCGCAGTGGGCTCTGAAGCTTACCGCATGGTCGGAAGAACACCTAGCAACATCCGGGCCATTCGTCCACTGAAAGATGGCGTTATTTCTGACTTTGATGTCACACAAGAAATGTTGTCATATTTCATTAATAAATTAAATGTGAAGGGCTTTATGTCAAAACCCAACATCATGATTTGTGCACCAACCAATATCACTGAAATCGAACGTAAGGCAATCATGCAAGCTGCCGAACAATCTGGTGGCGGTAAAGTCTACCTTGAATACGAGCCAAAAGTGGCCGCTATTGGCGCGGGCCTTGATATCTTCCGTCCTAGCGGTAACATGGTTATCGATATGGGTGGTGGTACAAGTGATATCGCCATCTTGTCATTGGGTGACATTGTTTCAAGTAGTTCATTACGAGTAGCCGGTGACAAGATGAACACCGACATCGTGAACTACATTAAAGCTAAGCACAACCTTGTGATTGGTGAACATTCAGCCGAAAACATCAAGATGACGATCGGAACAGCGCTTAAAAAAGACGAACCAGAAACCATGGAAGTTCGTGGTCGTGATGCTGTTAGCGGGATGCCTCGTTCAATCCAAATTGATGCAAACGAAGTTGAAGAAGCCCTTCATGAAACCTTACACGCCATTATTAACGAAGCAATGAACGTGTTAGAAACAGTCCCACCTGAACTGGCTGCTGATATTATTGATCGCGGCATCATGTTGACTGGTGGAACTTCACTGCTTGACGGTATCGACCAACTCTTCAGCGAACACTTAAAAGTACCCGTTGTGGTTTCAGAAGATCCACTCGACAACGTGGCTAAAGGTGCCGGTGAAATGCTCGAACGCATGCAAAAAACAGGCGGTAAAGATAAAAAGTAGTCAGGTGACTGAATGCAAATTTTGATTAAAATGATCAAATGGTATCAAAAAAATATCTCAGCTTTTCGGCCAGCAACTTGTCGCTATCAACCAACATGTTCCAACTACATGATTGAAGCGATTGAGCGCTATCGATTAGCTGGGATTTTAATGGGTCTAGCCCGTATTTTGCGGTGTCATCCATTTGTCAAGGGCGGCCTGGATCCGGTGCCTGATCATTTTTCGTTAAAAAGAAATCAACAAAATCAATGAACAGGTGAAATTTTTTGAGTAAAAAAGATAGAGCAATTGACGTGACCGTCAATGATATTAATCAACAAGAACAAGAAGTGTTGATCGGCAAAAAAGTGATTGGCACAATTGAATCACAAAATCAGCGATTTGTTGCAACAGTGGTCGATGGTGACGCTTTTAAAGTGAAAAGCCAAGAAGAAGGCTTAGAAGTCATCTTGCAACAATACCACTTGCATCAAGGCTAAGTTCATGGTAAAACAGTGGCTAATGTGACACTGTTTTATTTATTTTTAATGCTCAAAAGGAGTTAGATATGCAATCAAGAGCGAACAACCGTGAGGATAATTCACGGATTGATTACGGAATTATATTTTGTGTGCTGCTGTTAGCCATTATCGGCCTTGCATCTATTTACGTTGCAGCAACTCACGATAAAACAGCGACTAGCGTGCTCAAAGCGGTGGTGACCCAGTTAGCTTGGTACATCGTCGGTTCGATTGCCGTGGTGATCATCATGCAATTTGATTCAGAGCAGCTGTGGAAAGTGGCACCCATTGCTTACGGGCTGGGGATCTTTTTGATGTTTGCGATCTTAATTTTTTACAGCCGCTCGTATTACCTCAGTACTGGTGCAAAAAGTTGGTTTGCGATTGGACCGCTGACCTTTCAGCCGTCTGAAGTCATGAAACCGGCCTATATTTTGATGATGGGCCGTGTCATTTCAATTCACAATAATCAGTATGCAACGCATAATGTCGATTCAGATTTTATCTTAATTGGCAAAATGGTGTTATGGTTATTACCAATCGTGATTTCACTTCATTTCCAAAATGACTTTGGGACCACTTTGGTGTTCTTAGCCATCTTTAGCGGAATGTTGCTGGTTTCAGGGATCACTTGGCGCATTATTGTGCCGGGGGTCACTGCCGTAGTGGCCATTGCTGTGATTGCGTTAACGCTGGTCACAACGACTTGGGGCCGAACGATTCTGCAACATTTAGGCTTCCAAGCCTATCAATTTGCGCGGGTCGACACCTGGCTGCATCCATCGCAAGATACGTCAAACCAGGGGTATCAACTCTGGCAAAGTATCAAAGCAGTGGGTTCGGGCTCGGTTGTCGGGACCGGGTTTGATACTTCAAAAGTGTACGTCCCCGTGCGTGAATCAGATATGATTTTCTCCGTGATTGGTGAAAACTTCGGGTTTGTCGGTGGTGCATTACTGATTTTGTTGTATCTCCTGTTAATCTACCAAATGATTCGTGTGACTTTTGACACTAAAAATGAGTTCTACGCCTATATATCAACGGGTGTGATCATGATGATTTTATTCCACGTGTTTGAAAACATTGGCATGAGTATTGGTTTACTGCCATTAACCGGGATTCCACTGCCGTTTGTCAGTGCTGGGGGATCGGCGTTAATTGGTAATTTGTTAGGAATTGGAATGATTATGTCGATGAGATATCACAATCATTCGTACATGTTTAGTAATAATGAGCAATTTAGATAAGTAGGGGGAAATTGAAATGAGTGAAGCGGCAAATTATTTTTGGATTAAAGACCAGGCAGATGGCACAAAAAAAGTAGGTCTGAGTGATTCTGGTTTAGATGATTTAGGGAAAATCAACTTTATCGACTATCCAGAAGTCGGGACTAAACTAACTGAAGATGGCACCTTTATTTCTGTGGAAGCGGAAAAAGCCGTGTCAGATTTACCAAGTCCAGTGGCCGGCGAAGTGGTCGCTGTTAACGAGACATTGGAAGATGGTCCAGACGCTTTGAATTCAGGCACAACCAGTGATCGTTGGATTGTGACAACCAAGTAATCCGATCGTAAAAAAAATTGAACTTGACACAAAAAAAACGAATTTGTATAATCAAGGTCAACACAAATAATTAAGACGCAAGATGAGTAACGATTGAATCAGTTTCAAAGAGAGCTCCTGGTGGTGAAACGGAGTAAATTGGTGGTCGTGAAGATGGTCTTGCTGACAAGTTATAAACGAGCTTAAATGATAAGTTTATGATGGTGCACCCATTATCGTGCAAGAGTATTTATACTCGCTGAGTTGATAGCTGTGAGGCTGTCAAAAAATCAGGTGGTACCACGTAAACAAGCTTTTCGTCCTCGATGTAAAATTAGGATGAAGGGCTTTTTTTATTGGCTCAATGAAAGGGGATGTTAAGGTGATTGAATTTAAGGATGTTTCAAAGACGTTTAATGCAGCACAAGGCGAAGTGAACGCTGTTAAAGATGTTAATCTAACCATTCCAGATGGTAAAATTTTTGGGATTGTGGGTTACTCTGGTGCTGGTAAGAGTACGATTATTCGGATGTTAAATGGTCTTGAAACACCAACCAGTGGGTCCGTGAAAATTAACGGTACCCAAATCAGTAGTCTGACAGGTAAAGATTTGCGAGAACAACGCCTCAAGATTGGCATGATTTTTCAACATTTTAACTTACTATGGTCACGAACTGTACTTGAAAATATTGAATTTCCGTTAGAAATTGCCAAAATTGATAAAGCGACGCGACGCAAAAAGGCGCAAGAATTAGTCGAATTAGTTGGTTTACAGGGTCGCGAAGATGCCTATCCGTCAGAATTATCTGGGGGACAAAAGCAACGGGTCGGTGTTGCGCGAGCACTCGCTAATGATCCAGAAATCTTATTGTCAGATGAAGCCACCAGCGCACTTGACCCACAAACCACTGATGAAGTGTTGAACCTCTTGTTAGACATTAACAAGAAACTCAATTTAACCATTGTGGTGATCACGCATGAGATGCATGTTATTCGCAAAATTTGTGACCGTGTTGCCGTTTTAGATGCTGGTAAGATCGTTGAAGAAGGTCCTGTTTTGGACGTCTTCAAGCGGCCACAACAGACGATTACGAAACGCTTCGTTAATCAAGAGGCAACCGGTGCTAATACTGATGATACCAACGTGGTGGTCAGTGAGTTATTTGAAAAGTATCCCAATGGGGTTATCACAAAACTCACGTTCCATGGTGATCAAGCGAAGTTGCCGATTGTGTCGGAAATGTTGCGTCAATTCCCAGATGTCGATTTGACAATCATCGAAGGAAATATTCATCAGACACAAGAAGGCGCCCTCGGATCACTGTACATCCAACTACTCAGTGATGATCGCGCCAGCATTGACGGCGCGATTGAGTATTTCCAAACCATGCGTGTTGAAGCGGAGGTGATCGAACGTGGATAAAAATGGATTAGCATCATATTTCAAATTTAGTACGATCGATTGGCCGAATATGTGGAATGCAACATGGGAAACCGTGTGGATGACCATCGTTTCAATCATTGTTGTGACGGTTTTGGGTGTTTTGCTAGGGCTCTTATTATTTGAAACGAGCAACAGTGACTCCCTGGGTGCTAAAATTTTAAACTGGATTGTGTCAGCATTTGTTAATATTTTCCGTTCGATTCCGTTTATTATTTTGATTGTGTTGCTATTACCGGCAACGCAAGTCCTGGTGGGTACCATCATTGGCCCCAAGGCAGCCTTGCCATCACTGATTATTTCGGCGGCGCCATTTTACGCCCGAATGGTTGAGTTGGCCTTTCATGAAATTGACAAAGGGGTCATTGAAGCCGCAACGTCAATGGGCGCTACAAAGACGCAAGTGATTACGAAAGTATTGTTGCCAGAAAGCATGCCAGCCTTAGTATCTGGTATTACTGTTACGGCAATTTCATTGATTGGTTACACAGCGATGGCCGGTGCCATTGGTGCTGGTGGTCTTGGTAACCTGGCGTATCTCGATGGATTCCAGTCCAACAACAACGCCATCACATTAATGGCCACAGTCATCATTGTCATCATTGTCTTTATTTTCCAATTTCTCGGTGACTTTTGTGTTAAGCATATCGATAAACGTTAAACAATTAGGAGGAGTAACTAATGAAAAAGAAATGGATTGCAGGATTTGCAGCAATTGCTGCGACAGCATTATTATTAGTCGGATGTGGTAAATCATCAACAAAAGAAACGACGATTACCATCGGTGCTTCAAACGTGCCCCATGCCAAAATTTTGAAACACATTCAACCACAATTGAAAAAAGAAGGCGTTAACTTGAAGATCAAAGTCTTCCAAGATTACGTCTTACCTAACAAGGACTTGGCTAACAAGAACCTCGATGCCAACTACTTCCAACACACGCCATTCTTGGATGTTTGGAACAAGGAAAATGATGGTTCACTTGTGAGTGCTGGTAAGGTTCACTTGGAACCAATCGGTATTTACTCACAAAAGTACAAGTCATTAAAGGATTTACCAAATGGTGGCGAAATCCTGGTCAGCAACAACGTTTCTGATTATGGTCGTGTCTTGACATTACTTAAGGATGCCGGCTTAATTACTTTGAAACCAGGTACTGACATTACAACTGCTAAATTCAGTGACATCAAGGATAACAAGCGTAACCTGAAGTTCAAGACTGATCTCGAACCAAAATTAATGCCACAATTCTACCAGAAAAAAGAAGGCGCAGCCGTTGTGATTAATTCAAACTACGCCGAACAAGCTGGTTTGAATCCAACTAAAGATGCGATTGCCCTTGAAAAGAACTCATCACCATATGCCAACATCGTGGCTGTTCGTAAAGGTGATCAAAACAAACCTGCCATCAAGAAATTGATGAAGGCTCTCCAATCAAAATCAACTGCTGATTGGATTACTAAGCAATACAAAGGTGCTGTTGTGCCAGTTTATCCTAAGGGTAAATAATTCAGGAATAACGTGATAACGAAAGGATTCTCAACTGAGAATCCTTTTTGTTTATTTTTAACATTGACACTTGATACGAAATTAGATATATATTGGATATAATAATTTAAAAAATACCTGTCTTGTACCAATAGTTGCAAATTTCAAAACAAAATTTTAGAAAACGGAGACCAACAACTATGGATAATGAAGCTCAAAAACAAATGATCAATGCGCTCGAGAACTATTCTTATGAACCAAGTCGTAATATGATGGATTTTCATATTGCTGGATTTACCTATGGCGATGGCTTAGAAGTGATTGATGAACTGACATTAGGGCAGAAGGTTAAACTCGTGTGTGAGCCAGATAATCCCTATGATCCAGAGGCTGTTGCCGTCTATTATAAGAAGGCCAAATTAGGCTACGTCCCAAAGGATCGAAACAGTCTATTAAGTACATTATTATACTTTGGGCATGAAAAAATCTTTGATGCGCACATTCAGTATGTCAATAAAGAAACGCATCCCGAGCGGCAATTTCGGGTAGTTGTTAAAATTAAAGATAACCGCAAGCACACAAACTAATCTTGACTATTCCCCCCAGCAGGTGTAATTTAGTGTATATTATTAGAAAACAATGAGAATTCACATAGTTTTCTAAGGTATGGAGGGAATTTATACATATGAGAAAATACGCCATTGTCGGTGTCGGCCATGTGGGTGCCACCGTCGCTTATACGTTGGTCAGCAAGGGCATTGCTGACGAACTGATTTTGATTGACAAGGATGAAGGTAAAGCTAGAGCTGAACAACTTGATTTGCAAGATGCGCAAGCTCGTCTAGATACCCGTACGATTATCAAAATTCAAGATTATTCAGAATTGAGGGATGCGAATGTTTTATTTGTTACTGCTGGTAATATCCATGCGCTTGATAATGTTTCTGGAAACCGTTGGGCGGAATTTGAGTTCACGCGAGAAATAGTTAAAGACATTGCCCCAAAAATTAAAGCGTCAGGCTTTGATGGGGTACTGATTGACACGATGAATCCATGCGATGCGATTACGCATTATATTCAACGTGAAACTGGGTTGTCCCATGCGCAATGTTTCGGGACGGGAACATTTCTCGATACAGCCCGCATGCAAAAAGTTGTGGCGGATCAATTTGATGTTGATCCTAAAAACGTCTCAGGTTACGTCTACGGTGAACATGGTGAATCTCAATTTTCAGCATGGTCAACCGTGCAAGTCAATGGACTGGCAATCAAAGACTTAGCCACAGAACAACACTTAGATTTAACCAAACTAGAAGATGAAGCACGCCATGGTGGTTGGGCCGTTCATTCAGGTAAAGGCTACACTAACTTTGCGATTGCTACATGTGCAGTCAAGTTGAGCCAAGCCGTTTTAGCGGACGCCAAACTAGCTTGTCCATGTTCATCATATAGTGAAAAATACGATACATACGTCGGTCAACCGTTAATTGTCGGCAAAAATGGGATCGAAGAAGTGATTACATTACCATTGCCAGACGATGAAGAGGCGAAGTTTGCTCATTCAGCGGAGACGATTAAGGAGAAGTTTGACACACTTTAGAGTGCGAAAAGCGCCGGGTAACTCCTGAGGATTAACGAGAATAAACGGGTGGTCACTGGGTTTGTGACCGCCCGTTTATTTTTGTTAACCGGAGGGAGTTGGCGCTTGTAGCACGTTTCCACAACCAAACAAAAAAGTGGTATCATAACCACAACCAAAAAAATTAAAGGATGATGAGAATCTATGCGAACAATCGGAGTCATCGGTCTCGGCCACGTCGGCGCCACAGTGGCCTATACGTTAGTCTCAAAAGGACTGGCTGATAAATTAATCTTAATCGATAAGAATGACAAGAAAGCTTTAGCCGAACAATACGATTTACTCGACGCCACAGCGCGTCTGGATACCAATACGGAGATCATTATTCAAGATTACGCTGCTTTAAAACAAGCAGATGTCTTGATTACCGCGTTTGGTAATATCGGCATCATTCAAGAAGACGGGGATCGTTTTGGCGAGTTAAAATTCAACGAACAGGCAGTCCAAGAAGTAGCCCCTCAAATCAAAGCATCTGGTTTTGACGGTATTTTAATTAATATCGGGAACCCGTGTGATGTGGTCACAGCCTATTTGCAAGAATTAACCGGATTACCACAAAAGCACGTTTTCGGTACCGGAACGTTCTTAGATACAGCCCGATTACAACGTAATTTGGGAATGAAGCTCGGTCTGAGTCCCAAAAATATCGGGGGTTACGTTTACGGTGAACACGGAGACTCTAAATTTGTCGCATGGTCAACAGTGACAGTCAATGGTCGCCCAGTCGATGAAATTCAAGAATCATATCATCTGAATTACGAAGAAATCGAAGAACAAACCAATAAGGGTAATTTTGATATTTTCTTTGGCAAAGGCTATACCTGTTACGCCATTGCCACTTGTGTCACAAAATTAGCCGGTGCGGTATTATCCAATGATCATCTGGCAGCCCCAGTATCAACTTATCATCCGGAATTTCAAACATACGTTGGCCAACCGGCGATTGTCGGTGCTGATGGGATTGAATCATTAGCGTATTTAGAATTAAGCGAGCTAGAGCACGGTAAATTAGCAACATCAGCTAACTTTATTAAGCAAAAGATCGCATCACTGAAACATTAGATTTTTCAAAATAAAATGGACCTCTAGCCCGCAGACTAGGGATCCATTTTATTTTGATACTTATAAGCTGTCGGCAAAACCTAGGCCAGCGAACGGTCGTACCGTCCTTTCCTTACTTATTGGAATATTTGTTCATATTTATGTCGTCAATTAACGTATTCAGTTATTAGCGAGTTGGTTTTAATTAGTGACCAATGAAATTTCTAAATGCATATCGAGTCCTTGAGCATAGCGATTCAGTGTCGCTAATGAGGGAATGGATGTCATTTTTTCAATTTTGGCAAGTTGTGGTTGTGACATTCCAATAGAGGCGGCAAATTCATTTTGGGTAATACCTCGTTGAATACGGATAGCTTGTAATTTTGAAAGTGTATCGATAATTACCATCTCTTCTTTGTTGACAGAAGTAATATCATCTTTAATTGCCTTCCAAGTTGTCATTATCTTTCATCCTTTCTATCCAGTCGTCTAATTTAGTCAAAGCTTTTTGAACTTCTCGTGAACTAGTTTTATCACGTCTCTTTGTATAATGATGCAACAACACAAAACCCCGATAGGACCATGGTGCGTAAAAAATCCGTTCAGGAATTGGTCTGAGTTCAAAAAGTTTATGGTGATAACCCTTTAAATATTTAGCATGTGGTTCATTCAATTTTGGCCCTAATAACTCTAAAAGATTAATGTGATGAATAATCTTTGTTAGCAATGCCTTGTCACTTACTTGGTGACTTCGATCTAACTGGGTAATCCATTCTTCAATATCATTATGGCCATGTAAATCTTCATAAAAATAAATATCGTACATCTTTTAACTCTTTCCACAAATATAACTCATTTGCTATTTCATTTCAAAGAAAACTCTTTGTTAAAAGAAATATACGAAAAAAATAGAAAAATATTTTTGTACCAATAGTGAATGTGCTCTAAAGTAGAATTGCACTGAAAGTTATGGTATTATTTGAATGTAAAAAAAGAGCCCAAGCTAGCTCTCACTAGCTGAAGACTCATGGTTTCCGTCTGAGACGGTGGCCGTTAAAATGAAATGTAGCTATTTTAAACGGGAAAAGTTTAGGGAATAGCTACTTTTTTATTTGCTCTAAAACAGCAACAACTAGCATTGTAAGGCCGATTAAAATACTCAGCCATTGAAATGGTGTCACAATATCTGAATCCTTTCAAGGACACAGCGAACATAAAAAAGCATGGGCGCCACCTCCTTAATCAACGGAGCCGATCACCGTCCCAAACTTAAACCAGTAATTAGTATACCAATTAAATCAGTGAAAAAAGCGTTCTATCAACATTTTCACGCAAATTTAATTGAATTATTTTGAAAGAAAATCGTTGCTTTTACGTACCCTGATACTAACGATATAGTTATAGAAAGACACTAATAAATGTGTTAGTATTTAAATGTAAAAGGAGTCCAACCAGCTGTTACTAGTTGAACTCCCATGGTTTCCGTCTGAGACGGTGATCAGCAAGAGTAGTAATAACCATTCCGGCCTGTCAAAGCAAGGGAACGGTTATTTTTTTCGTATTTCTAAAATTCTAACAATCAAATTCAAGATAGCTAACAAAATTGTTAGCCACTGAAACACTGAAAAGGTGTCAAAAGACCTTGTCCTTTCTAGGACAAAGCGAACGAATAAAACAATCACACTTTTCCAATCACCAAATCACCGACTTACACATTCCGGGACACGACAAATCAAAAAATAGGCGCAAGCCACATGATAGAATCCCGTCTGATTAGTAAATAAGCGCTGACCAAACGGGATATTAATTTGTGCCCATCGGCGCATATTTTACGATAGGTCGTGTGTCGAGATTGGGAAGTGGTTAAATTCAGAGAAGGTCAAGTTCGCTTGAAATAATGGTGCACCACTGCAACCAAACAAAAATAAATCATTTAGTCCACCAGATCCGCATCCACCACAAACCAGCAGCTGTTAACGGGCAAATAAAAAGCGCACCTCGCGGTGCGCGTCTTGATCTAATCTTCAGTTTTCAGTAGCTCAACACCAAAATTAACTCGGCCAGATAAACTAACAAAGAATTTACCTAGCTCAGAAACTTCATTATCGCCGCCACCATTATCGCCATACCCAATGCCTAAAATGGCGTCAACGTCGTCTACAATAATTGGATCATCACTACTATGGTCAAACATCTTCTTTTTAGGTGCTTTGACCGTAGTTTTTTTATGGTGATGTTTATGTTTAGCTGGGGCAGCTTGTGTCGGGGCAGAAGTTGTTGGTTGTTCCTGATGATTACCGCGACTCATGTAAACCCGAAATGTGGTACCACCAGAACCAAAATCTGCATGATCCAGTGCCGTACCATTACTGGTGATAAAGTAGCCTTCCAGTTGTAAATCATGAATGAATTGGTAGGTGTCAAAATTAATGACCGTACCGTTTTCACCCGTTAAAACTTCATACTTCAATACTTTGCCGGTATCACCGTCAATATACAAAATGGTGACTGTTGAATATTGAGGACTAATTGTGCGTGGGTGATAAGGGACCGAGACATACGTATGATTAGCCGGGATCGTTGCAGGTTTCGACGCTGGAACTACCGGTGTCGTAGTTGCTGTACTTGGCTTACTTGGGGTGCTAGGTTGGCTTGGTGTCGTTGTTGGTGTCGATGGCTCACTTGGAGTGGTCGTTTTTGGCTGTTCCTTGTAACTAACTGTAATCGTAGCATTCTGAGCAGTCGTGGCAGAGCCATTGCCAAATGCAGTCAGCATATCGCTGATGGTTTGACCACCATCTGTTTTGGTTCCCGTACTAATTGAACTAGTCGATGGCAGATAACCATTAACAGCTGTCGGGGTCATGTTCTTGAAGCTGTTGGTTGTCTGCCAATTGCCATAGCTAACAGTGGCACCAGTCACCAAATCGACAGTGTAAGAGCGTGAATACGTGATTGTTTGCGTCACAGTCTGGGTGCCACTTGGTGTGTTTTGGTTAACTGTGATCGTGAAAGATTTATGAGTATTGCCATAAGCACTGTCACTACTACTGGAAGGTGCTGGTTTAGTGGTCTTTTTATGCTTTAAGTGAACAACCACATTATCAGTGTCATCAGCGGTCAATGCTGTCGAGGTTGAAACGGTTTGGTCACTGTTATCAGTGTAACCCGAACCAGCAACAACTTGATAGTTAGCTGGAATTTGGACTTTATTAGTTGGAGTTGTGCCAGCATCGCCAGTTAAAGTGGTCACTGTACCAACTGCTTGACCTTGTTTGTCGTCGTCAACAAATGATAAAGTCGCCGTGGCAGTTGTATCTTTTGTGACTGTGTAGGTAATGTCGATGGTTGGGGATGCTTTGGCTAAAGCAAAGTCGATTGAAGCCGTCACTTTGCCATCATCACCGTAGGAAATCGTACTGTTTGGATATTTTGAAAGATCAATTGTGGCATTGTTGTCAGCTACTGCACTGTTGCTGGTACTTGGATTGCCTAGTACGGTTTTGGTAATTTTGTATTTGGTTGAGCCATCACCAACTGTTTGTGTACTATCTGTGTAAGTAGAACAATTTTTTAAAGCATTCAATGCAGCAGAAATATCATCACTTATAGTAGCTGGTGTTTTGGTGGTTGTGGTTAAATAATTATCTGTCGCACTACCAGAAAATTCAATTGTACCAGCTTTTGAACTGGTGTATAAAACATTGCCTTCTGTGTCGATAATTGAAACGTTCAGACTGACATTAGTCGTGTTTAATCCTTCAACAGGTGACCATTTACTTCCAGTAGCGTCTGAAGTGGCATAAACGGTTAAATCATTAGAAGGATCACTATCTTGTTGAGAAGCCATAGCGACAGCCAACATATTGAAGAATTGTTCGCGTTGTTGATTAGTCAAACGAGCCATGTAGTTGTTAGAAGAAATATTAAGTTCTGTACCTACATGACCTTTAATAATTGCCGTTTCTTTATCAGCATCGGTTGGGTCGCCATGTGAAATAGTGATGTAATACCCTTCATTGGGATCTTTTAAGCCCATCCAAATTTCAGAGTCTGGATTAGTAATTGTCTTCGCATCTGTCGTTCTCCAAGAATCAGTAACAGATAAGCCCAATGAACCATTTTCTGGTAATCCCCCAACCGATTGCACATCTTCGATTTGAAAAACTAGCGGATCAGATGATTTGAAAATAGACTTTCCGTTAGCATCTTTTCCATCACTAATAAGCGGTGATTTTCCGGTAATGATCATATCATTCGAGGGATCTTCATCGTCTAAATGGGCAAAAGCCTTAACGGCATCAACCTGACTCTGGGTCATTTGGTAGCCAGTAGCTAAGTCAATATTCACGGTATTCGTGGTGTCATCATAAGTGACAGTTCCATTAAAAGCGCCATCAGATGTTGCGGCTGAAGAATTCACAAACCCAACTTGAGATGAAATATCAGTTACAGCAGCTGTAGCCGTTACTTTTTGAGCTTGGCCAGTTGCTTGATAGGTTTCAGTAGCGGCAGCTTTTGCATTTTTAACTTGAGCTGCATTGGCATTACCTAAATTAGTAACTGCCGCACTAGAAGTGACATCACTCGCAGCAGAATTAGTTGTAGCAACACTTGAAGCAACGGCGCTGCTTGTGCTAGTACTACTTTGGCTACTCTTAAGTGCTACAGAACTTGAATTACTTAGCGCTGAACTAGTAGCTACTTTTCGACTATTACTAGGTTGGTCAGTTGTATCCGCATGTACAGTTTCAGCGTTCGCAGCTCCAATGCTCATTGAAGCAAAAACAGCACCAGCGATTAACCAAGATTTTTTTGATTTATAAAGTTTAAAATGAACTTTTGGTTCAAAATCTGAATTCTGACTATTTTGATGAGTCATTCATTGTCACCTCCATACATATAATTTTTTAATCGTCGTTTTCTTCTTTATTGTAGTCCCATTGATACTCTGGGAATAGTTTTTCCAATCGATGTTCCTTACATTTTAAAATTAAATTCGCCAGTTCTTCCCAGTCTTGTGGGGTTGGTGGATCCATCCAAATCACTTGTGGTTTCTGGACAAAGTTGGAGTGTAGATCCGAAATATAAATATCAGTTTGTTCATTAATTCGAGGTTGCACAACAATGTGAGCGTGGTTAAAAGCTTCGAGTGATTTAATCACATACGTTGAATAAAGTGTCCCTTCAGAAAAGTCCACACAAATAAAAACGCGGTCTTTCATTAATTCAACTGGTACAGAATTAATCAGACAGAACATGTAACTAAAGTAGAGATTAATCACCATTTGATTACTAATGGTAAATGACGATTCAGCTCGTAATTGCTTTAAAAATTCTCGAATCACGAGATCAAAAGTTGGATACAGTTGCCGGAAAAATGAGACCTGATTGGAATTAATAAAAGTCGTTGGTTCGACATAGAATGTCGTAAATTGGAGATTTACTTTCAATAAACTCAAATATAAATCTGTTTTATTAACATCAAAGCCGTCTTCTAAGAAGCCTTTATCATTTAAAAAATTAATAAAATCACATGAAATTTTAGCAGCTTCAGGGAAGTGTTGATCAATGTTTTCAACAATTTCATTATCCAAAAATCCCTGCGTAATTAAGAAACTATATAGATAGTCCATTTCGTTTTGAGTAATCGTAATCGTTTGATGCAAATCATTCGAGATTTCAGCTTGCAAAGCATGATAGGTATCACCACGTAATTCATCTGAAAGTAATGAATTGGCGATGGTATTTTTATCGTCTAAGCGCAAAATCCAAACTTTAATAAGAGTATTGAGTTTGACGTATTGGGTTGGCTGAATATCATGTGTGGCATATTGGGCCACGCTGTCAATGACTTGTTGAACCGCCTCATCTAGTTCTTCAAATGGCGATTCGATGCCGGCATAGACCGTGTAGTAAAGTTGGAAAAGGCGTAAGCGAATGATGAACTCAGGGTCTTGATTAATACCAGCAATCGAATAGAAATCATTGTTCTGAATTTCTGTTTTTAAAAGATTGTTCAAACGGTAAAAGACAGGGTGAGACACATAGTGATCATCCATGTATTGGCGGGCAGTATACACATTTTGATAAAAGAAACGATATTCAAAAATGGAGCGCATGGTTGAGCGCTTGAAGTAGAGAAGCGTCATTTTTTGCACAACAAAAGTATTGACGTTTTGAGCGCGAAAGGTACCTTTCAAAACTTCGTCAATAAAGCTAGGAGTTTCATCTGAAACAGTGGCAAGGTCAGCATTAACTGTTTCAAAGAATTTATTCAATTGAAAATTAGTCAGGCCAAATTGATCACTAAGCTCTTGACGTAAGACGGTGTGTGTCGGGTGCTTAGACATTAGTCTTAAAATTTTCAAATAGATTTGGTCGTTCTTATTTAATAAAAAGTCGAAATACATTGAATATCCTCCCAAACGGCGTACAACTTTTTTCTATGTAGTGAATATTAATCTGAAATAATAGCTCTGTATATATAGAATACAACAGATACAACACTCGGGATAGTGGGGCTGAGTAAATGTGTGTCTCTTTTATTTTAAAACTCATAAAATAGCGAGACACCGGAACTATTGTCTATTTACGAAAACGATTTTATAGTCATGGTAGAACAAATTCGATTTGTGTGGTCGGATGGGTTGATTAAATAATCATCAATACAATCAAATGATTAACCCCCCAAACGTATTGGTGTGTTATTTAATTAACCCGTTTGATCAAATTTAAATGGTTTTTGTTTAAAAAACTAATTGAAGGTTTAGAAGGTAAATGAAGGAGGAGTTTTTAAAGGTCTGAGAAAGTGAAAAAATCTCATAACAAACTATTCAACGATACGTTGAATCGAAAAGAACATTACAAGCTTTATAAGTCCGGAAAACAGTGGTTGATTGCGGGTGCAGTTGCCGTTACTTTAGGACTTGGAACATATGGCTATGAAGCCGATGTTCACGCAGATACCTTGGCACAAGCTAGTGATAGTCAAAAGGTCACTACTAGTGCTGCACCAAGTAGTTCAAGTGCTGTAACACTCAAGAATAGTAAAAGCAGTGCCGTTGCTTCAAGTGCGATCACAACTAGTTCTGCTGCTAGTGATTCCACTTCTAGCGCGGCAGTTACTAATTTAGGTAATGCCAATGCAGCTCAAGTTAAAAATGCAAAAGCTGCCGCTACTGAAACCTATCAAACAACTGGTCAAGCTCAAAAAGTAACGGCTACAGCTGCTGTAACTGATATTTCATCACAAGTTGGGTTTGTGAATTCTTCAGCCGCAATATCTGATGCGACGACTTATAATGGGACTGTCACTTATGATGACGCCACGAATACCGTGAATATTGACTTAGCTACGGGTTATCAAATGACCCAAAATCAAGTTGATGCCGTTAAAGATTTTGCCCATTTAGACGATGAAGATCCTTCGAATGATATGATCATTACCGGGAAATCACCGCTTATTAGCGATGGAAAAGATGCTAACGGAAGGTCTATTTTCAAATCAACTGATCCGCTAGTTTATCAAATTGAAGATGTGCAAAAAGCTGGAGGCCAACCAGAAATTGGGTCAGACGGTATAGCTGTCACTGATTCTTGGAGAACGACAGATGGGACGACAATTACTAATCCAGACTCTGAAGTTTGGATGAGTTTGAGAGATTCCAATGAAGGGTATTACATCACTATTTCACATGGTGATCCAACCGATGCTGATAAAGCAGCGGCAATTATTAAAGGTCATGTAGGTACAGAACTTAATATTTCTTCTAATAACTACATGGCTCGTTTGACTAACCAGCAACGCGAACAATTCTTCAATATGCTGGCTGCAGCTAAAATTTCTCAAGAAGACGACGATCCTTCTAATGATTTAACCGTTTATGCCACTTCAGACCGTACTGGAAGTAAATGGGCATCTATTGATGGGTTAAACACAACAGAAGTCAGTCTTTTTGTTTCAATTGTCGATACAGATGGCAAAGTTTTATATACCAGTACAAAAGCTGGTACAATTGAATTCTCTGGTAGTGCGACAGATAATTATTTGGCCTCAACCACCAAAACACCAGCTGTTATGAGTGATGACATTTCGGCTGCACTTGACGCATTAAAGAACGGAACAACATACACAGATGGTACACAAACTGTCGGTGATGGTTCAACTAGATACACATTACAAAGTACAATAGTTGGAACGCCTGCCGGGACCGACAACAAAGTTACTAGCAAAGCCAATGAGATTACCTTTGGTTCAGACTCTGCTTTTGCTAATAGTTCAGTTGATGCAGATAACGCTGGTGCAGTAACGGCAACCATTGATCAACAATTTGCTGAGAAAAAAGGAACTATTATCGATGTAAACTACGTAGTTGATAAAGCAGGTTACACCATTCATTTTGTTGACGAAGACGACAATAATGCTGAACTTGGTACTTACAAAGCCTCATATCCAACAGATGGTTCAGGGTACACTTATAAAGAAGGCGATGCCACTAACGGCGAAACGACCGTTGATTTATCAAATTACACATTTGATCCAACTAAGTTTGCAGCTGAAAATGGTACGGCTTCTGGTAATTACGAAGAAATACCACTTAAGACGAGTGTTACTGACTATACAATTGAATTAAAACACAAGACAGATGACACTACGCTCAAAACAAATCGTACTATCAACTATATTAAAGACGATAACACGACAGCTGCACCAAGTGTTACACAAACTGCTGACTGGAAGAAGTCAATTGACTTAGTAACAGGAACAACGACTTATACACAAACTTCAGCATACGATGCACAAAAATCACCTGATGTCGCTGGCTACACACCAGACATCAAGAATGTTGAAGCAACCAATATTGCTACAGATGCAACAACTACTGAACCTCAAGATGCTACACCAGTCACAGTTACTTATACACCAGGTATGCAAAGTGCCCAAGTTAAGTACTATGATGATACAACTGGCGCAGTATTAGACAGCAGTTTGTTAACTGATAATTCTGGTGCAGCAGTTGACTTTACTGACGTTGCTACTGAAATTAGTAAATATGAAGGTAGCGGCTATAAACTAGTTAGCGATGGTACCAAAGACGGTGCCACATATGACACTGACAGCAGTAAGACCCAAACCTTTGAAGTTCACTTCACTGAAGTGCCAAAGGCAGCAGCTGGTACTGTCCACTATGTATATCAAAACGTTGGTGGCCCAGAACTGATAAAGACTGCACCACTTACTGGTAACGTTGGCGATGATTACACTAGTCAAATTAAAATTGATCAAACAATTGCCGCTAATGGCAAAGCACTAGATGGTTCTACCTTAGCTGATGGTGGTGGCACACTTGATACAACAACCTTGTATTACTACGCTACAGCCGATGTAAACGGTGGTCAATTTAATGCTTTAGATGATAAAACTGGTCCAGATGCACAATATAGTACAGAGGGCCAAGATGTCTGGGTTATCTATACTGCTAAACCAATTGACTCTGGTTCTAAGCTGACTGCAACAAGCAATCACCACGGAGACACAACTGATCCAAATACTGGTGATAAGGTTCCTGCTGGGACAACTGTCAATATTATTAACGGAACAGACGAAAATGGTAATCCAAACATTATCAACACGTTTGAAATTCCAGATGGCACAAGTACATCTACTTCAACTGCCACACCAATTCACTCAATCAGTGTTCCAGATACAGCTAATAAGAGTACAACAGTTTACTTCTACACGGGTGATGAAATTACTAAAGAAAACCCAACCGAAGCAGACATTCCTACTGGTACTGAAATTGGTCAAGTAACTGTTAAAGATGGTGATGACGGTAAAGATGCTACCCCAGTTGAGGTAACACCTACTGGTACACCAACTAAAAATGATGATGGTTCACAGACTCAGACTTATACCATTACTCAAGGAAAAGATTCAAATGGTAATCCAATTGTAGTAGGATCATTTAACGTTTCGTCTGGTGCTACTGGTGACAAAGGTGCAACCGGTCCAACAGGCCCAACAGGCCCACAAGGTGAACAGGGGAAACAAGGTGTTCAGGGTGCTACGGGTGAAACTGGAGCTACAGGTGAAACTGGTGCTTCCGCAACCATCCCAACACTTGGCGCACAGGACAATGGTGATGGAACCTTTACATTAACCGTAGGCGGCTTACCAACTGGTGATCCAGTCAAACTTCCCGCAGGTCCACAAGGTGCCACAGGTCCTACAGGTGCAACTGGTCCTGCTGGCTCAGCAGGTGCTGGCGGCGATACACCTACACTTGGTGCTCAAGATAACGGCGATGGCACATTTAATTTAACCGTGAATGGTAAACCAACTGGTGATCCAATTAAGATTCCAGCTGGTGAAACCGGTGCTACAGGTGCTAAAGGTGATACTGGCGCTAAAGGTGATGACGGTAAATCAGCCTATGAAGTTTGGCTGGGATTACCAGGAAATGCTGGTAAGACAGAAACTGATTACATCAATGCTTTAAAGGGTGATACAGGAGCTACCGGTGAAACCGGTGCAACTGGTGCCACAGGTGTTTCACAAACGATTACTATGGGTAATTTCGTTGAAGGAACAGATGGTGAACCTGGCTATTACGAAATTACAATTAGTAATCCTGATGGACATTCATCAAGTAGTTACAAACTTTATGCAGGTAAAGATGGTAATGATGGTAAGTCAGCTTATGAAATCTGGCTTGGACTTCCTGGCAACGATGGTAAGAGTCAAGATGACTTTATTAACTCACTTAAAGGTGCTACAGGTGCTACAGGTGAAACTGGTGCCACAGGACAAACCGGTGCAACTGGTGATAATGGTAAGACACCAACCATCGCCCCAGTTACCGATCCAACAACTGGTGAAACAACTGGCTACACGATTTCAATCGAAGGCCAAAATCCAATTACTGTAACTAATGGTAAAGATGGTAAGACACCAACAATCACGCCTGTTAAGGGTGATGATGGTAAGACGACTGGCTACACCATTCAAATTGAAGGTCAAGATCCAATTACATTGACCAACGGTACAAATGGAACCCCAGGTGCTACAGGAGCCACTGGTGCCACCGGTGAACAAGGTGCTACAGGTGCCACAGGACAACCCGGTGCACAGGGTGAAGATGGTAAGACACCAACCATCGCCCCAGTAACTGACCCAACCACAGGTGAAACAACTGGCTACACGATTTCAATTGAAGGTCAAAATCCAATTACTGTAACTAATGGTAAAGATGGTAAGACCCCAACGATTACACCTATTAAGGGTGACGATGGTAAGACCATTACTGGTTACACCATTCAAATTGAAGGTCAAGATCCAATTACATTGAGTAACGGTGTAGATGGACAACCTGGTGCTACAGGTGCCACAGGTGCTACTGGTGAAAAAGGTGACACTGGTGCCACAGGTGCTACCGGTGAAAATGGTAAGACACCAACAATTGCTCCAGTCACTGACCCAACCACAGGTGAAACAACTGGCTACACCATCTCAATCGACGGTCAAAACCCAATTACCGTAACTAATGGTAAAGATGGTAAGACCCCAACGATTACACCTATTAAAGGTGACGATGGTAAGACTACTGGGTACACCATTCAAATCGAAGGTCAAGATCCAATCACATTGACCAACGGAACTAATGGGACTAATGGTACTAACGGTAAAGATGGTCAAACACCTAAAGTTGACGAAATCACGAATCCAGATGGCACGAAGTCATACGAATTCTACATTACTAATCCAGATGACGGCACCAAGACGATTCTTGGCACTGTTGATGCACCTAAGGATGGTAAAGATGGTTCAACCCCAACTGTTGATCCTAACCAGACCACTTATGACAAAGATGGCAATACAATTTACACCCTTGTCGATAATACTGGTAAGACAGTTGGTACGTTCACTGCTCCTAAGGGTGATAAAGGTGACACAGGTGCTAAGGGTGCCGATGGTGAAACACCATCAATCACCCCAGTTAAAGGCGACGATGGGACAACGACTGGTTACACCATTACCTTAGGTGGTAAAGATTACACCGTTACAAATGGTAAAGATGGTAAGACACCAGAAATTACCCCAACCACTGACCCTGCTACTGGTAAGGTTACTGGTTACACGATCACCATCGCCGGTCAAGATCCAATCACATTGACCAATGGTAAAGATGGCGATAAGGGTGCTACTGGTGCTACCGGTGAACAAGGTGCCACAGGTGCCGATGGCCTTGATGGTCAAACACCAGAAGTGCAAGAAGTAACTCAAAACGGTAAGAAAGTTTACCAATTCTACGTTACTAACCCAGATGGTACTAAGAACATTATCAGTACAATCGACGCTCCAGCCGATGGTAAAGATGGTGACAAGGGTGCCACAGGCGCTACCGGTGCAACTGGCGAACAAGGTATCGATGGTAAGTCCGCATACGAAGTTTGGATGGGACTACCAGGTAACGATGGCAAGTCAATGACTGACTTTATCAATGCTCTTAAGGGTGATAAAGGTGCTACCGGTGCCACAGGTGCTGATGGAAAAGATGGCGCAGATGGTCAAACACCACAAGTCGAAGAAGGCACAGATGCCAACGGCAACAAGGTTTACACCTTCTATGTAACTAATCCAGATGGCACAAAGACAATCATCAGTACAATTGACGCACCAAAAGATGGTAAAGACGGTAAAGATGGTCAAACCCCTCAAGTTCGTCAAACCACTGATGACAAAGGCAACAAAGTCTATGAATTCTACGTTACTAATCCAGATACTGGTGAAGAAACCCCACTTGGTACTGTTACAGCACCAAAAGACGGGACAAACGGTACCAATGGTACAGACGGTGTTGACGGCCAAGATGGTAAATCAGCATACGACCTCTGGGTTGAAAACGGTGGTAAGGATCTCAATGGCGACGGTAAAGTCGACATTAACGACTTCAACCTTTCCAACAAGGGTGATAAGGGTGCCACAGGCGCTACTGGTGCAACTGGTGCCGATGGTGACGATGCCTACACTGTTTGGTTGAACAAGGGCGGTAAGGATCTTAATAACGATGGTACGATCGATTACAAAGATTACCTCTTAGTCATTAAGGGTGATCAAGGTCCTACTGGCGCCACTGGTCCTACAGGTGCTACTGGCCCTGCTGGTAAAGATGGTCAAACAACCACTACACCAACTGATAACCTCGTTCACAAGAAGGTCATTGTTCACTTCGAAAACGAAACAGACCATGCAATTACATTAGCATCAGGCGCTGTCGTTAAAGCAGGTGACACTTACACGACCGAAGCTTCAACTGATGAATTAGGTATTCCTTCAACATCTAAACCAGTCGCAACTGAAAAAGCCGTTATCAATTACTTCGATGTTGATACCAACACTTGGGGCATTGAATTAGACGACGCCGCTGATGACGAAACATTAGGTCAAACTTACACAACACCTTCCACCAAGTCATTAACGATTAGTGCGCAAGAACAAGCAGACGTTAACGCTTACCTTGCTTCATTAAGTGCTAGTGATGGTGCCAAAGAAGTTGACTTTGTCGCTGCTCAAGCTGGCCCAAGTGCCGAAGAAACAGCTGCTGAAACTGATTCAGTTGACGGTGGGGCTGTGACAGCTGCCACAACCACAACTGATACAACTGGCTTATCAGCAACTGACGCTGCTACTGCTAGCCACGACGAAGAAATCTGGTTTGTTGCGCGTGATAACAATACTGACGGCACATCAACGACGGATACGGATCAACCAGGAACACCAGACGATAATACGCCTACAACTCCTAGTGATACGACAACGCCAAGTACCCCAGCAACCCCAAGCACAACAACTCCAGAAACAACCACACCTGCTACACCAACAACCCCAGTTAGTGCAACGGTGACACCAGCTACTCCTGCAACTAAGGTTGCTAAGACAACTGGTACTGCTACAAAGACAACAACTAACAAGTTGCCACAAACTGATGAAAGTGCAGAAGGTACCGCATTAATCATGCTCGGTATCGGTATGACCGCTGCTGAAGCTGCCATGGCTTACGGTTTTGCAAAACGCAAGCGTCAAAACAGCACGCACAGTGATTTGTATTAATCAGTTTCGAGATTAGAGGCTTAATCTCACATAAGTAACACTTTTCCCCGAAGAGTTCTGCTCTTCGGGGATACATATAAGCGTATAGACCCCGTTTGATTGGGTGGCTTTTATAAAAAAATTGGAGGAGTTCACATGCAAAAACTAATTAGTGTCATCGTCACCGTTGATAACGCCCAGGAAAGTGATTTAAGTATTCCGTTATCGTCATTAAACAATCAAATTGGCTTTGATTTTGGCCAACTAGAAGTCATCTTGGTGGATAACGGCGCGTATAAATTACGTGATGCCAGTGTGTTTAATTTGTTTGCTAATTTAACGTTGAAATATCTCAAGGTGGATCAAGTTATGACCACCGCTAGTGCGTTTCAACATGGCATCGACGCAGCGACTGGCGATTATGTGATGTTGATGAGCCCAAATAGTCAGTTGAACCAATCCAGTATTTTCCAAAGTTTTGCGGTGCGCGCCCAAGAACATCGCGATGCTGATTTAATTTCGGGCTTGTTGATGGAACAAAGCATTAATGAACAACTCCAAGAACAATACAAAGTTGGTCGGAATGATCAAAGCATTTATGCCCGTTGGTTTAGACGGGATTTCCTAGCGCAAAACAAGATTCAATTTCGTGATGATTTTGGTGGTTATGCCAATGAATATGTTTGTCGCTTAGCTAATCAGTTAGCAACTGAAGATGTGCATATTGAAGAAGTTGGTTACGTTAAATTTACGAATCGCCAACTAGCCGGGGTGCAAAATACGGATACCACTGGTGTGATTAGTGCCGACTGGTTGAAGATGATGGGCACGTACTTCTTGAAACTCCAAGATACCAATCAAGACTTATATATGAATGAATTCGCGCGGTTCATCGTGCGCTTCTATACCCAACTCAAACAAATTCCAGCCATGCAACGCACGGAAATTAGTGAATTAGTAAAACCGTTAGCCGGAAAAAATGCGATTGCCTGGAGTTACACGCAACAATTTGTGGCGCAAGTTAAGCAACAGGATCAATCTCCACAAGCACCATGGAATGCTGAACCCGCCCAGTTTGATGCTTATTTAAATGGGATTACTAGTTATTTACAATCGTATGGTTTAGCAGTTAAAAAATAAAATGAACAGGTGAAAAAGATGGAAAAACTCGTTTCAATTATTATCCCATTTAAAGATGAAAGTAAGGCCACCGTTGATACAGCGTTAGCGTCAATTAATAATCAAATCGGTATTGATTTTGACCAGGTCGAAGTGGTGGTGGTCAGTGATGGTGGGCTGCGCTTTGATGAAGAGCAACTCAATGATGAATTTAGTCATTTAAATATTCGCTATTACCGCTATGCCGAAAGCCACGGAGCAGGGATGGCCCGCCAAGTCGGGATGGATATTTCTGAAAGTAAGTACGTGATGTTTATGGATGCTGACGACCAATTGTATTTTGTCGGTGCCTTACTCGAATTTTTCAATGTCGTGAAATATCACGGTGATCACCAGATTATGATTGGTAAGTATTTGGAACAGGGTCGCAACGGTGACAACGATTTTCGCTATTACATGCACGAAAATAACGACTGGAAGTCACCCGTCGCCAAGTGGTTCAACCGTGAGTATCTCGCCCAGGTTCAATTGACCTGGGCTGAAGATATCAAGGTCTTTGAAGATACCTATTTTGTCGGCGTGGCCTGCATGCTGGCTAACGACATTTATCAAATTAACACTACGATTTACATGTGGCTGTGGAATGGTGATTCAACGACGCGCAGCAATGGTGGTCAGAGTTTCTATCGCCAATTAGACCAGTGGGTTAAGTCGTATCAACATACGTTTGAGAAATTGGCTGAGTTTAAACCGAATCTGCTGATTGAAGAGTTTGTAAACTATGAAGCCGATCTGTATTTACGCAAGCAAAAGTGGCCTGCTGAAGACGAAGCTGAATTTTGGCGGTGTCAGGGCGAGTTATTGCTGAAGTTCCCCCAGCAGTTCTTGCAAGTTAAAGACCAAGTGGCTAGCCGTGTCGAACAGTTGGTGAAATCACACAGTGAATACGGTCAATTTAACGCAGCAGGTGTCCCTGCATTTATCGAAACTCAAGATCGTGTTTTGGACAATTTAGGTCGTTAAGTGTTTTGTGAAAAATGAGAAGAATTTAATCTCTTTTATTTCCAAAAAGCAAAAAAACTAGACACGTTCACCCCAGTGACAGCAAGGCTTTTAGGCCCTACAATTATTATCAAGAACTAAAACTAAAATTTGTGAATTCAAATTTAAAAAAGTATTTTGACGAAATTTTTGTAATTCGGGATTGTCGCAACGTAATTAATACAGGGGTGAACGAAATGAGTAGATTGAAAGACTTGCGCGGTGAGCATTTTACGAGATTAGTAGTGCTGCGCAGAATGGATGAAAATGCAATGAACGGTAATGCACGTTGGTTATGTCGTTGTGAGTGTGGTAATTTAACGGTGGCGGACGGAACCCAGTTACGCTCAGGGACCAAGAAGAGCTGTGGGTGTCTACGACGTGATTTGTCCAAGACTGTCTTTATGAGTAACGATAAAATTACTAGTCACATTGGCCGCTTTGATCAATTAGTGAATGAAGACGGCATTCCATATTCATCACTGGTGCGTAACCGTCGCAACCACACTGGTGTGATTGGCGTTTCATATGATAAAAAGAGTGAAAAGTGGTTTGCGCGCTTGATGCATAATCATCACTATGTGTTATTGAAGAGCTTTGATACGATTGAAGAAGCCGTGGAAGCACGCAAGCTTGCTGAAGCTAAATATTTTAAACATGATAAAGCCTGTACTGAAACCGAGCAGGTGCATTAAAGAGGTCAAGTGTCCTTTGGGGATGCTTGGCTTTTTTTGAATCAGTTTTGATACTATTTTATACACTACATGATATAATATGTACATATGATTATCAAAAGGAGAGCAGTTATGCATCAAACCGAGATTGTAATGAATTTTGTTAAGAAAAATAAAGGGCAGATTACAAATGACGATGCTCAAAAACTGGGCGTACCAAAGATGCTGTTGTATCGTATGGCTGACCAGCATCAACTTGAGAAGTTAGCACCAGGCGTATTCATTGATCCAACTGAATTTGGAGATGATTTAGCTGCTTTGCAGTATCGTTTTTCAAAAGGGGTGTTTTTCAAAGACACTGCCTTATTTTTGCATGGCATGATTGATAAAACTCCTGAAATATATGAAATGAATTTTCCGATGTCTAACCCTCATCAATTAACGGATGACACGCCACTAAAAACCTATCGACAAACAAATCGTTTATACGAAATCGGGATTGAGAAAATAAAAAGTCCAGGTGGGCACACTTTACGTACATATAACATTGAGCGTACTTTGTGTGACATTTTAAGAAAACGAGATCGAACAGACGCTGAAACCATTAAACAGGCCATGACTTTTTATGCGCAACACGTTCGTAAAGATATTTTGAAATTAACAGAGTATGCTGAAATTTTTAAAGTTCGAGATGAAATTCAACTGTATATGGAGGTTTTGCTGTGAGTAGGATTACTCATGTTAACAAGAAATTAAATTTTGATACATTTAGCGCAATAGATGCTGGCCAGGCTTTTTGGAGCGTACTTGGTCGACCGTTTTTTTAAAAATTTTTTAGTCAACTTACGTACTAAAAAGTATGATTATTAGATTGAAGTGGTTGCAGGAAGAAAAGTGATTTCTGTGCAAAAACAATTTAAAATATGTTATTATGTACTTGTAAATAAAAGGAGCTTAACTAGGTACAACTAGTTAAGCTCCAAGGCTAGAGTTTCCGTCTGAGACGGAACCAGCTAGTTACCGTGGTAACTATTCTCACTGATTAAAGTTTAGGGAATAGTTACTTTTTTAATAGTTCTAAAACTGCAACAACAAGCATTGCAAAGGCAATTAAAATACTCAGCCATTGAAATGGTGTCACGATATCTGTATCCTCTCCAGGACACAGCGAACACAAAAAAGCATTGGCGCCACCTCCTTAATTAAGAGGCTGGCCACCGTCCCAAACTAAAAACTAAAACCATTAGTAATTATATCAATAAAACAACTCCAAAACGTAATAATGGCAACATTCTAAGCTAAATTTCATCAAAATTTTATGAAAGAATTACGACTGTTTTACGTACCACATCACGATAGTTGGGGCTATGGGAGAAAAATTGATTTCTATGCAAAATCAATTTAAAATATGTTATTATGCAATTGTAAATAAAAGGAGCTTAACTAGCAGCAACTAGTTAAACTCCCCTGGTTAAGTTTCCGCCTGAGACGGAACTAGCCGAATTGTTGTGGTAACTATTCTCACTGGTCAAAGTTGGGGAATAGTTACTTTTTTATTAGCTCTAAAATAGCAACAACAAGCATTGCAAGGGCAACCAAAATACTCATTCAAATAGCAAATCTAGCTGACAAGCCTAGATTTTGCTATTTTTTTGTCTTTAAAACTAAAATGCAAAAAAGCTCATTTTAACTGGTTTCTTCAATTACATTCAGTTCGAATATTCAAGGTGGACGATGTTTTTTTAAAATTTTGTTGACAATTTGGTTACTTGCTTATATAGTTAGTTACACAAGTAATTAACCAACTAGGAGGACAATCATGTCAACAAATGCAATTGTGGCAGTCAAAGATTTATCAAAAACCTACGGCAGTCAGAATACGAAACAATATCAAGCCTTAAAGGAAATTAATTTTGAAGTGCAGTCCGGTGAATTTGTCGGCATCATGGGGGCATCAGGTTCAGGAAAGACCACCTTATTAAATTCGATTGCCACCCTTGATCGACCAACGAGTGGCTCGATTGAAATTAATGGTAAAGATGTCACTACCTTAAAAAATAATCAACTCAGTGAATTTCGGGCTCATGAATTAGGGTTCATTTTCCAAGATTTTAGTTTATTAGAAAATCTAACAGCTAAAGAAAACATTGCGTTGCCACTGACATTAAACAATGTCGCTAAGAAAAAAATTGATGCAGCGATTGATGCAGTTGCCCAACGCTTATCAATCAGCGAATTTTTAGACCAGTATCCGGGTCAATTATCCGGTGGACAAAAGCAACGGGTCGCAGCCGCACGGGCATTAGTTCATCAACCACAATTGATTTTGGCTGATGAACCAACCGGCGCCCTTGATTCAGACAGTGCGCGTGAGTTGCTTGATATGTTGACACAAATCAACCAACAACACGTGTCCGTTTTAATGGTTACACATGATCCATTCTCAGCATCATACTGTGGGCGCATTTTAATGATTAAAGACGGTGTCATCGGTCAAGAATTGGTGCGTGGCGAACAAAGCCGCAGCGAATTTTACCAACAAATCTTAACTGATTTAGGCACGTATAGATAAGGAGTGGCGAGATGATTTTCAAATTAGCAATGGGTGGTATTCAACGCCGTTTTCGCGACTATCTGGTGCTCTTTTCGGGATTAAGTATCGGGTCTGCGATCTTTTATATGTTTAGTGCGTTAGCCACCAACGAAAAGTTCCTAAAGGCCAGTGTTAGTATTTCATTAGTGAGCCAAGTCTTCATGTTTGGGCTGGTGTTACTCAGTTTAATCACCATCGTGTATGTCGGTTATGCGCAATCGTTTCTGATGAGTATGCGGCACAAAGATTATGGTTTATTTCTAATGTTTGGTGCCAAGCCACGTAAGATTAGCCAATTGATTATTTTGGAAACATTGATGGTTCATCTGAGTTCCGTGATCGTTGGAATTGTGGTCGGGATGGGGCTCACAAAAGTCGCCAGTCAATGGTTAGCAAGTCAGATCAACTTTTCTTTGAAAGGGTTGAATGTCATTTCTGGCAAAGCGGCTGGTTTAACCTTAGCGTTATTTGCCATCTTGGCCGTACTCTGTGCGCTATTTTCAGTGGTATCAGTCGCGCGCAAACCATTAAATGCGATTTTAAAGGCTGACCAAAGTGTCAATCCGACTACCAAGAAGAGCTGGTTATTAGCCCTGGAAAGTATTATCGGTGTCGCTTTACTAGCAGTCGGCTTTTATGCGATGATCCACATCAATACACTGAAATTATCAGCCATTCCAGTCGCCTTAGTCACTATTTCACTCGGAACTTACTTCGTGATTCACGCCCTATTCTCATTAATCATTAGTGCATTACGTCGTGCTAATATTAGTTTCCGTCAGTTACGATTATTCACCCTTGGCCAACTTCAATTTCGGATTCAGTCCTACACCAAGGTGTTATCGATGGTCACGATTTTATTTGCGATGGCGCTTGGTGCCATTGTGGTGGGGCTTGGTTATCACCGTCAGATTCCAATCATTAGTTCGCATTCTAGTGCATATAGCATGCAAGTGGTGGATCCAAATGCACACGCCAAGAAACTCATCGGTAAATTAAAGCTGCAACACAGCTCCATTTACCATGAAGTGACTGATGACAAGACGATTTATCTCAACCAACAAGAATTAAAAGACGATCCGTATCAAAAAGTTAAAGAAGTGTCGAGCACGCAAAAGCTCGGTAAACCGAAGTTTTTATCGGTGCAAAAATCAGAACTAACTGATCCAAAGTCGATGGCTTATGAATCATTTCTGTTGTTCCAAAAGCCTGCTGATCAACGTAAGAAAATTGTAGTTTTAAAGCCATCGCAATTTGAAAAACAAGCTGGGACTAAGCATAAATTACACCTGATGCGCGTTAACGACTTAACGTCCAATGCCAAGATCTTGAAGCAACTTTCCAAGTATTCTGCTGGCGTTGCCCAAAACGGGGTCATGATGATTAATGCATACGACATGTACGTCTTTTCTAACGCCATGTTTGGTGGCTTGGAATTCATCGGTCTATTCTTAGGAATTGCGTTCTTAACAATGCTGGCGTCATGTCTGATGTTCAAAGTGTTATCTGGAACTGCAGCAGATGTGCATCGCTATCAAATGCTCTTTAAGATTGGCGTGCCATTTGGTAAACTCAAGGCGGCCATGGCTAAAGAAATCGGTGTCTTGTTCATTATTCCAGGTATTGCTGGAATTGCCTACGTCGGTGTCGGCCTGCAAATGTTTAAACAATTGATGGTTAATCCGTACTATCATTGGTACTGGGCCGTATTAGGTTTTGCGGTGTGTTACGGACTGTATTACCTGCTGACATTGTGGCTGTACCAAAAACTAGTCTTACCAAGTCAACCAAAGGGTGGTGAGTGATGTGGAATTTAATTTTGATAGTGCCAAACCCCTCTATCAACAAGTGGCGGATCAATTAGAAGAAGCCATTTTCACCAATGGGTTTCCAGAAGATTCGCAAGTGCCATCAACCACAGAAATTTCGCGGCAGTTTCACATTAATCCCGCCACAGTTTTGAAGGGTATGAACATTTTGGTGGCTAAAGAATTGATTGAAAAAAGAAGAGGAATTGGTATGTTTGTGAAAGTCGGGGCAGTCAGTAAAATTGCCCATCAACGCAAAGAAAGTTTTTATAACGACTATATTTTAAATTTAGTAACAGAAGCACAAAAGCTCGGTTTGGATGAGGACAAGCTGACGCAATTAATCAAACGGGGGTATGATGATGAAACCACTGAAAGTTAGTCATGTTTCGCGCAAATATGGCCGTCACGAAGTGTTAGCAGATATTTCGTTTAGCTTAGAACCAAATAAAATTTACGGTCTGCTCGGCCGCAACGGCGCTGGGAAGAGTACGTTGCTCAACATCATGACCAATCGCGTGTTTGCGAGCGGCGGCGATGTCCAAATCGGTGACGAATCTATTTTTGATAATGATGAATTACTATCACAGATGTTTTTGATGAGTGAAATTGATATGTATAATGAACGGTTTAAAGTCGAAAAAATCTTTAAACAAACTGAACTATGCTACGGCAGTTTTGACTGGCCACGTGCCCATCGCTTAGCCCAAGAGTTTAGTGTCGATCTTGATGATAAATTCGGCGGATTATCCACGGGGTACCATTCGATTGTCAAATTGATTATCGCGTTATGTGTCCCAGTTAACTTTGTCTTTTTAGATGAACCAGTGCTTGGCCTAGATGCCAACCATCGTGAGTTATTCTATCAAGAATTACTACAAGCATACGAAGATCGTCCACGGACCATCTTGATTTCGACTCATTTGATCGAAGAAATTGCGCAGATTATTGAACACGTCTTGATTTTAGATGACGGTCAGATCAGTTTAGACGCTGATACCGAAGAAATGACAGAACGTTCATACGCTGTGACCGGACCACAAAAAGAAGTTGACGCTTACACCAGTGGACTAAACGTGATTGGCAAAGAATCGCTCGGTGGCATTCAAACCAACTATGTTTATGGTGAATTGGATGATGACCGTGTGATTCCAGATACGGTCAAAATTCAACATGTCGATTTACAAAAACTATTTGTCTATTTAACCAGAAAGGAGAATCAACATGATGTCTTGGCATAAAAGCGATCGCTTAGCGATGGTTAACTTTAAAAATTCTGTGATTCGCCTCTTTTGGGCGATGGTGTGGCTGGCAGTTATTACAATTGTCGTGCCATTCGTGGCGACCTTGGTGATTGAACAGCGAGTGGCATTGAATTTGAATATTTCTTGGAGCCTGGTGCTCGCAGTGGCGGTCTTTTATTTGATGGTCGATGCCTTGTCTTTGAATTATGAAAACTTTAAGTGGACGATTCAAAACGGGATCGCGCGTCGCACTGCTTGGTTAGGGCGGTTGAAAGGTTTGAGCCTGCTATCGTTTGTTATTTTGATTTTTGATGTCGGACTGCGCATGTCGACAGGCAATCATTTTCTATATGATGGTTTGTCACAACAGCCGGTACACACACCAATCCAATGGATTACTGCCATTTTTATTGAGTATTTATTTTTACAAATTATGATGGTGACGAGTTTAGCAGTTGGTTATTTTCTGGCTTTGCTCTCGAAACGCGGCAAGTGGATTGTCATTATTGGTGCGCCAATCTTAGGTGGCGTAATCATTGTTTATATTGCCCATCTATTGATTCACGCTTCTATTGACTGGGCGTCAGTGGGGACGATTGTTAAAGCTGTGATTGGCTATTCTGAAAAAACTGATAGCTTCAACCCTGTTAATATCGTGATTATTATGCTCATTGATTTCTTTATTTTCTTGGGTATTTCATATATCTTTAGTCAAAAAATTAAATTAAGACGCGATTAGGATATTCTAATCTGATTTTTAAAAAGCAGCTAGGTAATTTTTTACCGCGCTGCTTTTGTGATTTTTATTACAAAAGATTGGCTTTTAACGTGCGTAGACGCGCTTTGGTGTGCTATGATGACAGTATAATCTGCATCAGAAAAGAGGCCTAGATTTTGAATCAATTAACACAAACACGCGACAGCTTAACTAGCTTAAGAAAAAAGATCAATGATGGTCAAATCTATCAGTCCCTGGGCTCACAAATTGGTGCAATCATGGACAATTTGAAGAAAAATCGCCTGACCAAAGTTTTCTTGCCCGGTGAAGATGAAGAAGCCCTCGACTTAATTCGCGATTTGCGTCAACGCTATTATGACGGCAAACTCACGTCCGTGACCGATTCAGATTTAATGATGCTCCTGGGCCACATCGGCTCACCAGATCCGGAAGTCCGCGATCGGGGCGTTTATTTTCTGGTCAATGAATTACTCGAATCACAAATTTTTTCAAAACGACAATTAAAATTAGCTTTTAACTTTTTATCATCCAACGAAGTGATGTTTGATCATATTAATGAACCACAAAATAACGCGATTTATCAACGTTCATTTGCGGTCTTATTAATGTCGACTCTGTTATATGGGGACTCCGCCGGTTATTTCTTTATGGATGAAGAAATGCTGGATACGACCATCGATCAAATGGCATTGTATATCACCTTAGAAACAGATACGCGCGGTTTCATCAAGAAAAATGGATGGGGCCATGCGTATACGCATATCGGGAACGTGTTAGACGAATTGGCTCGGCGTGAAGATATGTCACGGGCCGACAAACTCTTTTTAATGACGGTCTTAATTGAACGCTATAAGCGCTTAGAATCACCATTAATTTTTAGCGAACCACAACGCATTGCTACTTATTTATCACACATCACCAATAAAAATCCGCTTTATTCGGATTACTTTTTGTTGCAGCTAAAATCATGGCGCGCCGAATTGATGAGTCAAAATCAGCCGGAATCGGAAGCTCAATGGGATTGTTTAATGAACCATACCCGCTTGATGCAGGCGATTTTACTACGCGGTGATTTTAATGATGACATCTTAAAATACATTGCCAGTGGCCAACAATTTTTAAATTAATTCTTAAATAATGGCGATACCGTTGTGAAATAGTACCATCCAGGCCAATTCTGTGCTAAGCTTAAGATTCTATAAAACACGGAAGAATAGGTGAGATAATATGCAACGACAAAATAAACTTCATGTCGCTCTTTTATTTGGTGGAAACTCTTCAGAACACGACGTTTCCAAACGCTCCGCACACAATATTTATGACGCAATGGACAAAGACAAATATCAAGTGAGTTTGTTTATGTTCACCAAGGACGGCATCTTACTCGGCAACAAAGCCTCAAAACGAATTTTTGATGGCGAACCAGAAGATGAAGTAGTGGCTAGTGAATATCCCAAGATTGATTTTAGCAATCCATTAGCACCATTATTAGCTTTAGAAGAAGTCAAAGACGTTGATATCTTTTACCCGGTCATTCACGGTAATTTAGGTGAAGATGGAACAGTTCAAGGCTTGTTCAAGCTGTTGAGAAAACCATATATCGGCTCAGGCGTGCTTGGGTCTGCTTTGTCATTTGATAAGGATATGACCAAGCGCATTTTGAATCAAGCTAATATTCGTAATACGAAATATATTCTGGTCACCCCAGAAAATAAGGATCAATATCCATGGTCTAAAATTCAAGCTGAACTTGGGGATGCGGTGTTTATCAAACCAGCTAACCAAGGCTCATCGGTGGGGATCCACAAGGCAACCAACGCAACTGAATATGACGAAGGGCTAGCCGATGCGCTAACCTATGACTTCAAGATTTTGATTGAAGCGTCTGTTGAAAAACCACAAGAAATTGAAATTTCAATTTTAGGAAACGAAAAACCCGTGGCTTCTCGTTTAGGTGCAGTGCGCGTTCCTGATTCAGATACGTTCTACGACTACAACAACAAATTCGTTGACGCCAGTGGTGTGGTTTTTGAATTACCAGTGATCTTACCAGATGATTTGACCAACGAAATTACGCAAATGGCGCTTGATGCTTATGTGGCATTAGGCTTGAAAGGCTTATGCCGGATCGACTTTTTGGTGGATCAAAACGGTGTGCCATATCTGAGTGAACCAAATACCTTACCAGGCTTTACCAACATTAGTTTATATCCACAAATGTGGGAAGTCTCAGGCATCAGTTATCCAGATTTAATTGATCAAATTATTGATTACGGCATGGCCGAATTTGATCGTAATTCACAGATTAAATACGATTTCCAAGAATTAGGGACTGAACATGTGGGCCAAAAGAAGTACAATGCAGATTAACTAAGCAATAAACGGCAGGTGCCTAACGGTCACATTGCCGTTTTTTTATTGGCAAAATTGGGGTAGATGTAAGAATGAAGAATGGGACACTAACCGCCACAATTTGGCTGGTTATCTTAACCTTAAATTTATTATTAATGCGTGGACAGTTTAGCACGGAGGCTAACTGGGCCGTGATTATTGGTGCGCTGCTGGTGTTAGCCGGCGTGCTCTATGGTCAGTTACCCCAAAAATCACCACGACGATTGATCATATTATTGAGCTGGTTGGTCGTTACGTTGATTTTCAGTGTGCCAGTGGGCTCACTGGGCGTGACAAGCTGGCTGGTGAGCCAGGTGACGATTAGCGATTCGATATTGCGGACGCTTTATATACATCGACTAGAGATTGTTGGGGCTAGCGTGGTTATTTATCTCCTAGTTATTGCCGTGTGGTGGCACTTTCGATTGGCGATGCGCCGATTATTGGGTTTGCCACAAACAGTCCAAAACAGCCAATGGCGTCAGTGGGGTATGATTGCAATCTTTGCTGTACTAAATGGCTTCCTATTACATTTTGACCGCATTTTGAGCGATCGCATCATGGGTGGTTTGTTATTGATTACCACAAGTTTTTTGATTAGCTGGATTATTAGTCAAATTTTAGTCAGCTATTTAAACTTGCATCATCATTTTTCCAGCTCCACGGTTTTATTACTGGTGGTCGGATTAGCAGTGAGTGTTGGCTTTGTCGCCCTTTTACCAGAACAACCACAGACGACAACACCAGAACTTATTTCTCATCGCGGTGTGGATGGCCATAATGGGGTCCAAAATACCGTGGCCAGTTTGCGGCAAACAGCCCCTCATCATCCACAAGCCATTGAAATGGATGTGCAAGAAACTAAAGATCATCAATTTGTGGCGATGCATGATCCAAATTTAAAAGCCTTAGCAAAACATCCACAGACCATCCAAGAATTAACGGCCGGGCAGTTGACGAAGATGACTTTGACTGAACATGGTCATGAGGCCAAGTTGAGTGGGTTTGGTGACTATGTGCACGCTGCTAAGCAACATAGTATTCCATTAATGGTCGAAATTAAGCCACAACGGCTGAAAGCGACAGGGGTTGCCGAACGATTTAATGAACAATTCGGCACCCAACTGATAAAGAGTCATTACCGGGTCCACAGTATTGATGGGACAATTATTAATCGATTACATGCGGTTAACCCGCAATTGCAGGTCGGTTTAATTCGGCCGTTTTCAATTAGTCGCGTGGCGAACCGGCAAGCTAGTTTTTATTCACTCGATTACCGCACCATTAATCCGTACCTCGTTCGACAAGCGCACGCCCAGGGACAAAAGGTCTATGCGTGGACGGTTAATTCACCACAAACTGCACTTCGCATGCAACAAATCGGTGTTGATGGTATTATTACAGATGATATTTCGATGATTCGACCAGTTTTCAAACAGGCCGCACCAACAATTACCCAACAAGTCAAAACACTGTTGTGGCAGTTAATCTAATTCATGAAAGGGTCACTAATGAAGATTTTAGGAGCTAAAATTAAGCAAGCACGCAAACAAAAAGGCCTGTCGCAAAGTCAGTTAGCCCAAGGTATTTGCACGCAAGCCACCGTTAGTTTAATTGAAAAAAATAATCAGTTGCCAAGTATGCCGATCCTCACGCGAATTTGTGACCGCTTGGACATTACGCTGACTGATGTGATTGATGATGATAATCAAACACTAACGGCAATTTTTAATCAATTAGATCGGTTGTTTAGCGCAGGTGACTTTGAAAAAGCGCGCACCGTATTAAATAATATCGGGATCAAGCAACTGCAAGATGACTATGATAAGAAACGCTATTACTATTATTTGGGGATGCTGGCCGAATTATTTGAAAACGACGTTGATGATGCGATCTTTAATTTTGAATTAGTTGCCCATCAATTTGACAATGATCTCCCAGATATTTATGCAGCACTGGCCTTAGCGCATCTCGCTGAATTGTATCAACAAAAAAATGATGATCACCAGGCAGTAGCTTTTGTGAATCAAGCACTGAATTATCTCGGTCGGTTACCAGATGAGACGGGCCAGCATTTTGAACAACACGTCCAAATTGCGCAACGGTGTTTAACGGTGTTGATTGCCAATGAAAAATGGGAAAGTGCCCGGCGCTTGGTTGATGAGGCCCTTGCATTAATTCAAGGGCAGCACAGCACTTACCAGTTGGGACAGATGTATTGCCAAAGTGTCGCAATTTATTTAGCAGCGGGTCAGATTGAACTAGCAACCCGGCAATTATATCTAGCTTATAGCTTGGCATTGATGCAAGATGATCAACAATTATTAGACGAAACACTGCCAAAAATGAGTCAATTAGGACTCCAAAGATTCTAAAAAAAGCGATCTGGAAGTTTTCCAGATCGCTTTTCGTATGATGTTTATTTTTTCTTCTTCAATGGAATTGGCTTGTTATCAAGGTCAGTACGGACAACCAAGACGTCACAAATTGCCATACGGGTAACATATTCTGTTACAGAACCAATCAATAGACGTTCAACAGCGTTCAAACCAGTAGCCCCGATCATAATCAGATCAGCATGCATATCGTTTGGCACGTCGCGAGCGATAATTGTCTTTGGTGCACCGTATTCAATGGTGTAGTTCACATTTTTCAAGCCTTGTTCTTTGGCTTGATCAACGTATTTATCTAATGTTTTCTTCGCAGTTTCTGTAACTTGTTCAACCATTGAGGTATCGAAACTGGAAATGTTTTGAAAAGCGCGGGTATCGACAACGTGTACTAAGCGTAGCTCTGTTTCTTCACCATTTCGTTTAGCAACGGCAACGGCTTTTTCAAAAGCTAATTCGGCTTCTTTAGAACCATCAACTGGCACTAAGATGTGTTGGTATTGTTGTAACATATTGATTCCCCCTTACTATCTTTATAACTTTATTTTACGTTATTTCGCGACAAAACACAAAGAAAGCAGAATAAATTAATTTAATTTAATAAATGTCATCAATGTGATCGCTAGTAAGGTGCCTGATAAACAGCCAATCACGATGCAACTAACGATAAAAATGGTCGATGACATAAAGGCACTGATCAGGCTGGCAATCCCAACGAGTAACATTTCAACACCCCAAAAGGTGACTGCTTTAGACAGTGATGGTGAGGTCTGGGGTTGAAACATTAAAAAGGGTTTTTGTCGGTGGGTGAATAAGAAGCCGCCGATAAAAAGCGCAATTGCAGCAAATAAAACGACTAAAATAGTGAGTAACATGTAAATCCTCCAAAAGGTATGATGAGCTTTCATTATACGATAAAAAAAGAGATTGTACATGGCTAAAGCCACATACAACCCCGTTACTTTTCTATTAAAGAAACTCAACTGGTGCCGTTAATCGTTCTTCAGTGTTGACCTGTATTTATAGACAGGTGGGACATGACGTTAGGCTTGCTAACTACCAAAAGATAAGGCTTGTTATCCACCTAAACAATACTTAGCCCCAATGTAGTAAGACTGTAAGGCAAAACTGTTAGTATGAACAATGCGTACACCTAAGAATTTCTTACAATTATGGTAGCACGAAATTGTCAATCCTGCAATTGTTTTAACTATTTGATTTATCAGGATTGGAAGCGTTATCACGTTGAGCGCGTTCCAGTTGTTCATACTGCTTGGCCAGTGCTTGCTCAAAACGGCCATTTTCCTTGGGTTGGTAGTACTCGGCGTTTTTGATATTATCAGGCAAATATTGCTGAGCGACCCAGTCATTAGGGAAATTATGAGGATACTTGTACTCGGTACCATGACCAAGTTTTTCAGCACCGGCGTAGTGCGCATCTTTCAGGTGAGCTGGCACATCGCCAAAGCCACCTTTGCGCACATCGGCAATTGCGCGGTCAATGGCCATCATACCCGAATTAGACTTCGGTGACAGACATAGTTCAATCACGGCGTCGGCCAGTGGAATGCGCGCTTCGGGGAACCCGAGTTTTTCTGCCGCAAAGACGGCATCGGTTACCCGGGCCGCAGCCGGTAAGTTGGCCATGCCGATATCCTCATAGGCAATTACCATTAGGCGCCGTGTGATGATGGGCATGTCGCCAGATTCTACTAGGCGCGCCAGATAATGCAGGGCCGCATTGACGTCACTACCACGAATCGATTTTTGAAAGGCAGAAATAACGTCATAATGGGCGTCACCATCTTTATCTGCAGACAATGCTTTATGTTGAATACTTTCTTCAATGATCGGCAACGTCAGTTCAATTTTACCGTTTTTAGAAGGTGGGGTAGATTTGGCAGCTAATTCAAGCCCGTTTAAGGCGCTACGTAAATCGCCATTAGTAGCCCGCACGAGTTGTAAGAGGGCATTGTCTTTCAAATCAATTGACATGTCGCCGAGACCTTTTTCTTTATCAGTCAGGGCTCGGTTGACAGCCACTTTCATATCATCTTCAGTCAGTGGTTTGACTTCAAAGATTTGCGTCCGACTGCGAATGGCTGGGTTAATTGAAATATATGGATTTTCAGTAGTGGCACCGATTAAAATGATGCGGCCACTTTCCAAATGGGGTAATAAAAAGTCTTGTTTCGTTTTATCGAGCCGATGAATTTCATCGAGTAGCAAAATGACGGTACCACTCATCTTGGCTTCTTCGGCGACGATTTGTAAATCTTTTTTGGAATCGGTGGCGGCATTCAGCATGCGAAAAGCATACTTGGTTGAACCGGCAATCGCACTAGCGATACTCGTTTTACCAGTGCCAGGGGGGCCATATAAAATCATCGATGACAGCATCTTGGCTGACACCATGCGATTTATAATTTTGCCAGGCCCAACCAGGTGCTGTTGACCGACAACTTCATCTAGCGTGGTCGGACGCATTCTATAAGCTAAGGGTTGTTGCATGATAATCTCCAATCGTGACGAAATTACTTAAACAATTTTTGCCAAAAGGATTTTTTGGGTGTGGTTGTTGTATCGGCAATCGGTGCCGGATACTTTTTAGCGACATCAACTGGTGAAACGTGAATGGCCGTTTTAGCCGTGACCACGACACCAAAATTATCATCAGAAACACGATATTTGGGATCCGTTTTAAGTGTGAAATTAACACCCTGCGTGGTGGCAAGATGCATATACGGTTTAATCAACGAACTTCCAATATTGCCATTAAAAATCGCAATGTAATTGGGGTTAGTGGTAATTTCTTGTTTAAAGGCCGCTTGCCAGTCTTGGCTTTTGAGCTGACCCACCGTGATGGTTAAACTAACTCGTTCACGAAAAGTCCCTAGGTATTTACGTTGTTCATCTGGATTGACTTCAGGGGTGCCATACATGGCACTTTGCATGTGTTGATCCATTTGATTTTGCTCTTCAGACATAGTTAGTTTCCTTTCAATGTAGTACTAAATATTATACCATGAATATAATCTGATGATAAAAGAAGGGCTTTAATGTTTACTCAAAGTGATTTTGATATTTTTAAAGACCAGACGTTGACCGGTCGAATGGCCAAAATTCGTGCTGAACTGAATCCTAAGTTTGTAGCCGTTGATGGATTGTTGCAGCTGGTATTTGAGCAACACGACCTAACCGTTTATCCCCACATTGCCAAACACGCTCGGCGGAGTGTCAATCCACCGGTGAATACATGGATTGCGTTTGGACCGAATAAGCGCGGGTATAAAAAAGATCCCCATTTTGAAATTGGCTTTTGGGATGATCGGTTCTTTATTTGGTTGTCGTTGCTGGAACAAAGTAAAGCTTTGCCGCAGTTGGTGCAACCATTGATGACATCTCAGCCGTTGGTGGCCCAGTTACCGGCTGAATATGTGTTGTCACCTAATCACACTGACAAACGAGTGGTGACTAATACTGCCGATCACCGGCAACAATTAGTGGAAAACTACCAAACAAAACGCACCAGCGAATTTTTGATTGGGCGTGTGTGGCTAGCAGGAGACAGTTTCTTTAGTGATGATCAACAAAATGATGTGATTCAACAAACAGTGATTGACCTGTTACCCATTTATCAAAAGTGGAATCAATTGCAATAAAAAAAGCTGACCGCAGTCAGCTTTTTTAGTTTCGAAATTAGATTAATTGGTTGTAGTATTCAACGATTAATGATTCGTCAATGTCTGCATCCATGTCTTCACGTTCTGGAATACGAGTTAACTTACCTTCAAGCTTGTCAGCATCGAATTCAACGTATGAAGGACGACCAACAACTGCTTCAACAGCAGCTTGGATAATCACAAGGTTCTTTGATTTTTCGCGAACACTGATGACTTGTCCTACTGTAACTTCGTATGAAGGAATATCAACGCGCTTGCCATCAACGGTGATGTGACCGTGGTTAACAAGTTGACGTGCTTGACGACGAGTCGTTGCTAAACCTAAACGGTAAACAACGTTGTCAAGACGACGTTCGAGTAAAGCCATAAAGTTAGCACCGTGGGTACCATCTTTAATCTTGCCGGCACGAACGAACAAGTTAGCAAATTGACGTTCTGTCATACCATACATCATACGTAGCTTTTGCTTTTCACGTAATTGTGTACCGTATTCTGAGAGTTTGCTACGACGGTCACGACCATGATCACCAGGGGCGTAAGGGCGACGAGCTAATTCTTTACCAGTTCCTGAAAGTGAAACGCCAAGACGACGTGAAATGCGCCAGCTTGGTCCTGTATAACGAGACATATGAAAGTCCTCCAATAAAATAGTTTTGGAGTAAAATAATCCGATGTGAGCTCGGTATTCGTGCAGATCGGTCTGCAACGTTCACCTACGCAGCCGCGGTTACTTGTTGAACCATTCAGGCATCAATCTGTTGACGAGCTTACCACTCACTGCTGCATTATTTTACACAACCGCTAGTATATCGCGATTAGGGTCTACAAGTCAATATGTTGTTTCAAAATATCAACAAAGCCTTGAAATTCTTGTTCATGACTTTCATCAAAGCGATTTAATGAAGTAGAATCAATATCAAGGACACCGTAAGGTTGATTTTTATCATTGTAAATTGGAACGACAATTTCAGCATTTGAATCACTGTCACAAGCAATGTGACCAGGAAATTCATGGACGTTATCCACGCGGGTAACTTTGTTTGCTTTTAAAGCCGTGCCACAAACACCTTCACCATTTTTGATATGCATGCAGGCGACTTTTCCTTGAAATGGACCAAGGTCTAATTGATCGGTTTCATCATTATATAGGTAAAAGCCGGCCCAGTTAATATCATCAACGCTTTGCATCAATAAGGCGGAGGCGTTAGATAGGTTTGCCACGCGATTTGGTTCTTCAAAAAGTAGGGCGTCAAGTTGCTGATTGAGTAGTGAGGTGTCTGCCATGTGAAAAATCTCCTTTGAATTGGTTAAGACTTAATTAAATCTGGTGTTGACCAATATTTACTATGTTATAATTTTAAATAAGATTGATTTTAATAGTATTTTAATCAAAAAGCAATGAAAAGTAATTGACGTTAGTCATTGAGGGTGGGATAGATTCATGTTGCACGTGTTAATTGGGATAATTGTAATAGCAATCGTAATTGCGGTGGGGTTGTACTTCTTTCAACACTCGACCATCAATAAAGTAAACGATTTGCAGGCCTTGAAGCAAAAGCTGGTGGGGATGCATGTTGAACAAAAGCTTGCTGATGGAGCCAAAATGAGCTTGACCGGTGAATCATTAGACGAGTTTAAACAGCTGCAAGCTGATTACGCACAAGTTGATGATAATCTGTTCAAAGCCATTGACCAACTTGCTGATGAAATTCGGTTGGAAGCCCGGGGCATTAACTTTGTTAAGGTCCGTCAAGACTTGCAAAAACTTGAAAGTTTAGTTAATGACGCTAACCGCATTGTTAACCATACCCGTGAGTCGTTAAGTGAACTGCAAAAAATTGACGATCAACATCGCCAGGCCGTTTTAAAACTGGAAAAGAAGTACCAAGGATTACGAAAAAAGTTACTATCCGAAAACTTCAAGTTTGGCCCGAGTATTGACCAGTTGGAAGACTCATTGTCCAAACTGGAAGATGAATTTGATAAATTTAGCACGCTGACATCTCAAGGCGACCACGTCACAGCCCAAACTGTGTTAGTAGAACTTGAGAAAAATACCACCCATTTGGAACAAGTGATTAACACCGTACCAAAATTGTATGAAGTCTTGGACGTCCAATATCCAGAACAATTACAAGAACTACAAAGCGGTTATCAACAACTGAATAGCGAAGATTATCAATTTGCCGATGCTGATATTCCCACTCAAATCGCTAACATTGATAAGCAACGCACTGAAACGTTGACCAAACTCGCTGAGCTAGAAATTGAAACAGTTCAAAAAGCGCAAGCAAATATTGAACGCCAAATTGACCATTTATATGATGTCATGCAAAAAGAAATCGATGCCCGTCCTCAAGTGGCAAGCTTAGTTGATGAGATTTCTAAGTTTATTGTGCATGCGCAAAACCAAAATCATGAACTATTGATTGAACTTGACCGACTCAGCCAAAACTACACACTGGATCATGGTGAACTGGAAACAGCCCGTGGTTTGACTGAACAAATCAAGCAAATTGAACACATTTATCAGACTGATGTCACTGCCACACATAATCATACGGCGATTGATAGCCAAGTGTTGGCCCATTTACAAGATTCCAAAGAATCATTGACCCAGATTGAAAAACAACAAACCGAGATCAATGATAGCGTGGCGGATTTGCATAATGATGAAGTGCGCGCTAAAGAAACGTTGAAGCGTTTTGCTAACGAAATGCGTAACATCAAACGCCAGGTTGAAAGTTTGAATTTACCTGGTATTCCAAAGTCATACATGGATTATTTCTTTGTGGTCAGCGATGAGATTAAAAAGCTGGATCATGATATTAATCGCATTAAGATTAATTTGGAAGAAATTACAAAGCAATTATTAATTGTCCAAGCTGATTTGGAAACCCTCCAAGAAAAAACAGCTGATTTAAGAGATAGCTCGCAATTAGCCGAACGGTTGCTCCAATATGCCAACCGCTACCGTGATGACAACGAACAAGTTGATAGTGCAGCGAAAAAAGCGCAAGAATTATTCAATCACGATTTCAATTATTCAGGTAGTTTAGAAACGATTGCCACTGTTTTAGACAAAGTTGAACCAGGTTCTTATAAGCGTCTAGAAGATAGCTACTATGCAACCCGATAAAAAGTGTGACTACGGTCACGCTTTTTTTGTTTTTAAATAGATAGGAATCTGCTATAATGGGAGCGCTGTTTAATCGAGTCGAACTAGTTTTTAATGGTTCTATCCCCATTAAAAACATAATCTTGCAGGTTGGCGTACTCATCTGTAGGCGCCTGCTACGAAAAGAAGGACAAATATGATTTATTTTGACAATAGTGCTACGACACAAGCGCTACCAGAAGTATTAGATACCTACCAAAAAGTCAGCCAGCAAATTTGGGGCAACCCCTCTAGTTTGCACAATTTTGGTGAAGCGGCCTGGAATTTACTGGAACAATCTCGCAAACAAATCGCGACACTCTTAGGCGTGAATCAAAGTGAGATTTTATTTACCAGTGGCGGCACGGAAGGCGACAACTGGGTTACAAAGGGAACTGCGATCGAAAAGCGGGCCTTTGGCAAACATCTTATTACCACAGCCGTTGAGCATCCAGCAATTCATAATTCAATGGAACAATTAGCCCAGTTAGGTTATGACATCACTTATTTACCAGTGGATGACGAAGGCCGAATTTCAATTGATGCTTTAAAAGCAGCCATCAGACCGGATACGATTTTAGTGTCTGTCATGGCAGTGAATAATGAAATTGGGACGATTCAACCACTACAAGAAGTGGCAGATGTCTTGAAAGACTATCCAAAGATTCATTACCACATTGATGCCGTGCAAGGCATTGGCAAAGGCATTCAATCGTTGATCTTTAATGATCGCGTAGATTTTGTGACTTTCTCGGGTCATAAATTTCATGCACCCCGCGGCATCGGCTTTATGTATGCCAAGCAAGGGCGTAAATTGGCGCCATTGTTAACAGGTGGTGGTCAAGAACGTAACCTTCGGAGTGGAACTGAAAATCTGCCAGCAATTGCGGCGATGGCTAAGGCGTTGCGGTTGTTATTAGACAACGAGCAAGCTAACGTGAAGCGCGAACGTCAGATTAAAGAAGCCATTTACAATCATGTTAAGGACTTTGACAACGTTCAAGTATTCTCGCAAGACACTGATGGCTTTGCGCCTCATATCTTATGCTTTGCCATTGTTGGTGTGCGTGGTGAAACGATTGTCCACGCCTTTGAAGAACATGATATTTATATTTCGACAACTAGTGCCTGCTCATCTAAAAAGCACCTGGCTTCGAGCACTTTAACTGCCATGAACGTGCCAGAAAATGTGTCAACCAGTGCAGTCCGAATTAGCTTATCCGATAAAAATACACTGGCTGAAGCTAAACAATTCAACCAAGTGTTTGATCAGTTATACCAAGAATTTAAAAAAATTACCGCCTAAAGAAGGGAGGCCAATAACATGCAATATAGTGAAATTATGGTGCGCTACGGTGAATTATCTACCAAGGGCCACAACCGCAAGAGTTTTATCGATCGGCTCGGCTCCAACGTCCGCAAAGCACTTCACAGCTTTCCAGAAGTCAAAGTGGCTGCCAATCGTGATCGCCTCCACGTGAGTTTAAACGGGGCCAATAGTGATGACGTGATGAAACGCCTGAAAATGGTGTTTGGTATTCAAAACTTTTCACCATCGATCCAAGTTGAGCGTACATTTAACGCTGTTAAAGCGGCTGCTAAGCAAATGGTGGCTGAACAATTACAGCCCAATATGACTTTTAAAATTAACACGCGTCGTTCGGATCACAATTATCCAATGGATACCAACCAAATGAACACAGAGTTAGGTGGTTATCTCTTAGATGAATTTGATGATCTCAGTGTTGACGTTCACAATCCCCAATTGGTGATTCGTGTTGAAATCCGTAGCAACGGCATTTTCTTATCAAGCGAAACCATTGACGGGGCCGGGGGCTTACCTGTTGGCACTGCTGGTAAAGGAATGTTGATGTTATCTGGTGGTATTGATTCACCAGTTGCTGGATATCTGGGGATGAAACGTGGTGTTTCCATGGAAATGGTGCATTTCTTCAGTCCACCATACACCAGCCAACAAGCCTTAGCGAAGGCTAAGGAATTAACTGGTAAATTGGCGCAATTCAGTGGCAGCATTCGTTTCTTACAAGTACCATTTACCGAGATTCAAGAGACCGTTAAAGAAAAGGTGCCCGAAGGTTATTTGATGACGGTGCAACGCCGCATGATGTTGCGTTTAACGGCAGCATTAGCAATCAAACGCCATGGTCTGGCCATTTTTAATGGCGAATCATTAGGTCAAGTGGCCTCACAAACGATGGAAAGTATGGTCGCCATTAATGACGTCACAACGTTACCAATTTTGCGCCCGGTTGTGTCATTAGATAAAACCGAAATCATCAAAATTGCTAAAGATATTGATACGTATGAACTATCAATCCTGCCATTTGAAGACTGTTGTACCATTTTTGCCCCACCAAGTCCGAAGACCAAACCAAACTTAGAAAGAACCAGATTATATGAAGCGCGGTTAGATATCGAAGACTTAATGCAACGTGCTTTGGATGGTGTTGAAATTACTGAAATTAGAGCTGGAGAAGAATTTTTGAATACCCAGGAAGACGTTTTTGCAGAGTTACTATAGTGTGTGGAGAAAGCCGCTTAGGTTCTGAGCATTAACGTAAATAAAGGCATAGTCACAGGGTTTGTGACTATGCCTTTATTTGGGTTAAGCGCAGGAACCTGGCTTTCGGAACAGTCCTAAGCAAAAATCATAGATTCGACACCTCGCACAAACCCCTAATATTTAACTTGCATTCACAAACTAAGTGTTGTAATTTAAATACAATTCAAAGCGCTTTGGTTAGCGAAAGGAGTCGAACATCGTGGAAGTTACAAGAGATGGAGAAGTTGAACAATTGGTTGGCAACCCACCTGAGGTTGGCGAACAATTACCGCACTTTAAGGTGTTTAATGCGCAGGATCAACGTGTTAAAACTAGAGAATTAATTGGTAAACCATTAGTCATTAGTGTGGTACCAGACATTAATACCCGCATTTGCAGTTTACAAACTCGCAAATTTAACAAAACCATGGATCAATTTAAAGATGTTCGATTCATTACTGTTTCAACCAACACACCCGCTGAACAAGCTGCTTGGTGTGCGGCTGAAGGGGTTGAACAAATGGAAATGATGTCTGATAAAGAAGAATCATTTGGCTATGAGATGAAATTATTAATTCCGCAAACCGGCTTGTTAGCTCGTAGTGTGTACATTGTCGACGAGAACGGCGAAATTATTTATCGTCAAATCGTCGAAGAACAAGTTCACGAACCTAACTATTTGGCGGCTATCAATAAATTGAAAAAATTGACAGGAAGCCTTGACTAACTGGTCGTGATTGACTATTATTTAGACCAATAAGCGTTGAACAAGAGAGTAATTAATCTGACGTGTTTAGAAAAAAGATCGTTTAACTGAAAGATCTTTCGCATCAGGTTAATGAAAGTAGCTTGCGAGCAGATTTTTTGAACTTTAGTAGAAAAATCCGGAGACATTCCGTTACCAATGATTTAAGTGGAGCCAATCTGGCTCAATTTAGGTGGTACCGCGAGCAATCGTCCTATTTTTCAATAGGACGATTTTTTTTATTCTCATAACGCAAATTGAAAGGAGAACCATAATGACAAAAGAAATTGACATGTCGACCAAATACGATCCTCAAGCAGTTGAAAGTGGTCGTTATCAAACTTGGCTTGATGATGGTGAATTTAAACCAAGTGGCGACAAAAAAGCACATCCATATTCCATCGTTATCCCACCACCAAATGTTACTGGAAAACTACATTTAGGCCATGCATGGGATACCACCTTGCAAGATATGATTATTCGCCAAAAAAGAATGCAAGGCTTTGACACATTATGGTTACCCGGCATGGACCACGCCGGTATTGCCACCCAAGCTAAAGTGGAAGCGCGTCTGCGTGACCAAGGCATTTCCCGCTATGATTTAGGTCGTGAGAAGTTTGTGGACCAAGTTTGGGAATGGAAAGACGAATACGCTGATATTATTCATCAACAATGGGCTAAATTAGGCTTATCTCTCGACTATGATCGCGAACGGTTTACCCTAGACGAAGGCTTGAGTAAGGCTGTACGCAAAGTGTTTGTGGACCTGTATAATAAAGGACTCATTTATCGTGGTGAATACATAATTAACTGGGATCCACAAGCAAGAACAGCGTTGTCTGACATCGAAGTTATCCATGAAGACGACAAAGGGGCCTTCTACCACGTTAAGTATCCATTTACAGATGGGACAACATTTGATGGCAAGGACTATATTGAAATCGCCACAACTCGACCAGAAACCATGTTTGGTGATGTGGCAATTGCCGTTCATCCAAGTGACAAGCGTTATAAAGACTTAGTTGGTAAAAAAGTACTCGTACCACTCGTTGATCGGGAAGTCGAAATCATCACTGACGAATACGTTACCCCAGACTTTGGAACTGGAATGGTGAAGATTACCCCAGCGCATGACCCTAATGACTTTCAAGTGGGTAATCGGCATGACTTACCACGCATTAACACCATGAATGAAGATGCTTCGATGAACGAAAATGCCGGTAAATATAACGGCATGGATCGTTTTGAAGCGCGTAAAGCGATGGTTAAAGACCTCGACGAACAAGGTTATTTGATTAGTGAAGAACCAATTGTTCACTCTGTTGGTCATTCAGAACGGACCGGAGTTCAAGTTGAAGCCCGTTTATCAACACAATGGTTCGTTAAGATGGAACCACTAGCTAAAGCTGCTTTGGCTAAACAAGATACTGATGATCGCGTTGACTTTGTTCCACCACGTTTTGAAAATACCTTTACGCAATGGATGGAAAACATTCATGACTGGGTTATTTCACGACAACTTTGGTGGGGTCATCAAATCCCAGCTTGGTATCATAAGAACACTGGTGAAGTCTATGTTGGCATGGAAGCGCCTAAGGATCCCGAAAACTGGACCCAAGAATCTGACGTGCTTGATACTTGGTTCTCAAGTGCCTTGTGGCCATTTTCAACCATGGGTTGGCCCGACACTGATGCTGATGACTTCAAACGCTACTTCCCAACCGATACCTTAGTTACTGGCTATGATATTATCTTCTTCTGGGTTGCGCGGATGATGTTCCAAAGTACTGAATTTACGGGTCGGCGCCCATTCAAAAACGTGCTCATTCACGGTTTAATTCGTGATGAACAAGGTCGTAAGATGAGTAAATCATTGGGTAATGGGATTGACCCAATGGACGTTATTGAAAAATATGGTGCTGACGCCTTACGTTGGTTCTTATCAACCGGCTCAACGCCTGGTCAGGATGTTCGCTTTAGTTACACCAAGATGGATTCAGCTTGGAACTTTATTAATAAGATTTGGAACGCCAGTCGTTACGTTATCATGAACCTCGATAAGATCGATACACCAAAATTACCAGATGCATCTCACTTTGATTTAGCAGACAAGTACATTTTGAACCAACTCAATCAAACCATTGAACAAGTGACACGCTTGTTTGATAAGTTTGAATTTGGTGAAGCTGGCCGTGCATTATATAACTTCATTTGGAATGATTTTTGTGATTGGTACATTGAAATGTCCAAAGAGAAGTTGACTAGTGGGGATGAACAACAACAAATCGACACCCAAAACATTTTGGGTTACGTTTTGGATCAAACGCTCCGGTTAATGCACCCAATCATGCCATTTGTGACTGAAAAACTATGGCTCACGATGCCACATAGTGGTAAATCACTGGTTAATGCCGCTTATCCTGTGACCCATGATGAGTTCAATAATCAAGAGGCTGCGGATCAAATGAACAGTTTGATTGAACTTATCAAAGCGGTTCGTAATATCCGTAATGAAGCCGGCGCACCACTTTCTAAACCAGTTGATATTTTGATTAAAACGGATGACACGAAGTTGAAAGATGTGTTTGAAAGTAATACGGAATACATTGAACGCTTCTGTCACTCATCAGAATTAAACATTGGCCCAGATATTCAAGCGCCTAAGCTCGCAATGAGCGGTATTTTAACTGGTGCTGAAGTCTACATTCCAATGGCTGAATTGGTTGATTTAAAAGAAGAACAAGCGCGCCTCGAAAAAGAAGTTGCAAAACTAGCACAAGAAGTGCAACGTTCTGAAAAGAAATTGGGCAACGAACGCTTCGTCGCCAACGCCCCTGATGCGGTGGTTGATGAAGAACGCGCTAAAAAAGAACAATGGGAACAAAAATTAGAGGCTGCTAATCAGCGTTTGGCATCACTTAAAAACGCCTAAGTATCCTAAAAAGAATGTAGACAAAACGCTCGTTTTGCTGCATTCTTTTTTTGGAGGGGAAACATGATTGAAACATATGAAGAAGCATTAAAATTTATTCACGGTCGTACGAAGTTTAAAAAAATTCCGACCCTAACCCGAATGCGTAAATTGATGCAGTTGCTTGGCAATCCGCAAAATGAGTTGACGATGATTCACGTTGCTGGGACCAATGGCAAAGGCTCAACGGTTGCGTTTTTACGGTCATTATTTCAAGCGACTGGCCAGACTGTCGGCACGTTTACGTCACCTTTTTTGACGCGTTTTAACGAGCGCATTAGTTTAAATGGGGATCCAATTGCCGATGAGCAATTAGTGACGATAACGCGTCAAGTTAAGGATGCTGTTGATGAACTAGATCAAAACTTGCCAGAAGGTGGGCCCACTGAATTTGAAATTGTTACCGCAATTATGTTTACCTATTTTGCTCAGGTGAAACCAGATATTGTGCTTGTTGAAGTTGGAATTGGTGGCTTGTTTGATTCCACCAATATCATTACGCCAAAAGTGAGTGTGATTACAACGGTTGCGTTTGATCATATGAAATTATTAGGGAACACACTGACTGAGATTGCGAGTCAAAAAGCAGGAATCATTAAACCGGAAGTGCCAGTAGTGGTCGGCAAACTCGGCGATGAGCCGTTGGCCGTAGTGCGTCAAACAGCGCATGATCAACAGGCACGTCTAATTGAACGTGATCGCGATTATCAAGTGGTCGAAAAACCAGCCACGCAGTCAAATTCGGAACGCTTTACCTATCAAGGTGTGACGTTAGATCATATCGTTGAATTTGAAACACACTTAGATGGTGAATTTCAAATTGATAATGCGACGACAGCGTTAACGGCTTTTTTGACTTATCAAGAATTGAACGCGATTCCGATTAATGTGGCTGATTTGAAAACAGGCATCCAGCAAGCAACTTGGCCAGGACGTTTTGAAATTTTAAATCAAGAACCGTTGGTCGTCATCGATGGTGCCCATAATGTTTCGGCCATTCAAGCGCTGACACAACTATTAAAAGACAAGTATGCGCATACGCAAATTTATATTATTTTAGCGATTTTAGCTGATAAACAATTTGCAGAAATGGTCGATGAATTGTTGAAGTTGCCAAATGTCCATTTAATTTTGACGACTTTTGCGGGGCCTAGTAATGCCCGACCGTCAGCCAGTGTGACGGAATTGTTAGCTCATCACAAACAACGTCAGCAGATGACGGCCATTGAAAATTGGCAAACGGCGTTAGCACAAACGGTCAGTGAAGTTTCAGCTGACGATATGATTTTATTTACTGGTTCATTATATTTTATTTCAGATGTGCGACATTATTTTGTAGATTAGTCATCATTTCTCGTAGTTAATTAACGAGAGGGATGATGATATGGATTTCACACCAACAAAACTAAATTTAAACCAGTTTGATGATTTTGAATTAATTAATCAATTTTTTGCATCACTACAAGTAGCAGACGCTGAGGAACTTGCGGTTAATTTTATTAATTGGTTCCCGACATTAGGCGATTACAAGACGGCTAGTCAAGAAACAAAACAGACGTTTTTGCAAGAACAACCAGCCGCAGTGCAGTCCTTAATGATGGGCATTGAGTTAGGAATCCGCACGGCTAACGCACCGCGGCCAACGATTGGCAAAGTGTTAAATAGCCAGCAGATTGGTGAGATTTTAGTTGAACAATTTCAAAATGACTTACAAGAAAATCTATGCCTACTATGTGTGGATGTTAAGCACCGCATTATCAGTCAACAAGTGGTTTTTACAGGGACATTAACAACGTGCCCGGTTCATCCACGAGAAATTTTTGCGATTGCTTTAGAAAAACGAGCACAAGCCGTGATTGTGATGCATAACCATCCTAGCGGCTCGGTTGAACCGTCGGAAAATGATTTAGAATTTTCGAAACGGTTAGCCGAATGTGGTGAGTTGTTAGGTATCGAATTATTGGATAGTTTTATTGTTGGGCACAATGATTACTTGAGTATGCGCGAAACGCAATTGATTGAACCATCGAACAACTGATTCGGTAAAGGATTGGTTAAATTCTCACTTAGCACTTAATAAATCGCCGAAACTAGTTTATTCTTAAATTCAAAAGATAAGTGAACTATCGAAATGTCTATGCTATAATATCAATATTATTGCAGTGAATTAATAATTTGCTTAATGAAGGGAAGAAATACTTTGCTAGGACTCGGTAATAAAAACATTGGAATTGACCTTGGTACCGCAAATACCATTGTTTACATTGACGGAAAAGGAATCGTTTTAAGAGAACCATCAGTTGTGGCTAAAAACACAAAAACTGGAGCCGTTGTTTCAGTTGGATCTGCAGCACGTGAAATGATCGGTAGAACCCCATCAAGTATTGTGGCGATTCGCCCCATGAAAGACGGTGTTATTGCTGATTATGATACGACTGTTGCAATGATGAAATATTATATTGAAAAGGCATTAGGCAAAAATGGTGGGAAGCCTTTTGTCATGGTTTGTGTACCAAGTGGCGTTACAGAAGTTGAAAAGCGCGCTGTCATCGATGCAACCCGTGTTGCCGGTGCTCGTGATGCATATGTCATCGAAGAACCATTTGCCGCTGCGATTGGTGCCGGTCTACCAGTTATGGATCCAACCGGTAGCATGGTCGTTGATATTGGTGGGGGAACTACTGACGTGGCAACCATTTCACTTGGTGGGATTGTTTCAAGTCGTTCAATTCGCCTCGCCGGTGATAAGATGGATGAAGCCATCGTCTACTATGTGCGCCAAAATATGAATCTCTTAATCGGAGAACGAACAGCTGAAAAACTGAAAATGGACGTGGGTTCTGCTTCAGAAGAATTTGCTAAGGAAATGGGCAGTACAGAAGTACGTGGTCGTGACTTAGTGACTGGTCTGCCAAAGACAATCGAAGTTTCAGCAGTTGACGTTGCTAAAGCGTTACAAGATGTTGTAACTGAAATTATCGGGGCAATTAAAGAAACCTTGGAAGAAACATCACCAGAAATTGCTGCTGATGTGATCGACCACGGGATTGTCTTAACTGGTGGTGGTGCTCTCTTGAAGCACTTACCAGAAGTAATTGCAGATGCTACCAAAGTGCCAGTGTTCATTGCGTCAGAACCATTAGATTGTGTCGCAATCGGAACCGGTGAATCTTTGAAGAGTATCGATGTTATGAAGAAAAAATAAGATTAGTTAGCATTTAAAATCATGAAAACGGGGCTGAAAAAAACGATTGTTTTGGTCAGCCCCATTGATTTGGTACAAACTGCAGTGGAGGATCAGCATGCAAAAGTTCTTTTCAAATCGACGATTAGTCCTAATTATCGTGGCACTCATCGTGTGTTTTGGTTTAATGGGTGGCTCAGTTGCGCTGCGCAACAAAAAAGCCACACCACCATTAATTCAACAGTTTGGTAATGATATTGTTGGTTTTGCCAGCACTGTCATTGCTTATCCAGTCAATTCTGTTTCTGGTGGATTTGATTCCGTAACTGAATTAATGAACGCGTACCAGGAAAATCAATTATTGAAAAAACAAGTGAGTGAACTCGCACAGGCCAAGGTCAGAGATCAAACACTTGCTCATGAAAATCAACAATTAAAAAAGCAATTGAAATTGAATAATTCACTAACTGATTATACAACGGTCACGGCTTCTGTCATGACCCGAACGCCGTCAGCGTGGCAAGATCAACTGACCATTAATAAAGGCCAAACGTCAGGCATTACTAAAAATATGCCTGTGTTGTCTGGTGCAGGTTTGGTCGGCCGCATTGCCGAAGTGAACAAGACGAATAGTAAAGTGGAACTGCTCAGTAACAGTAATGACGCTACTAATCGTTTTGCCATTCAAATTACCAACAGTAATGGCCAATCCGTCAATGGTATTATTACTGGCTATGATAAGGCGACTGGTGAACTGATTATGGGTCAAGTCACTTCCAAAGTGAAAATTGCGAAGAAAACCAAAGTTATCACTAGTGGTATGGGTGGTGTGACACCAAAGGGCTTGTATGTTGGAAAAGTTAGCCGCGTGGCCAAAGATGATTACGGGCTAGCCCGTAAGATCTATATCAAACCAGCTGCCAACTACAATGATGTCAACATTGTCACCATTGCAGAATTAAACAAATAGAGGTGGGAATATGTATCGATTATCGCGATTGAGATTTGTGTTTCCCATTGGCTTGTTTGTCATGTTTGTTTTAGATGGCTCGGTTAGCAAAGTGTTTAGCGGCTTTTTGTTCAGCTATCCATATGCAATGGTGAGTCACTTAATTGTGTTATGGCTAGTGTTAGCTTGCTTTTTTGAAGAAGATGTCCACATTCCAATTTATGGGTTTTCGGTGGCCGTCGGTGTCTTATGTGATGTGTATTATTCAAGCATTTTAGGATTATTCATGTTTCTATACCCTTTGATTGTCTGGCTGACAAAACTCATCGCGCAATATTTTCCAACTACGTTTTTAAGCGTTTTGATGATTTTCTTTATTGATATTGCGATGTTTGAGTTTTTGAATTTTATCGCATACGCCGCCACGGGTGTGATGAAAGCTAACTTTGCCAACTTTTTGTTGTATGATTTGGCGCCAACCTTAGCTTTAAATTTAATCTTTTTGGTTATTTTGTACTTCCCAATTCGCGCACTATTCGATAAATACCGGGTTGCTAAGCGTGCTTAAAAATTTCTCATACTTTTTTAATAATTAGTGTTGACAGAAATTTGAATGTAGGTTAGTATTGTTTTCAACATAAAAACAGTGAACAGACTAGTAAAGAATTTTACAGGTTCAGAGAGCTTCTGGTGGTGAGAATGAAGCACTGATTTTTCTTGAATCACATCTGTGAGTTGGTTTTCTGAACTTGAGTAGGAAAACCCGGGCCGCCCGTTACCGCAGCAAGTTTAATGAATAAACTTATTGAGACTGATCTCGTGAGAGATTAGTGATAATGAGGTGGAACCGCGTAAATCGCCCTCTAGTTGTCGTCCAGACAGCTAGAGGTTTTTTGTTTCCAACCATTATTAAATAGGCTTGTTGATTAATCTTATTGAGGTATCTTTTGAGAGAAAGATGCAAATTGAGGTGGAACCACGTTGCGACGTCCTCTTAGTTTCGAAACAGAAACTAAGAGGACTTTTTTGTTTACTGAAAAAAATTAGGAGGTTGGCACATGTCGTTTAACTATATTTCAGAAATACTACCATCACTATTCCAAGGAGCAGGGTTAACCTTGCAGCTGTTCTTTTGGACCTTGTTAGGATCATTACCACTTGGTATTATCGTCAGTTTGGGACTAACGTCAAACATTAAAATCATTCGTTGGATCTTAGATATCTACGTTTGGTTAATGCGTGGAACCCCATTGTTATTGCAATTAATTTTCGTCTTTTATGGGTTACCACTAGTTGGAATCGTATTTGAACGTTATGATGCCGCGGTCTTTGCATTCATTTTAAATTACGCCGCTTACTTCGGTGAAATTTTCCGTGGTGGTCTTCAATCCATTGATAACGGCCAGTATGAAAGTGCTCGAGTGCTACGGTTGAGCTACTGGCAAACCATTCGTAAAATCGTGATCCCCCAAGTATCAAAGATTGTTTTACCATCAGTTGGTAACGAAGTCATTAACCTGGTTAAGGATTCATCATTAGTTTATGTCATTGGGTTAGGTGATCTCTTACGTGCTGGTAACGTGGCCACATCACGAGATGTTTCACTAGTACCACTGGTCTTGGTTGGTGTGATTTACCTGATCATGATTGCCATTTGCACATACGGACTCCGCAAAGTGGAACAACGTTTTTCATACTATAAATAATTGGGAGAGATTGCGATGTTAGAAATTAAAAACTTAAAAAAGAGTTTTGGAACACGGGAAATTTTAAAAGACATTAACCTCACTGTGAAAGATCAAGAAATTTTAAGCATTGTTGGTCCTTCCGGTGCTGGTAAAACAACATTGTTACGCTGCATCACTGGTTTAGAAAAAGCTGATTCGGGTCAATTCATCATTGATGGCAAAACTTTTGATCCACGTGCGACTGATACTTCGGAAAGCGTCATTGGGGTTGTTTTCCAAGATTTTAACTTATTTCCACACTTATCAGTGTTCGCTAACATTACTTTGGCACCCACAATGGTGTTAAAAAAATCAAAACAAGAAGCACGAGCTGATGCTGAAAGATTGTTAGATCAATTGGGACTTGAAGGTAAAGGTGAGTTATATCCTTATCAATTATCAGGTGGTCAAAAACAACGGGTCGCCATTGCGCGAGCATTAGCCATGGAACCTAAGATTTTATGTTATGACGAACCAACTAGTGCACTTGACCCTAACTTAAGAAAAGAAGTTGAAAACTTAATTTTAGGATTGAAACAAAAAGGGATGACCCAATTAGTGGTTACCCATGATATGGATTTCGCCAAAAATATCGCTGATGATATTTTTGAAGTCAGTTCATTAGAACAAAGTACGACCAATAACTAGGAAAACGGAGGATACTGTTATATGAAGAAATTTAAAATTTGGTTTCTCTTATTAGTCTTAATAGTACCGTTGTTTACCTTGTCAGGTTGTACGAATGTTTCTAAAAAGGCTGATACACAAGACACGTGGGCACGGATCTTGAAGCGCAAGAAAGTGATCATTGGACTAGATGATAGTTTTGTACCAATGGGCTTTCGTAAGAAAAACGGTCAATTAGTGGGCTATGATGTTGATTTACCAAAGGCCGTTTTCAAGCAATATGGCATTAAAGTTGACTTCCAAACGATTGACTGGTCAATGAAAGAAACTGAATTACGCAACGGTACAATTGACGTGATTTGGAATGGGTACACGATGACCCCGGCACGACAAAAGAAATTATTATTTAGTCGCGCTTATCAACGTAACCAACAAATTTTGGTTACCAAGAAATCAAGCAATATTAAAAACTTTGACGGTATGACCGGTAAAGCACTAGGTGTTCAAAATGGTTCGACTGGACAAGCAGTGTTGGATGAAAAACCAGGATTGCTTAAGAATAAGATTAAGGATAAAAAGGCCATTTTATATGATACCTTTCCAGAAGCCTTTATTGATTTGAATGCTGACCGAATTCAAGGGGTTTTGATGGATAAAGTTTATGCGCAATATTACATTAAACACCAACCCGATGGTAATGAATATTCCACTTATATTACCAACAAGATTCCGTCAGAAGATTTCGCCGTTGGGATGCGCAATGGTGACACAACACTGAAGAAAAAGATTGATCAAGGATTAGCTAAATTGCAAAAAGATGGTCAACTAAAAAAGATTAACGAAAAGTGGTTTGGTGTCCCAAGTAATTACCTTGGTAAGCCTTAACAATCGTGACAAAATTAACCAGGATTGGTATGCTAGTACCATTAGTTAATTAAGGAGCGTCAACATGATCGACTTGTGGGTACTTTTTGATATCGTCATGGCATTAAATACGATTGTTGCTGTTTTTATCGTCTTTCGTGAAAAACGAGATATTTCTGCTACATGGGCCTGGCTACTGGTGCTGTTATTGCTACCAGTCGTCGGGCTTTTGCTGTACTTATTTGCAGGACGGAAATTATCCCATCGCCGGATTTTTGACTTAAAAGCGCAAGAACGTTTGGGTATTGATCAAATTGTGGCCAATCAAAAATTACAATACGATGAACATGAATTATTACCGGCCAATCAAGTGACCAATTCAGCTCGGCAGTTAGTGCGGTTATTTTTAGAAACTGATAATGCGGTGTTGACCAAGAAAAATGCTGTGCGCGTTTTTACAGATGGCACGAAACTGTTTGATGCGCTGTTTGATGACATCAGGCGTGCCAAACACCATATCAATATCGAATTTTTTACTTGGTATGATGATGAAATTGGCCGCGCATTAGTTGAACTGCTTGAAAAAAAGGCTCGTCATGGCGTCCAAGTGCGGATCATCTATGATTTGCTGGGATCGCATGGGTCGAAGAAAAAACTATTCAAGCATCTGATTGAACTCGGTGGCCGCGTTGAACCATTTTTGACCTCCGAATATTTTCCCATTACGTTTCGTTTGAACTTTCGTGATCACCGTAAGATTGTGGTGATTGATGGTAGTATTGGCTACATTGGTGGCTTTAACGTCGGTGATCAGTACCTCGGTCGCAAAGAAAAATTTGGCTACTGGCGTGATACGCATCTGCGTGTATTAGGGGATGCCGTATTATCGATGCAAAGCCGATTTTTCCTTGATTGGAATGCGACTAGTAAAAAAGAGCAAGTTAAATTTGATCAACGGTATTTTCCGCAAACCAAACCGCAAGGGACCACCAGTATGCAAATTGTCTCAAGTGGACCGGATGATGACCGAGAAAAAATTAAGCAAGGCTACGTTAAAATGATTACCTCGGCCACCAAATCAATTTTTATTGAAACACCATACTTTGTCCCAGATGGTAGTGTGTTTGAAGCACTCGCCATTGCGGCGACAGCGGGGGTGGATGTGCGGGTCATTATTCCAGATCGACCTGACCATCCATTTGTTTACCGTGCTACTGAATATTTCTGTCAGTCCTTAATCCAAGCAGGTGGGAAGGTTTACCGCTATACAAATGGTTTTATGCATTCTAAGATTGTTTCAATCGACGGCAAGATCACGTCCGTTGGTTCTGCTAATATGGACATTCGCTCCTTTAAATTGAATTTTGAAGCTAACGCCTTTTTGTACGACCGTGAATTGGCACACGCGCTGGAGTTAGTTTTCTTACATGATCAGAGTGAATCTGAATTTTTAACAGCTGAATATTTTGAACAACAATCGCGCTGGATTAAGTTTAAGCAAACTTTTTCTCGGTTGTTGGCCCCAATATTATAAAAATAAAAAGGCTAGGACATGTCCTAGCCTTTTTGAGTGAAATGAGATTAAAAGAATTCATGATATAAAGCAGATACGGCATCGTTAACTGCGTTATGAGCGACGCCAAACATGATGGAAATTTCGGAAGCGCCTTGGTTAACCATTTGCAATTTGATGCCCGCTTTAGCCAAAGCAGTTGTTGCGCGAGCCATCAGACCAACAGTATCGCGCATTCCTTCACCAACTACCATAATCACGGCGTAGTTATGAGTGATGTGCATTTCATCAGGATGGATACTATCTTGAATTTCTTGCATTAATTCTTGCTCAATTTTAGGTGTGAGTGAATCTTCTGCAATGATGATCGTAATGTCATCAATTCCTGAAGGCATATGCTCGTAGCTCACGTTGTATTTGTATAAAATTTCAAGCACTTTTTTGGTAAAGCCAACTTCTTTATTTAGAAGATACTTACTAATGTACAAGCCACAAAAATTGCTTGATGAAGCAATACCACGGACCGGATACTCCTTGCTGGGAGCGATCTTAGCTGAAATAATTGTGCCCGGTTCGTCTGGATGATTCGTATTGCGGACGTTAACATCAATGTTGCCTTGAATAGCTGGAATCAAGGCTTCATCATGAAAGACCGAAAAACCGGCATATGACAATTCACGCATTTCCCGAAAAGTCATGTGACTGATCGCATGTGGATTTTCCACAATTGCGGGATTAACTGAATAGATAGCATCTACATCAGTAAAGTTTTCATATAAGTCAGCATCAAGACCACGTGACATAATCGCACCCGTGATATCTGAACCACCACGCGAGAACGTGCAAATTTGGCCGGCTTCATTATATGAAAAAAATCCTGGGACAACTAAGAGTTGATCAGTCGTTTGCCATTGCCGAATTTTCTCATAACTTTCAGGTAAAATTCGTGCGTCGTCTGGGACGTCCGTCACTAACATGCCAGCTTGTTTTGGATCAAGGTATTTGGCTGATAAACCAATTGTGTTAAAAATTTTAGTGACTAACTGGGCGTTAAGTTTTTCACCATGGGCTTTGAAAGCAGCCATCAAGTAATCATCGTTGAGATAATCTTGATGAGGTAACGCAATCAAAGTTTCTTTAATAGAAGCAAATTCACTTTCAGGTAAATTGAAGCCATCGGCAATTTCTTGATACCGGTTGATGATTAATTTTAAGGTGTCGTCAAAATTTTGCTGGTCAATGACTTGCGTCGCATAGCGAATTAATAAGTCAGTGACTTTCGTATCTGTCGGGTTGCGTTTGCCAGGTGCAGACACCACGATACACTGCCGAGTCGGATCGGATTGCATAATTTTAATCACTTTTGCGAGTTGCTCACTAGTAGCGAGCGAACTTCCGCCAAATTTAATAACCTTCACATTCATTTCTCCCCTTATTACGATTAAACTACATAATAGCAAAAGCATGTGGTTGATACAATCGCCAATCCATAATTTTTTGATTTAATTTAGAAAAAATGGTGACCGATTGTATTTTTAGTCAATTTCACGTATTATTGTTAAGCATGTACTTTGAAGAAGAAAATAAATGGAGGAATCCAGATTGCACGTTACATTAAATCAAGGCGTTGAACTTGATGTTGTTCAAACTAAACAGTTTAAAACCAATCAAATTTTAATCAATTTTGCCAGTCGGCAAACGCGCGCTAACATTACCAGTAGAAGTTTACTGGCTAATTTGTTGGAAACTAGTACGCATAAATACCCGACGCAAACGGCATTGGCACGACAATTGTCATCATTATATGGTGCCTATGTCGGTGCAGGAGTCGGCCGGGTCGGTAATTTACATACGATTAAATTACGAGCCAGTTTTATTAATGATCAGTACGCGAAAGAAGATCTTTTCTCACAAGTTTTGGCTGTGATGCACGAAATGATTTTCAATCCACTGATTGATAATCAAGCGTTTGATTTACCAACGTTTAATTTACAAAAAGCGAATTTAAAAAGTGCAATCGAATCCTTGCGAGAAGATAAGCAATACTATGCCTTGCAACAATTGAAGCAAAGCTACTTTAGTGATGGATCCTTACAAAAGGTGCCAAGCTTTGGCGATGTAGAAAGTCTGAAGGCAATCACAGCTGAAAGTGTCGTACAGACTTATCAAGACATGATTCAACATGATCAAATCAACATCATTGTCATGGGAGATTTTGAGGGTGTCGATGTGCCCGCTCAATTGGCGTCATTTGATTTTGCGGCGAGATTACCAATTAGTGGTCGGGATTTATATTATGAACAACCATTAACTGACGCAGTTAACGAACAAAATGAGCAACAACTGGTCAATCAGTCTAAACTAAATTTAGCCTATCAATTACCAATTTATTATCACGATGATCGCTACTTTGCGTCACTGGTTATGAATGGTATTTTTGGTGCAACGCCGTTATCCAAGCTATTTATGAACGTCCGTGAAAAAGCTAGTCTGGCATATTATGCCAACAGTATTCATAATTCCTTTAACGGTTTATTAACTGTGCAAACAGGAATTAACGCAAGTGATTATAGTCAAGCTAAAACGTTAATTGAACAACAGTTAACTGATGTTCAAAATGGGGATTTTGAGGACCACCTACAAGCCGAAGTGATTGCCGGGTTGGTTAACCAATTTCAGTCAGGACTTGATAGCGGTAATAATTTAGTGGCTCGAGCACTGCTCGATAGCCTAACGCACACGACCATTGATAACGATACGTTTATTAAAAAACTTGAATCAGTGACTAAAGATGATGTGATGGAAGTCGCCCAATTAGCACAATTACAAGCAGTGTATTTCTTGAATGGAGACAATTAACAAGATGGAAAAACAAGAATTTACCGAGTTAAATGAAACAATTTATCGCGATCAACTGAATAATGGGCTGAAATTAATTGTGTTGCCTAAAAAAGATTTTCACAAAACCTATGCCATTTTAACGGTTGATTTTGGCTCGATTGATCAAACGTTTATCCCAAATGGGCAAAAAGAGTTTGTGACGATTCCTGATGGGACTGCTCATTTTTTGGAACATAAAATGTTTGAAAAACAAGATTACGATGCGTTTGAATTGTTTGGCAATTTTGGTGCGGATGCCAATGCGTTTACCAGTTTTACACAGACGAGTTATCTGTTTTCAAGTAGTAACCATATTCATGAAAATTTGGATATTTTGCTTGATTTTGTGGAACAACCTTATTTTTCAAAACAAACAGTTGACAAGGAAAAAGGGATCATTGGCCAAGAAATTAGCATGTACGATGATGATCCAAATTGGAAACTGTATTTTGGCATGTTGAAAAATCTCTATCCACATGATCCAATGCATATTGATATTGCGGGTAGTGCCGATTCAATTAAAACAATTACTGAAGAAACGCTCTATGAGACTTATCGAACTTTTTATCAACCACAAAACATGAGTTTGTTTATTGTCGGGGATGTTAATCCAGACGAAGTGGATGAATGGGTTGCTGATAATCAAGCAAAAAAAGAATTCGTTACCTATCAAGATCCACAGCTAACCTTTGAATTAAACGATGATGAAGGGTTAGATGTGATTCCGTTTAGAACCAATGAAATGGATGTTAATCGCCCGAAAGTGATGATTGGGTTACGGGGGCTCTTCCAACCAGAAACTGGTAAAGAACGATTGAAATACCGTTTGTCAGTTGAATTGTTATTGGACCTCTTGTTTGATGACACATCTGAAAATTATCTGCGCTTATATAATGCAGAAATCATTGATGACTCATTTAGTTACAATTTTGAAATGCAACGTGGGTTTAACTTAGCCTATATCAGTGGAGACACGAATTATCCGGAACGATTTTCAGATGAAATCGTGGCTATTTTAGAAAATGTGCATACCCAAATTGAAGGGGCTACGACGCAATTTGAAAACGTGAAACGAGCAACACTCGGGCGAATGATTGGTGCATTGGATTCTCCAGAGGCAATTGCTAACCGTTACGCTGGAAATCTCTACGACAATGTTAGTTTGTTAGATGAAATCAATAGCTTGCAAGCCATTACGATCGACGATTTATATCAAATTGCTGATCAATTTGTTAATTCGCAGGGTATTTCGGTTTATCAAATTACGCCAATGCGTAATAATTAGGATAAGTTTCAAGCTTTCTTAACATCTAGAAAAGTGAAAGTATGCTATACTTTGCATTGCAAAAAACGAATAATTAATTGATTGAGGATCTAATCTAATGAGTGAAAATGAAGAACTAAATATCGGGAAAAAACTACATGACAAACGTGTCGAAATGGGTCTAACTCTGGATGATTTACAACAAAGTACCAAAATTCAGAAACGGTATTTAATTGCCATTGAAGACGAAAAGTTTGATGAATTACCCGGTGATTTTTATGTCAGGGCGTTCGTTAAACAATATGCTGAAAGTGTTGGCATGGATGGCAATGAACTGCTCGTTGAATATAACGAACAATTACCAGAAACGAAAACCACTGAATATTCGGATCATATTACGAAAGCAGTTGAAACTAGAACGGGCAAAGCTAAAGCTGTCGATCAAGTTGACAAGTTCCGTCAATATCTACCAACAGCTTTGGTTGTCGTTGTGATTGTGGTTATTTTGGGGGCCATTTGGTTGACCGCTATTCATAGTAGTCGCCAATCGGCTAGCAATAAAATTGACAGCAGTTCTGTTTCTGTGTCTGGCGAATCAAGTAAGAAGAAAGCCAAAAAAGCTTCATCTAGCACGAAAAAGACTAGCAAAGCTACTAACTTGAAGTGGACGAAAGAGTCACAAACGAGTTCGGCCGCTACTTTCAAGCTGTCCAAACAAGCCAAATACAAGTTAACGATTACACCGAAAAATAGTATGTGGGTCACAGTGACTGGTGATGGTAGTTCACTGTTTGCCAAGACGTTAACAGGTAAAAAGACAATTACAATTGATAAGGATGTCAGTCGCGTTGTTGTGTCATTAGGCAATACGACAGGGGCAACCATTAAGATTAATGGTAAGAAAGTTAACTTTACTGCTAGTGGTAACTATCCAAGTGTGCGGACGATTACGTTTACTTCAGGAAGCACAACGACAAGTTCAGCCGCATCAAGTAGTGCATATTCAAGTAGCACTTACTCCAGATCAACAAATAATACCACTAGCACTTACTCAAGTAGCGCAACTACCAATAGTGCTAATTCAGCTAGTTCAAGTTCGACAGCAACAACTGGCGCTGCTAATCAAACTAATTAAAGGGAGGACTTTTCGTGAATTTACCTAATAAGTTAACCGTGATGCGGTTAATTGCAATTCCATTTTTTCTGTTGTTATTAGTGTTGCCACTTCATTGGGGTAGTGTGACCTTTGCTGGCGCCACAGTACCTGTAGCCCAGTTAATTGCGGCCATTATCTTTGTGGCAGCATGTATCACGGATAATTTAGATGGGCATATTGCCCGTAAGTACCACTTAGTGACTAACTTTGGTAAGTTTACTGATCCACTCGCGGATAAGTTACTCGTCATGACGGCCTTCATTATGCTGACATCCACGGGCATCGTTCCTGCTTGGGTGACTGTTGTCATCATTTGGCGGGAACTATCAGTGACCGGATTGCGTTTATTGATTGTTGAAACAAACGGCGAAGTCATGGCTGCGAAAATGCCCGGTAAGATTAAGACTGTTAGTCAATTTATTGCCATTACTGCATTACTATTAAATAATATGTTCTTTGAACTAATTCACGTACCATTTGGCCAAATCATGCTTTATATCTGTTTATTCTTTACGGTTTATTCAGGTATTGATTATTTTGTAAAGGGCCGTGGTGTCTTTTCAGATGGTTTAAAATAAGTTATCGTGACTAAAGATTGTCACAAACCAATAAGGGTTTGTGGCAATCTTTTCTTTTTTGAATTAATTTCGCTATAATTTAATCAAATTAACGTAGTTAGATGATGTAGGAGGAAAAATGCAAGCTGAAATTATAACAGTTGGAACTGAATTATTGCTGGGACGCATCAACAATACGAATGCCACTTTTTTGGCGCAACAACTAGCAAACTTAGGAATTGAAGCGTATTACCAAACAGTGGTGGGTGATAGTGTTGACCGTATTCAAAAAGCCCTGACGATTGCCCAAAAGCGTAGTGACTTGATCATTTTATGTGGCGGGCTAGGTCCCACACGAGACGACGTCACTAAGGAAGCTGTTGCAAAATATCTTGATCTGTCACTTGTGGTTGAGGAATCAACTTGGACAGCGATTCAACAACGATTTGCAAAATTGCAACGGCCATTAATTGATACGAATATTAAGCAGGCCCAACGACTACCAGGTTCAACAACCTTGGCCAATGATAATGGACTTGCCATTGGCGAATTTTATCGTGATGCAGCTCATCAAATCGTGATTTTGCCGGGTCCACCGAGTGAATTAGAGCTCATGACTGAGAAACATTTGGTGCCAGTCTTAAAACGCGAATTTCATTTGGAAAATCAATTGACCTCAAAAGTGCTCCGATTTTATGGCTTGCCAGAATCAAATTTGATGAGTCAAATTGATGATCTTGTTCGCCATGCGAGCAATCCATCGGTGGCTTCATATGCCAAGTATCATGAAATTTGGCTCAGATTGACCGCTTTTGGCCAATCAAATTCAGTACTAGAACAATTAGCCAATCAAATTATTGAACGCCTCAAACCGTATTATATTGGCTCAGGGACACAACTAGATTTAGCTGATCAGGTGGTGGCGCAATTAAAGCAGCAACACTTAAAGATTACCGCGGCGGAAAGCCTGACGGGTGGCTTATTTCAAAGTACCATTTGTTCAGTTAGTGGGGCTTCAAACGTGTTTGATGGTGGATTTGTGACATACTCTAATGAGTCCAAGCACGACCTAATTGGCGTGAAAAATGACACGATTGATCGCTTTGGTGTTGTGAGTGAAGAGACTGCAATTGAAATGGCTGAGAAAGCCAAAGAAACGATGCATGTCCAGGTTGGTGTGTCATTTACAGGAGTAGCGGGTCCCGATGCATTAGAAGGTCAACCAGCAGGAACTGTATGGGTAGCAGTTGCACAAGATGGGCACCCGACAATCAGCAAGCAATTGAATTTGCCGGCGACGGATGAACGACAAACAATCCGCCAAAAAAGTGTTTTGAGTGTCTTACAGATGTTACGACAACAGTTAGAAAAATAAATACGAACTTTTGTTCGATTTTGCTTGTTTTTTGCATAATTAATGATAAAATAATTAACAGTAAAGGTTCCAATCAAGGAGGAAAAGATTTGGCTGACGAACGCAAAGCAGCTTTAGATGCTGCTTTAAGAAAAATCGAAAAGAATTTCGGCAAGGGCTCCATTATGCGAATGGGTGAACAGGCTGACCAACAAGTTTCAACGATTTCTAGTGGCTCACTAGCAATTGATGATGCGTTAGGCGTGGGTGGCTACCCACGCGGTAGAATTGTTGAAATGTACGGTCCTGAAAGTTCAGGGAAAACGACTGTTGCTTTACACGCAGTTGCAGAAGTACAACAACAGGGCGGCACAGCAGCATATATTGATGCTGAAAATGCTTTGGATCCCCAATACGCTGAAGCATTGGGTGTTAATGTTGATGATTTGTTACTTTCTCAACCAGACACTGGTGAAGAAGGTCTCGAAATTGCCGATGCTTTGATCAGCAGTGGTGCCGTTGACATCGTGGTTGTCGATTCTGTGGCAGCCTTAGTTCCTCGTGCCGAAATCGAAGGCGAAATGGGAGACGCGCACGTTGGGCTCCAAGCGCGACTTATGTCACAAGCCTTACGTAAGTTATCAGGCTCCATTAATAAAACCAAGACGATTGCGATTTTCATTAACCAAATTCGTGAAAAAGTGGGCGTCATGTTTGGTAACCCTGAAACAACACCGGGTGGTCGTGCCTTGAAGTTCTATTCAACGATTCGTTTGGAAATCAGACGGGGTGAACAAATTAAAGACGGCACAGACGTGATTGGAAACCGAACAAAAGTTAAGGTTGTCAAGAACAAGGTTGCGCCACCATTTAAACGAGCCGAAGTTGATATTATGTACGGTCATGGTATCTCAAAGACCGGTGAATTAATTGATATGGCCGTCGAAAAAGATCTCGTTAACAAGAGTGGTTCATGGTATTCATACGGCAGTGAACGAATTGGTCAAGGTCGTGAAAATGCTAAACAATACTTAGCAGATCATCCAGACGTTGAAGAAGAATTAATGACTAAGGTCAGAAATGCTTATGGCATGGATGGCGCCGTTGTTGAAGAAGACGTCAAAGATCCAAGCGAGTTAGATTTAGAAGAACCAAAAAAATAATTATTGAGGAGAATGATTGCCTTAGTTGCAATCATTCTTTTTTATCGACAGCATTAGTGAGATTTAGTTGACACAGGTTCATTGCAATATTAGAATTAATCCAGTGTAATGAACCACATAAACACGTTAAATCTTTAAAAATTTGACCAAAACAATTTAATAGGTGATACGGAGGTGAAAAAGTGAGTATAGCAAGCTTATCCCTCGCCGTGATCGCTATAGTTGTCGGTATCGTTGTGGGTTACATGGTTCATAAAGTAATGATGAACCAACGAATTGATGCAGCCCATGATAGCGCCGAAGGCATTATTGCCGATGCCAAAAAGGATGCTGAAACCGCTAAGAAAGAAGCAATCCTCGAAGCTAAGGAAGAAAGTCATCAGTATCGTGAAAGTGTTGAAGAAGAATTAAAAGATCGTCGTTCTGAAATTCAAAAACAAGAAGATCGACTACTGCAACGTGAAACAACACTAGATCGAAAAGATACAGCCTTTGAAAAACGCGAAAATGCTTTGAATGAACGTGAAAATCAAATCAGCGAACATGAAAAGCAAATTCAACAAGATCAACAACAAGTAACAGATTTGATTGACCAACGACAAACTGAACTAGAAAAAGTGGCAGAAATGTCACAAGAAGATGCTAAGCAATTAATTTTAGACGAAACCGAAAGTAAACTGAGTCATGAAAGAGAAGTCATGATTCGTGATAGTGAACAAGAAGCTGCGGCAGTTGCTGATAAGAAAGCTAAAGACTTGATTGTGCAAGCAATTCAAAGAAGTGCGGCAGACATGGTGTCTGAAACAACAGTGACAGTTGTCACATTGCCAAATGATGATATGAAGGGGCGGATTATCGGTCGTGAAGGCCGGAATATTCGCACACTTGAAACGCTAACTGGAATTGATTTGATTATCGATGATACGCCAGAAGCTGTCGTTTTGAGTGGCTTTGATCCAATCAGAAGAGAAATTGCCAGAATTGCTCTAGAGAAGTTGATCCAAGACGGACGCATTCATCCAGCTCGTATTGAAGAAATGGTTGAAAAAGCGCAAAAAGAAATGGATCAACAATTACGTGAGACAGGGGAACAAACTGTCTTTGATCTAGGGATCCATTCGATTCATCCTGATTTAATTAAAATCATTGGACGGATGAAGTATCGAACTAGTTACGGTCAAAATGTTTTGAATCATTCAATTGAGGTTGCCAAATTGGCCGGTATTTTAGCGGCTGAACTTGGCGAAGATGTTACGTTAGCAAAACGCGCGGGATTATTACACGATATAGGTAAAGCAATCGATCACGAAGTTGAAGGTTCACACGTTGAATTAGGTGTTGAATTGACAACGAAGTATCACGAAAATCCAGTGGTAATTAATACCATTGCCTCGCATCATGGGGATGTTGAACCAGAATCTGTCATTGCAGTCTTAGTGGCAACGGCAGATGCCATCTCAGGTGCTCGTCCAGGAGCTCGTAGTGAATCATTAGAAAATTATATTCAACGTTTGAAAGAGTTGGAAAAAATTGCTAATGATCACAAGGGTGTCGATCACAGTTATGCAATTCAAGCCGGCCGTGAAGTCCGGGTAATTGTTAAACCAAAAGTGATTTCTGACTTACAAGCAACTACTCTTTCTCATGATATTAAAAATGAGATCGAGAAAGAACTTGAATATCCAGGACATATTAAAGTTACTGTTATTCGTGAAGTTCGTGCCGTCGATTATGCAAAATAAATCATAAAAGATCTGACCAAGATGATTGTCTTGGTCAGATTTTTTAATGTGTGTGAAAAAAAGCGTTACGTGTTAAAATTAAAGTTATGAGATTTTTTGATAAGGGAGTGAGTTTGCGTGCCACAAAAAACGAAAAATACACCAATGATGGAACAATACCAAGCCATTAAAGATCAATATCCAGATGCGTTTTTGTTTTATCGTTTGGGCGATTTTTACGAATTATTCAATGATGATGCTATCAAGGGTGCGCAATTATTAGAATTAACGTTAACGACGCGCAATAAAAGTGCGACCGACCCAATTCCAATGTGTGGGGTACCCCATCACGCCGTGCAGAACTATATTGATATTTTGATTGACCGTGGTTATAAAGTTGCGGTATGTGAACAAATGGAAGATCCTAAAGCGGCCAAGGGCATGGTCAAACGTGAAGTAACGCAATTGATTACTCCTGGTACACAAATGGATCTGTCTGGCAGTCAAGCCAAAGAAAATAACTATTTAACAGCAGTCACACAGGCCAATCAACAGTTTGGATTTGCCTATGCTGATTTATCGACTGGTGAATTAAAAACGAGTGTTTTAAATACGACTGATGCCTTAATGAATGAAATTATCAATTTGCAGACCAAAGAAATTGTTGTCGACGAGTCGCTTAGTACTGAAGTGACCAACTTACTTGATCAACAACAAATTTTAATTTCCCATCAAGACGAAGTTGTGAAGTCATCTGAAGTGAGTTATTTAACACAAGATTTAGATCAGTCCGCGCAAAAAAAGACGGTTGCGCTCTTAGTGTCATATTTAACAACGACCCAGAAACGGTCGTTGGATCACTTGCAAAGAGCAATCGCCTATGAACCATCCTATTTTTTGAAAATGGACCATTATTCAAAATATAACCTAGAATTAAATACCAATATTCGCAGTGGTAAACGTTCAGGAACGTTAATTTGGTTGTTAGATGAAACCAAGACAGCCATGGGTGGACGACTCTTAAAACAATGGCTTGATAGGCCATTATTGGATGCTAACGAAATTGTGGCCCGTCAAGATAAGGTGCAAGAATTTTTGGATCATTATTTTGAACGGAGTAATTTACAAGATGAACTGATTAAAGTCTATGACTTGGAACGATTGGCCGGACGCGTTGCGTATGGAAATGTCAATGGTCGTGATTTGATTCAGTTGAAAACTTCTTTATTGCAAATCCCCAAAATTCGCTATGTACTGGAATCACTTGATTCACCAGTTTTTGATGATTTAATGACGGAACTCGATCCGGTTGAAGACATTGCAGATTTAATTGAACGCGCAATTAATGACGATTCACCTATTTCAGTGACCGATGGTAATGTGATTAAATCAGGTTACAATGATCAACTAGATGATTATCGTGATGCGATGAAAAATGGTAAGCAATGGATTGCAGAACTTGAAGCAAAAGAGCGCGAAACCACTGGCATCAACAATTTAAAAATCGGTTTTAATCATGTTTTTGGCTACTACATTGAAGTCACGAAGGTTAACTTGGATAAACTGCCAACCGATCGTTATGAACGTAAACAAACGCTGACGAATGCAGAACGATTTTCAACACCAGAGTTAAAAGAAAAAGAAAGTTTAATTTTAGAGGCGCAAGAAAAATCGACAGCCCTCGAATATGAATTATTCACTAAAGTTCGTGATGTGGTTAAATCAAGCATTGAACGATTACAAAAATTGGCTAAAGCAGTAGCGCAATTAGATGTGCTCCAAAGCTTTGCGATTGTCAGTGAAAACTATCATTTTGTGCGGCCAACATTTACCAAAGATCATGATTTAAAAATCGAACAGGGGCGTCATCCGGTCGTGGAAAAGGTAATGGGTCATCAATCCTACGTTCCTAACGACGTGCAAATGGATGATCAAACCAGCATCTTATTGATTACCGGACCTAATATGTCTGGTAAAAGTACTTATATGCGTCAATTGGCTTTAACTGTGGTGATGGCGCAGATGGGCTGTTTTGTGCCAGCAGTGAGTGCGCAGATGCCAATCTTTGATCAAATTTTTACCCGCATTGGAGCTGCTGATGATCTGATTTCAGGTCAGAGTACCTTCATGGTCGAAATGCAAGAAGCTAATAATGCACTAGCCCATGCGAGTGCTAACAGTTTAATTTTATTTGATGAAATTGGCCGAGGTACTGCTACTTATGATGGCATGGCGTTGGCGCAAGCCATCATTGAATATGTGCATGACAAAGTACATGCCAAAACGCTGTTTTCAACTCACTACCATGAACTGACCGATTTAGATAAATCGCTCACCCATTTAAAAAATGTGCATGTCGGTGCGGTGGAAAAAAATGGCGAACTGGTCTTCTTACATAAAGTGGAAGATGGTCCTGCAGATCAATCATATGGAATTCATGTGGCTAAATTAGCCGGCATGCCAGACACATTATTAAAACGGGCAAACACGATTTTAACAAAGCTCGAAAAAAATGATGTCAAAGTGCCACAACCAAAAGATGATACTGAAGAGCCCGCAGAAACGGGACAGCTAGCACTATTTGACACAGTGCAAATTGATCCGAAATATGAAGAAATTATTAATCAAATGAAGAAACTTAATTTAATGTCAATGACGCCGATGGATGTTATGAATCAAATCTATGAATGGCAAAAAAAGATTGAGTAGAAAGGAATCACATGGCTAAAATTCATGAATTAACAGATGTATTGGCAGATCAAATTGCGGCTGGTGAAGTAATTGAACGACCAGCATCAGTAGTTAAAGAGCTGGTTGAAAATGCAATTGATGCTAATAGTCACCAAATTGATGTGTTGGTGAGCCAATCTGGCTTTCAAAGCATTCGCGTGATTGATGATGGCGATGGAATTGATCCTGATGATGTGGCAGTCGCTTTTAAACGCCACGCCACGAGCAAAATTACCTCACGTGAAGACTTATTTAAAGTGCACTTTTTAGGCTTTCGTGGTGAAGCTTTGCCAAGTATTGCATCTGTGGCAGATGTGGTGATGACCACTTCAACCGGTCAAAATTCAGGGACGATGATTCACATTAAGGGTGGCGAAATTGAAGCACAAAAGCCGGCTCAATCGCGTCCTGGAACAGATATCAAAGTCAGTGATTTGTTTTTTAACACACCAGCACGCTTGAAATATCTGAAATCACCACAAACTGAATTAGCCAAGATCAGTGATATTATTGATCGATTGGCGCTTGCTAATCCCGATGTAGCGATTAGTTTGGTGCATAATGACAAAGAGTTATTAAAAACGCCAGGCAATGGTAACCTGCAACAGGTGATTGCAGCGATTTATGGCATTAGTAATGCGCGCAAGATGGTACGTTTTCAAAAACAAGACCCAGACTTTCAAGTGTCTGGCTTTACATCGTTACCAGAAGTTACTAGAGCAGCGCGTCAGTATATCTCGATTCTGATTAATCACCGATACGTGCGCAATTTTCAGTTAACGAAGGCGATTATTGCTGGTTATGGTTCTAAATTAATGGTCGGTCGTTATCCCATTACCGTGCTAGATGTGGTGATGGATCCAATTCTCGTTGACGTCAATGTCCATCCAGCCAAACGTGAAGTGCGCCTTAGTAAAGAAGAGCAACTCAGCCATTTGATTACAAGCGCCATTCAAGAACAAATCAGTCAAAAGAATCTGATTCCCAATGCGATGGATAACCTCGCGTCGCAAAAGATCGACTTTAATCAGTTACAACAAGACTTAAACGAAGCATCGACAGCGTATGAACCTGATACTAAATCAACAGCCACACAAGAAACGGCTAGTTTTGATGCAAATATCCAAGCAGACATTCCAGCTGACGTGCACCCAATTATGATTCAAAAAAGTGGGGAGTTAACCATGTCAGTGATGACGGAATTTGATCAAAAGTATCAACAAGAAGAGGCCAAGCCATTTAATGATGATGACGATATTCAGCACCCTCAGAGTAAGGCTGAAGATTTAGCGCTTGATTTTAATGACCAAACACCGATTGATCAAAAACGGTTTCCAGATTTAAATTATATTGGCCAAGTGCATGGCACGTTTTTGTTAGCTCAGGGAGCTGATGGGTTATATATTTTGGATCAACATGCCGCGCAAGAACGGATTAATTACGAATACTATCGTCAAGCAATTGGTGAAGTCAGTGACGATCAACAAAATCTATTGGTACCGATTGTACTGAATTATCCGACAACCGATGCACTGCGCATTGCCGAAAAACAAGATGTCCTGACAAAAGTTGGACTCAATTTGGAAAACTTTGGGCAAAATAGTTTTATTGTTCGGAGCCATCCAACGTGGTTCAAACAAGGCCAAGAAGAAGACACCATCAAAGAAATGGTGGATTGGATTCTTGCAGATGGTAAATTAACTGTGGCTCAATTCCGTGAAAAAACGGCCATTATGATGAGCTGTAAACGGGCCATTAAAGCTAATCATTATTTAAATGATCAGCAAGCCAAAGCGCTCTTACAAAAATTACCAGAATGTGAAAACCCATTTAATTGCCCTCACGGCCGACCAGTAACGGTTAGTTTTACCGAAACGGACTTGGAAAAAATGTTTAAACGAATTCAAGATTCGCATAGTGCTTATGCGGGAGAATTTGACGAACACGAGTTTTAAGTTTTTAATGAATTGAGATTATTAATGATGAAGGGTGGCAGAACCAGTGTATGAATATTTAACAGGCATCGTGGCGGCAATTAATCCAGGCTACGTTGTTTTAGACGTCAACGGTGTCGGTTATAAGCTCTTTAGTGCAAACCCATACCATTATCAAGTTGACGCAAATAAGTCAGTAACCATTTACGTCTATCAGGCCGTTCGTGAAAATGAGATGACCTTGTTTGGCCTAAAAGATGCTGCAGAAAAACAATTGTTTGAACAACTCATTAACGTTTCAGGGATTGGGCCGAAAAGTGCGCTGGCGATTTTAGCCAACGATGATCATTCTGGCTTGGTTAATGCGATTACAAATGATGATCCAACCTATTTGACGAAATTTCCAGGGGTGGGTAAGAAAACGGCCTCTCAAATTGTGTTGGACCTGAAGAATAAACTTGGCAAAATTGACCTTGGTGTCGATCCACAACTGACTAATTTGGACAGTACTGCAGCACAAAGTGACAATCCACAGTTGAACGATGCCTTAGATGCTTTAAGTGCGCTGGGGTATCGAGAACGTGATGTTAATAAGGTGGCCAAAGCATTAATTAAAATACCCGAAACAAATACGGATGGTTACTTGCGGCAAGCATTGAAACTACTGACGAAGTAATTAGGTGAATATGATGACAGAAGAAGACAATCAGAATCTATTGTCGGGGCATAATGAAGATGAAAATGAAGCTAGTTTTGAACTTTCATTACGACCACAAACTTTAACTGAATATATTGGGCAAGATAAGATTAAACATGAACTGCAAATCTATATTGAAGCCGCAAAAAATCGCGATGAGTCACTGGATCACGTTTTACTATACGGACCGCCTGGATTAGGGAAAACCACGCTATCAATGGTGATTGCTCATGAAATGGGCGTCAATATTAAGACCACTAGTGGGCCAGCTATTGAAAAACCGGGTGACTTGGTGGCGATGCTCAATGAATTGGAAGCAGGGGATGTTTTATTTATTGATGAAATTCATCGTTTGCCTAAAATAGTTGAAGAAATTCTTTATTCGGCAATGGAAGACTACTTTGTCGACATTGTTGTCGGCCAAGGCCCGACTGCTCATCCAATTCATTTTCCATTACCACCATTCACATTGATTGGTGCCACGACCCGGGCAGGATTATTGTCAGCACCGTTGCGTGATCGGTTTGGAATTGTTGAACGGATGGATTATTACAATGTGGCTGATTTAGAGCAAATTATTTTGCGTTCTACAAAAATTTTTGACACGGTGATTGATGAACAAGGGGCCAAAGAGCTGGCGACCCGATCGCGAGGAACACCGCGAATTGCGAACCGCTTGTTAAAACGGGTTCGTGATTTTGCCCAGGTGAAACAAGATGGTGCAATCACCAAGAACGTGATTGATGACGCGTTGAAACTACTGCGCGTTGACAGCGAAGGCCTTGACGAAACCGACCTGAAGTTGTTAAATACAATGATTGATTATTATCAAGGTGGCCCAGTGGGATTAAATACAATTGCCGCTAATATTGGTGAAGAAGCCGATACGATTGCTGAAATGTATGAACCTTACTTATTGCAAATTGGCTATCTCAAACGCACACCGCGTGGCCGCGTGGTCACGCAAGCAGCATACGATCATTTAGGACGTAATAATCCGAAATTAAAAGGAGAATAAACACATGGCAGAACTAACTGTTGACGATTTTGATTATGACTTACCGCACGAATTGATTGCACAAACACCGATTAAAGAACGTGATGAATCACGATTATTAGTGTTAGATCACACTACTGGTGAAATGAGCGATCAACATTTTTATAACATTATTGACCAATTAAATCCTGGGGATGCGGTTGTGATGAATAATTCACGTGTTATGCCCGCCCGAATTTATGGTGAAAAACCAGATACTGGTGGTCATATTGAAGTGTTATTACTACATAATACCGAAGGCGATCGCTGGGAAACATTAGTTAAACCAGCTAAACGAGCTAAAGTTGGCACTAAAATCACGTTTGGTGATGGTCAACTGACCGCAACGATTGTCGAAGAACTCGAACATGGTGGACGGATTATTGAATTTCATTACGATGGTATCTTCATGGAAGTACTTGAAAAATTAGGAGAAACGCCACTACCACCTTATATCAAAGAAAAACTCGATGATCCTGAGCGCTACCAAACAGTGTATGCTAAGGAAAACGGATCTGCTGCGGCACCGACAGCTGGTCTACATTGGACTAAAGATCTCTTGCAAAAAGTCCAAGATAAGGGTATTAAATTGGTTTATCTGACACTTCACGTTGGTCTAGGAACTTTTCGACCAGTTGATGAAGAACGCATTGAAGATCACAAGATGCACAGTGAATTTTATCGTTTGGATGAAGCCTCAGCTAAGACATTGAACGAAGTGCGTAAAAATGGCGGGCGTATTATTGCCACTGGAACGACATCAATTCGCACTTTAGAAACGATTGGAACCAAGTTTAATGGTGAAATCCATGCTGATTCTGGTTGGACTGATATCTTCATTAAGCCTGGCTATCAATGGCAAGTTGTCGATGCATTTATTACTAATTTCCATTTGCCAAAGTCAACGCTTGTGATGTTAGTGGCTGCCTTTACAGGCCGTGATAAAATTTTGAATGCCTATCAACACGCGATTCAAGAAAAATATCGTTTCTTTAGTTTTGGCGATGCCATGTTTATTAAATAACCTGCTACGGAGGAATTATGGAACCCGCAATTAAATATCGTTTAATTAAAAAAGACAAACACACTGGCGCACGCCTCGGTGAATTAATTACCCCGCATGGTACCTTTCCAACACCAATGTTTATGCCAGTTGGCACGCAAGCAACGGTTAAAAGTATCGCGCCTGAAGAACTTGATGAAATGGGTGCCGGCGTTATTCTCGCCAATACCTATCATCTATGGTTGCAACCTGGAGAAAAACTCGTAGAAGAAGCGGGTGGTTTGCACAAGTTCATGAACTGGGATAAAGGAATCTTAACCGATTCTGGTGGTTTTCAAGTTTTCTCACTTGCTAAACATCGTGATATTAAAGAAGAAGGGGTCACGTTTAGAGATCCCGTCAGTGGTTCCAAGATGTTCTTGTCGCCTGAAAAAGCCATTCAAATCGAAAATGCGCTGGGGCCTGACATCATGATGAGCTTTGACGAATGTCCACCGTATTTTGAAACGTACGATTACATCAAAAAGTCGGTGGAACGCACGAGTCGGTGGGCGCAACGAGGACTGGAAGCACATCAAAATCCTGATTGGCAAGGCCTGTTTGGAATTGTTCAAGGAGCTGGATTCAAAGCGTTGCGCCAACAAAGTGCGCGCGACCTAGTTAGCATGGATTTTCCTGGTTATTCGGTCGGTGGCTTATCTGTGGGTGAGTCAAAAGAAGAAATGAATCGAGTTTTAGAAATGACGACACCATTGTTGCCAGAAAATAAGCCACGCTACTTGATGGGCGTCGGTACCGCTGATTCGTTAATCGATGGTGTGATGCGTGGCATTGACATGTTTGATTGTGTCTTGCCAACACGCATTGCCCGAAACGGGACGTGCATGACATCGCATGGTCGTCTAGTCGTTAAAAATGCCCAATACGCCCATGACTTTGGCCCATTAGATGATAATTGTGATTGTTATGTCTGCCGCAATTATAGTCGCGCCTATATTCGTCACTTGCTCCATGTGGGAGAGACATTTGGTCTGCGGTTAACCAGTTATCACAATTTATATTACTTAATTCACTTGATGCAAGATTTGCGCCAAGCCATTGCCGATGATCATGTATTAGAATTTCGCGAAGAAGTCTTTGAACAGTATGGATTTAACTTACCCAATGCGAAAAATTTCTAGTCATAGTGGCAATTTTTCATAATCTTTGCTAAAGTTGTTATTATAATTTAAAGTAGAAGGGATGCAAATTTAATGCAAGGAATGTCCGGAATCTTATTAATTGTTGTGATGATCGCTTTGATGTATTTCATGATGATCCGTCCACAACAAAAACAACGTAGTCAACACCAACAAATGGTTAGTCAATTAAAGAAGGGCGATCACGTTATTACTATTGGTCGTTTACACGGTGTCGTTGATGAAGTCAACAATGCTAATAAAACAGTTGTTTTGGACTGTGAAGGTATCTTTTTAACGTTTGATTTAGCTGCTGTTGCCAGTGTTAATGCTGGCGGTGCGCAACCTGCTGCCGCTAAAGCAGCACCGGCTGAAGAAAAGCCTGCTGAAAGTGCTGCAAGTGAAGAAACACCACAAGCAACCGACGATGCAAAAAATGATGCGAAAGAAGATGCACCACAAGAAACAGCAGAACCTTCAGATTCTGAAGAAAAGTAAATTACTAATCAAAAAGAAGGTGTGACGTTTGTCACATCTTCTTTTTTTAACCGGAGCACGATAGTCAGGTGAACCAGATGGCAGAATTTATGCAAGTTCCATTAAATGTGAATACTTCCAGAAAGATCATCCATATTGACATGGATGCTTTTTATGCCCAAATTGAAATGCGTGATCACCCGCAATGGCGAAACAAACCACTGGTGATCGCCAAAGATCCTCGCAAAACTGGTGGTCATGGCGTGGTCACGACGGCCAATTACGTGGCTCGCAAACAAGGGGTTCATTCAGCGATGCCTGCCCAAAAAGCACTTGAATTGGCGCCTAATGCCATTTTTAAGACACCCGATTTTCCGTTGTATCGAGAAATTTCGCATCAAATTCACGAAATTTTTCATGAATACACAGATAAAATCGAACCCATTGCCTTTGATGAAGCTTACCTAGATGTGACTGAAAATAAAAAAGGGTTGCACAGCGCGATTGAAGTTGCGCATCAACTGCAAGCTGAAATTTTTGCGAAGACGAATCTGACTTGTTCAACAGGCATTTCCTATAATAAATTTTTAGCAAAATTAGCTTCAGACTACATGAAACCAGTCAGTGTCACAATTGTCCGTTATGAAGATGTCCATGATTTTTTGATGCGTCTACCAATTGAAAAGTTTCGCGGGGTGGGTAAAAAGACGGTGCCCAAAATGCATGATTTAGGGATCTTAACGGGCCAAGAATTGTATGATCAATCCGAAAATGATTTAATTAAAAACTTTGGTAAATTAGGCTACGCGCTGTATCGACGGGTCCGCGGTAGTGATGACCGACCAGTAGAATATCAACGAGATCGTAAATCGATTGGAAAGGAACGCACGTTTAATCCATTTTTAACGACTAATGAGCAAGTCGATACACAACTCAAAAAAATTGCACAATTAGTTGAACAAACATTGCGAACACAACAAAAACATGGCAAAACGTTGGTAGTGAAGGCCAGAAATCAGGATTTTGAAACCATTACAAAACGCCATACAGAAGATGATTATTTACCAGTCGATGCGCAGACTATTTATGAGCTGGCCAAATCCATTTTTGAAACTGTTCATCGATCGGGAGATTCAATGCGCTTGTTAGGCATTACCATTACCAATTTAGCGCCTTTGAAGTACGAAAATATGACATTACCATTATTTAAAGAACAACTGACATCTAATTTTGATGTTTCAGATTAATCCATGTATACTAGACAAGGTTTAACATGAGCACGGAGAAAGGATTTATTCCATGAACGAACAACAAGCAATTTTTACCTTAATTAAAAAGTATCAAAAAATCATCATCCATCGTCATCAACGGCCTGATCCAGATGCGATTGGCTCCCAAGTGGGTTTAGCTGAAATTTTAAAGGCCTCATTTCCATACAAGGACATTTCCGTTGTCGGAAAACATATTCCCGGTTTCGACTGGATTGGTGAGATGAACGAGATTGATAATGACGCTTTTACAGATGCCCTAGTGATTGTCACAGATACGGCCAACGCACCGCGAATTGATGATCGGCGCTTTGATCAAGGCGACAAACTAGTTAAAATTGATCATCATCCAAATGATGAACCTTATGGTGATGTGATGTGGGTTGAAGATCAAGCCTCAAGTTCGTCTGAATTGATTTATGATTTTTATGAACAATTTAAAGATGAACTGACACTGCCACAACATGCGGCCCATGCCTTATTAGCTGGAATTGTTGGTGACACAGGTCGTTTCTTGTATCCTGCCACGAGCGCTCATACGCTTGAAGTAGCTGCTGGATTAGTGGCTGCAGGCGCAGATTTGGCTCAAATTGGCCAACACGAAGATGAATTATCACTTCCCGTTGCCCGTTTGTCAGCCTATGTCTTTGAAAACTTAACGATTTTAGATCATGGTGCTGCCTATTTGATTTTGACCACCGAAATTATGGAAAAATTCAAGTTAGGTGATGCCGGAACGTCAGGCATTGTTCCGATTCCAGGTAAAATTAGTACGGTTGAATCATGGGCAATTTTTGTGCAGCAAGATGATAAAACATACCGTGTGCGTCTACGTTCAAAGGGTGCACCAATTAATGAAATCGCCAAACATCATGACGGCGGTGGCCATGAATTAGCCAGCGGTGCTAAAGCTAAAGATCAAGCTGAAATTGATCAAATTATTCACGAACTCGATGAATTGACCACGAATAATCGTGGTGGGGGAAATTAATGACAGAAACATTTGCACAATTGAATTTAAAACCGTACTTACAAGCGGCGGTTAAAGACTTAGGGTTCCAAAAACCGACACCTATTCAAGCACGGTTAATTCCGGTGATTGAAAACGGCCAGAGTGTTGTTGGTCAATCACAAACGGGTAGTGGCAAAACGCATGCCTTTTTGCTACCTATTTTTAATCAAGTTAAGGCTACAGATCACCAAGTTCAAGCCGTAATTACCACACCTAGCCGTGAGCTAGCTTATCAAATTTATGATGCCGCTAAACAGTTAGTTTCATTTGCTGATGACGACCTCATCGTCCATAACTATGTCGGGGGCACTGACAAGAGTCGTCAAATTGAACAATTAAATCGTCATCAACCACAGATTGTGATTGGGACACCGGGACGCATTATGGACTTGGTGAGTGATGGCGCGTTAGATATTCATTTAGCAACCCAATTTGTTGTGGATGAGGCGGATATGACGCTTGATATGGGCTTTTTGGATCAAGTTGACAAGATTGCCGCTGCCTTACCTAAAGACGTGCAGATGATGGTTTTTTCTGCCACCATTCCACAAAAACTACGTCCATTTTTGAAGAAGTATTTGCAAAATCCAGTTGTGGAAGAGATTCCTGTGGAAACTGTGATTAGTCCGACAATCGAAAATTGGTTGATGCCAACTAAAGGCCGTAGTAAAAATGAATTAATTTACCAATTGATTACCATGGGTGAACCGTACTTAGTGTTGATTTTTGCTAATACTAAAACGCGAGTCGAAGAAATCAATCATTACCTGAAGAGCAAAAACCTCAAAGTGGCGATGATTCATGGTGGAATTGAACCAAGACAACGAAAACGGGTCATGAAAGCTATTCATAATTTAGATTATCAATTTGTCGTTGCTACCGATTTGGCGGCGCGTGGCATTGATATTGACGGCGTATCTATGGTTATTAACGATGGTATTCCCAACGATTTGGAATACTTTATTCATCGAGTAGGCCGAACCGGGCGTAAGAATATGCATGGTGTGGCGGTTACCTTTTATGAACCAGATGACGATCAACAAATCGATGATCTTGAAAAAATGGGCATTCATTTTATGCCTAAAGAGATCAAAAATAATGAGGTCGTAGATTCATATGATCGTAAGCGCCGGACTAAACGGCGAACAAGACAAGACGAACTTGATCCAACTATGAAAGGGTTTGTCAAAAAAACCAAGAAAAAAGTCAAACCAGGATACAAAAAGAAGATTAAAAGTGCGATTTCTGACTCTGAACGCCAAAAGAAAAAGTTGGAACGCAGACATGAAACGCGGGTCGCCAAACGACAAAAAAAAGCGCGACATGTTGACTTTTAAATTTGAAGTCATCTATAATAAAGCCTGTCAGGGACATATTTAGTTTTTGCTCATTTTAAGAAACGTTTTGGTTGCTGGAAAAAACGAAGGGCTTAACTAAATGCTACCCAAAATAAGTTATGCGACTCAGCATTATCGAGATTAAGTGGTTAACGATTTCCATCGTTGCAAGCAAAGTGGTACCGCGTCATTGTGCGTCTTTGCTAGCAATGGTGGATTTTATTTTTGATTGGAAGGTAGATAATATGAAAACAGTAAAACAGTTATCCAGTGCACAAGTGCGAGATATGTTCTTGGAATTTTTTAAGGAACATGGACACAAAATTGAACCAAGTGCGCCATTAGTACCAGTTGATGATCCAACGTTATTGTGGATTAATTCTGGTGTCGCCACTATGAAAAAATACTTTGATGGGTCAGTGGTGCCAGACAATCCTCGCTTGGCCAGCTCACAAAAAAGTATTCGCACAAATGATATTGAAAATGTTGGTAAAACAGCACGTCACCACACCTTATTTGAAATGTTAGGAAACTTTTCAGTAGGGGATTATTTCAAAAAAGAAGTGATTCCCTGGGCCTGGGAATTATTGACTGATGATAAGTGGTTTGGGTTTGATCCTAATCGCCTGTATATTACCGTCTACCCCAAAGATCAAGAAACCAAAAAGCTTTGGCAAAAGATCGGTGTCGCTGATGATCATATTCTCGAAGATGAAGATAATTTCTGGGATATTGGTCAGGGCCCTTCTGGCCCCGACTCTGAAGTTTTTTATGACCGTGGTCAAGAAATGAATAATGTTAGTGTCGACGATCCAGAAAATTATCCGGGTGGCGAAAATGAACGTTACTTGGAAATTTGGAACATTGTCTTTTCACAATTTAATCACACACCCGAGGATACTTATGAACCATTGCCCCATAAAAACATTGATACGGGGATGGGACTCGAACGAGTGGTGTCGATTTTTCAACATGCTCAAACTAACTTTGAAACTGATTTATTTATGCCACTAATCGCCCAAACAGAGTCGTTTAGTGACCATAAAAAATATGGCCAGAATAAACAAGATGATGTGTCCTTTAAAGTGATTGCTGATCATATTCGGGCAATTACGTTTGCGATTGGGGATGGAGCATTACCGTCGAACGTTGGTCGCGGCTACGTCATTCGCCGATTGATTCGCCGGGCGGTTGTTAATGGCAAAAAATTAGGTATTAACGAAAGCTTTTTATATAAGATGGTTAAGACTGTTGGCCAAATTATGGAATCGTATTATCCTGAAGTACTTAAAAATGCGGCCTACATTGCTGACGTTGTCAAATCTGAAGAAGAACGCTTCTCTGCCACTTTAAATGACGGATTGAATTTACTCAATCAAGTATTAGAAAATACTAAAGAACAGCACTTAGACAAAGTTGACGGGGCTTCAGCTTTCAAGTTATATGATACTTATGGTTTCCCATTTGAATTAACCCGTGAATATGCGATGGATGCGGGATTAGATGTTGATGAGGATGGCTTTCAAGTTGAAATGAAGCAACAACAAGCCCGTGCACGAAATGCTCGTTCTGATGAAAAATCAATGGGTGTGCAAAGTGACTTATGGACAGACTTTAAAGATGATAGTGAGTATGTTGGTTATACGCAACTCAACGTTGCAGATGCTAAAGTGATTGCATTAGCCCAGAATGATCAATTAGTAGATGCTGCAGAAGTGAGCGATCAACCTGTACAAATGGTGTTTGATCAAACACCGTTTTACGCTGAAATGGGTGGTCAAGTAGGTGATACTGGGGTAATTACAGATCATAATGGGACCTTAATTGGTCATGTAGTCGACGTGCAACATGCACCTAATGGGCAAAACTTACACTCAGTTCAATTGAGCCAACCTGTCAAAAAAGGCACGCGCTATCAACTAACAGTTGATCGTCAACGTCATTTAAAAATTGAAAAGAATCATACGTCAACCCACTTACTCGATCAAGCACTTCGTAATGTCCTCGGTGGTCACACGCAACAAGCAGGATCATTAGTTGAGCAACATTACTTGCGCTTTGATTTCAATCATTTTGGTGCAGTCACAAAAGATGATTTAGCTAAAGTGGAACAAATGGTGAACGATCAAATTTGGGCCGAAATTCCGGTTCAGACGGTTGAAACTGATTTAGAATCCGCCAAAAAAATGGGCGCAATCGCCTTGTTCAGTGAAAAATATGGTGATAAGGTCCGTGTGGTTAAAATCGGTGATTTTAATACCGAGTTTTGTGGTGGCGACCATGTCGGCAACACAAATGAAATTGGATTGTTTAAAATTGTTTCAGAAGGTGGCGTTGGTGCCGGCGTGCGTCGAATTGAAGCAGTGACGTCAAGTGATGCATTTGACTACTTACAAAATCAAGAAGATCTTTTAACAAATACGGCTGGCATTTTAAAGGCACCGCAAGTTAAAGAGGTACCACATAAAGTGGAAAGTCTCCAAGCAGATTTAAAGCAACTCCAACAAAAAATTGATAAATTAGAAAATAAATTGGCATCAGCACAAGCTGACGATGTGTTTAACAATGTTGAAAAAACTGCCAAAGGTACTTTAATTGCAGCGAATGTCAACGTATCGGGAATGGATCAATTACGTCAACTAGCTGATTCATGGCGGGCAAAGCAATTGTCTGATGTGCTTGTGTTAGCCACAAGTGTTGCCGGTAAAGCTAACTTATTGGTTGCCGTGAGCGAAGACAAGACCGATATTGTTAAGGCTGGTGATTTAATCAAAGCCATTGCGCCAGCAATTGGTGGCGGCGGTGGTGGCCGTCCTAATTTAGCTCAAGCGGGTGGTAAAAACCCAGCTGGAATTGACGAAGCACTTAAGTTAGCCAAAGAAACACTGAATGCTTAGATTAGTATTACGATATGATTACAACGAATGCATGCGATTGTACTTTGTCGTTTAGTTTAGTAAAATTAGTGGGACAGAGGAAGGGTAGGTGTTTATGATGGCAACTGATAAAACAATGTTTTTTGACTTTGGTAATAAAGATCAAAAAGATGTGCATGAAACGTTAAACACAGTTTATAATGCGCTGGAGGAGAAAGGATATAATCCAATTAACCAAATTGTTGGCTATTTGCTATCAGGCGACCCAGCATATATTCCGCGCTTAAACGACGCACGTAATTTGATTCGTAAGCATGAACGCGATGAAATTATTGAAGAATTGGTTCGTGCGTATTTAAAGACTAACGGAGATGCATAAATGCGGTTGATGGGATTAGACGTTGGTTCAAGAACTGTGGGTGTGGCAGTCAGTGATCAATTGGGCTGGACGGCTCAAGGGGTAGAAATTGTACCCATTAACGAAGACAAAGCGGAATTTGGAATTGAGCGGATGAAAGAATTAGTCCAAAAATACCAAGTAAGTGGATTTGTGTTAGGATTGCCAAAAAACATGAACAACACGAGCGGCCCACGTGTCCAAGCGGCTAAAGATTATGGTGATTTATTAATCAAAACGTTCAATTTACCGATTGATTTTCAAGATGAACGACTGACAACTGTGGAAGCATCACGGATGTTAGTTGAACAAGCTGACACATCACGTAAAAAGCGCAAGCAGGTCATCGATAAGTTGGCAGCGAGCTTAATTCTCCAAAATTACCTAGATGGTCACGGCAAACTAACAAAGAAATTGTGAGGAAAATTAAATGAGCAATTCAGACAAAAATGACGATCTCATCACTTTAGTTGATGACGATGGCAATGAAGAGTTATACAAAGTGCTGTTTACTTTTGATTCAGATGATTATGGCAAATCATATGTGTTGATGTACCCAGCCAGCGCGGAAAACGACGATGAAGTCGATATCCAAGCCTATGCCTATCATCCAGTAGATGAAAATTCAGATAGCGATTCAGAAGGCGAGTTGGAACCAATCGAAGACGACGCTGAATGGTCAATGGTTGAAGAAGTTTTGAATACATTCTTGGATGACGATGGGAACTTTAACGCATAATTAGAGTGCGGAGAAAGCCGGGTAACTTCTGAGGATTAACGTGCTAAAAGTGAAATCCCTGGTTTTGGGATTTTGCTTTTAGCGGGTTAACCGGAAGAAGTTGGCTTTCGGAGCACGTTTCGGCATCAAAAAGAGAAAACAAAAAAAGGAGATTACCCCAGGTAATCTCCTTTAATATTCATTCTAATAATGTTTCCGCAAAATTTCCTGCGCTTTTTGTGTATTTTGAAAATGCAATTTAGCAAGTTCACTCAAATCAGCACCTTGATGCAATAACTGTGCTGCAATTTGATCAACAGCATTACCAGCCCCAATTGGCAAAGTCATACCGGCTTGGTCAGTCAATTCATCCATCGCTTGTAATGACACATACCGAGCAATAATTGAAGCGGCAGCGACCGCGACGTGAGCCTGTTCACCGCGAACTTGGAAAAACACATTTTGCCGGACAATTGGCGACTGGCCTTTTAAGTAACGATAATAAGTGCTAGGGGCGACAAATTGGTCAATTAAGATGGCATCAGGAGTCGTTGGTGCAATTTTTTGCAGGACTTTTTGCAGGGCTAAATTATGACAAAGGGCCTTTAATTGTCCTTGATTGTATTTTTTGATCAAGGCGTTATACTTACTGGGCATGAGATTAACCACATGATAGGGAACCATCGTGAGTAATTCTTTAGCCATTTTAATAATTTGCGGGTCGGTTAGTTTTTTGGAGTCTTGAATCCCCATGGCACTAATTTTAGCGACCTGATCAGAAGTAACGAACGTTGCAGCGACTGTCAAAGGACCAAAATAACTACCAGTGCCGACTTCATCAGAGCCAATTACTGAAAGCTGGTCAAAATGGGCTGGTAAAGTGCCAGTAGTTGTTTTTTGTGAGTTGGTCGTAGGAATCTCTAAGTGCCAGTGGGCAATTTCTGCAGCGATTGACGTGCCTTGAAACATGACTTTCCCTGATTGATACCCCGTAATAGTCACTGCGCTTTTTTTGGCACGAAAAAGTGCACCAGCAGGTGGTGTCGTCGTATTTGCTTGATAGTATGCTTTCATCTGGGCAAGCATTTTGGGTGAAACTTTAAAAACTTGTTGCATAATTTACCTCGTCATTTTTACTAATGCTATTAGTGTAGCATAGTTGTGATTAGTAAATCAGTTTTGTTCATGCTAAACTATTAAAGATGATTTCATACTTGGAGGTAGCAAAATGCAGCAACCAAATAAACGATATAAAATTGCCATTGACGGGCATGACTATGTAATTACTGGGCCAGGATCAAAAGAATTGATTCAGACAACTCAACATCTATTGAATCAACAATTAAATCATTTGAAAGAAGTTAATCCGCAACTTTCAGAAGTACAACGCGCAAATTTAGTCGCATTTAATGCGATTGCGGATCAAATTAATAAGCAGGCTGAACTTGATGATGTTTTGAACAATAAAGGTAGTGAGCACAAATGATTTTAACAATTGCTATTATTATCTTGTTAATTTTCAGTTTTTGGCGTGGCCAACATCGAGGTTTGTTGAAAATGATTTTAAACCTCGTTACCTATGTCATTGCGATTGCTGTTGCGGGTAATTTTGCCGCCCGGCTCGGTGATGTTTTTAGTGGCTGGTTTCCAACAGTCGATACGGTTTCACAAACTTCAGGAAGTGCGTTAAATAGTAGTAACGGTAACCAATTTTTATATAACGGTATTGCGTTTATTATCTTGTTTTTATTAACGATGCTCCTTTGTCATTGGCTCATTAATCGCTTAAATTTAATTACAAAAGTGCCTGTGATCCATCAAGTTAATGCTGTTTTAGGGGGCGTGATTAATTTGGTGATTTGTTATGTTGTGATTTTTTTTGCGTTAACAATTTTTCAAGTTGTCCCAAGTGACTGGTGGCAACAGCAATTAACAAGTTCCAATTTAGCAAATTGGATGATTAACAACACGCCACTGTTATCTAATCAAGTGGTGTTTTGGTTGACGTCACATTAAAAGCTGACAAGCTTTTGTGACCATGGAAGGAACAAACATGAACACGAAAATTTTAGAAACATTAGAATATCAACGAATTATTGATCAATTGAATCAATATACGGTTTCTGCGGCAGGAAAACGTGAAGTAAATAAGATGCAGCCATCAAGTGATCGTGAATTAGTTCAAGAAATGATCATTCAAACTAGCGACGCTGCTGATATTTTGCGCATTGCCGGTGGCATTCCACTGCCCAAACTGGCAGATATTTCCGTGCCGTTAAAGCGGCTGGATATTGACGCAACTTTGAGTGGTTCAGAGCTTGCCTTAGTTAGTAAAGTATTATTGACGACGGCTGCAGTACGCCATTTTTTCGCTGATTTAGCTGATCGTAATATTGAACTACAAGTCCTACCACAATTAGTGCAGAAGCTGATGACCCTTGATGATGTCACGAAACGATTAAAAAATTCAATTGAGGGCGATGGCCGTCTGAAAGATGAGGCCTCAACTAAATTACACGGCATTCGGCAACAAATCAGCAAACTGGAAGTTCAAATTCGGCAACAAATGGAGGACTACACACGAGGTAAAAATGCCAAATATCTCAGTGACACGATCGTGACAATGCGTAATGATCGTTACGTTATTCCCGTCTTAGCCAATTATCGTGCTAAATTTGGCGGTGTCGTGCATGATGAAAGTCAAAGTGGACAAACCTTGTTTATTGAACCACAGGCTGTCATGGATTTGAATAATCGTCTTCGTCAGTATCAGGGTGAACAAAAGGTGGAAGAGCTGCGTATTTTACAAGAATTATCGGCATTAATTGCACCGTACCGGACAGAAATTGCCAATAATGAAAAAATCTTAGGCCAATTAGACTTTGTGAATGCCAAGGCCCATTTAGCCAAACAAATGAATGCGAGTTTGCCACTGGTCAGCAATCAAAACCACGTTGATCTCAGACAAGCGCGCCATCCGCTATTAGACCAACAAAAGGTGGTGGCCAATGATATTAAAATTGGTGATGACTATAAAGCAATCATCATCACAGGGCCCAACACGGGTGGAAAAACGATTACTTTGAAGACGTTAGGTCTCATTCAACTAATGGGTCAATCAGGGTTATTTATTACCACAAATGAAAATAGTTATATTGGCGTTTATGACGAGATTTTTGCTGATATTGGGGATGAACAATCACTTGAGCAAAGTTTAAGTACCTTTTCAGCGCATATGAAAAACACCATCAATATTTTGCACAGCATTAATGAACGGAGTTTGGTGTTGCTTGATGAAGTGGGTGCCGGGACTGATCCAAAAGAAGGCGCGGCATTAGCCATTTCTATTTTGGATGCCATTGGGCAAAAAGACACGACAGTGCTCGCCACCACTCATTATCCAGAACTGAAGGTTTATGGTTATGACCGACCACAAACGATTAACGCCAGTATGGAATTTGACACGCAAACACTGCGACCAACTTATCGATTATTAATGGGCATTCCGGGTCGATCGAATGCGTTTGAAATTGCCCAACGCTTGGGACTTGATGAAGCCATTATTATGCAAGCTCAAAATTTGGTTTCATCAGACAGCCAAGACCTCAATGATATGATTGGGGACTTAGTAGCGCAGCGTAAAGCTGCTAGTGATGAAACACGTGAATTGAAACAACAACTGAGTGAAACTACTGAGTTACATGAAGAATTGACGCAAAAATTCACACAATTTGAACAACAAAAAGAAAGTATGTTAGCAAAGGCTAGTCAAGAAGCCAACCATCAAGTCGCTGATGCTAAGAAAAAAGCTGATCAAATTATCAGTCAATTGCGTAAATTGGAACGACAAGGGGCTCACATTAAAGAGAACCAATTAATTTCAGCTCAGGGTGACTTAAATGCATTACATGTTGATGATCCCCGGTTGAAGAAAAATAAGGTCCTACAACGTGAAAAGCGTAAGCATGATTTTCATGTTGGGGATGCCGTTTTAGTCAAATCGTATGGCCAATATGGCGAACTAGCCGCACAAATGGGTAAAGGCCAGTGGGAAGTTCAACTAGGCATTTTGAAGATGAAGGTGGCTGAAAATGATTTAGAAAAGGTCAGCAAGTCTCAACTTGCAGATAACACGCCAAAACCCGCTAAAAAAGCAACAGTGCACGCTAGTGGTACACAACATGCTAGTGCACGACTAGACTTACGTGGTCATCGCTACGATCAAGCAATGCAAGAACTAGATCAATTTATTGATCAAGCAGTCCTTAGTAACATTGGTGCAGTTTCAATCATTCATGGCAAAGGAACCGGCGCATTACGCAAAGGGACACAAGAATATCTCCAAAGTAATCCGCGGGTGAAATCATTTGAATTTGCTAACGCCAATGCGGGTGGTGACGGCGCTACGATTGCCTATTTACAGTAACTAACAATGTGTAAGCAAAAATATTTGTTTTTCAAAGATTGTCTGATACACTAATGATTATAGATTAGAGGGAGGTACTTAAAATGGCAGTAGCAGTAACAACTGATCAAACATTTGAAAAAGATACCGCAAATGGTGTCACATTAACTGATTTTTGGGCAACGTGGTGTGGCCCTTGTCGGATGCAATCACCAGTCGTCGAACAACTTTCGGAAGATATGAACGGCAAAGTGACATTCAATAAAATGGATGTAGATCAAAACCCTAATACAGCACAACAATTCGGCATCATGAGTATTCCTACTTTATTAGTTAAAAAAGATGGAACAGTTGTGGATTCAATTGTTGGGTATCATTCTAAGGAACAGTTGCAACAAATTTTGGAACAGTATTTATAATCGGGAGTGTAAAATCAAACGGTTAGATTTTGAGCATTAACGTAAAAAAACACTTATCCCTGGGTTGGGGATAAGTGTTTTTTTGGGTTAAGCGCAGAAATCTGTTTGATTTTACCGATTCTGACTAAATTGCCAAAACAAACCTAATCTTCATCTTGTGTATCATCAACCACATTAATAAATTTCACTGGATCAGCATCGGCAACAGTTTCCTTCAAATCATGTTGTACCAAGATAGTTAAGCTACTACGTTTCTTATCATCAATCTTGGCTTCAGTGGTAGCATTAGTCTGAATTTCCAATTCTTGGGCTAAAAAGCCGCATTCTAAATTGAAGTCAGCATCTTTTAATGAAAGGCGACTATTGACGATGGCACCTGAGAGTTGCCAATATTGCTGCTTTGGATTTTTTTTGACAAGAGTCAATTCGCCAAAACCAAGTTGCTTAAAAATAACAGGGATCTCATCAAGTTGTGCTACCGGAAATTGACGGGCTAAATCTTTACCAGCCCAGTATAAAATACCACTGGTTTGTTTGCCCAAAATTGATGGAATTAAAACGTCCCTTAAAGTTGCTTGGCCCATTCCAGCCGGATTGTCACTAACTTGTTGATAAATGGACTGTGTCATAAATTTTACTTCCTTTCAAATCAATCATTATTATACAGGAAATTAGTCAAAAATGACGAAATAATTATCATGATGCTTGAAAAAAAATTCAACAAAGGCAATAATTGTAGTTTAAGAAAAGATAGGTGATAATTAATGGATAATAGACCAATTGGTGTGATGGATTCCGGTATTGGTGGCTTAACTTTTGTAAAAGCGTTACAAAAGGAGTTGCCAAACGAAGCGATTATTTTTCTCGGTGATCAAGCACGGTTACCTTATGGCACAAAGCCTGTTGAACAAATTCAGAGTTTTTGTTTGCAAATTGCTCATTTTTTGGCGACCTTTGATATTAAAATGATGGTGATCGCCTGTAATACAGCTACTGCGGCAGCCCTGCCATTTTTACAACAGCAACTCACTATCCCTGTGGTGGGTGTCATTCAGCCGGGCAGTAAAGCTGCTTTGGCAGCGACTCGATCAAAACGGATTGGTGTGATTGGAACTGAAAATACGATTAACGGTCAGGCTTACGATCAAGCGTTAACACAATTAGATAATGATGTTGTAGTGAGTGGCTTAGCTTGCCAATCATTTGTCGAAATTGTTGAACAGAATCGTGCGAATGATCCAGATGTTGCCGGAGTTGTTGCCCAAAAACTATCTTATTTTGAGACGAAAAATATTGATACATTGATTTTAGGTTGTACTCATTTTCCATTATTAGCTGCACAAATTGGCGCGGCACTCGGTGATCAAGTGACTTTAATTGACGCAGGTAAAGCAACTGTCGGCGATGTTATGGCCATTTTAAATGAGAGCAATCAATTGGCAGATGCTCAACAGGCGCCAACCAAATACTTTACGACAGGGCAACCAAGCAAATTTGAAACGGTTGCCCGTCAATGGATGGCAGACGATGCCCTAACTGCAAAACAAGTTGATCTAGGAGAATTTTAATGAGTAATGAAATTGTAATTGCAACGCAAAATGCAAATAAAACCAGAGAAATAAAAGCATTGTTAGCAGGCCATCATTTGGATGTGAAAACACTGGCAGACTTTGACCAAGCACTGGAAATTCCAGAAACTGGCAAAACGTTTGCTGAAAATGCGTTATTAAAGGCTCAAGCAACGGTTAAATTAACCCACTTGCCAGCCATTGCGGATGATTCAGGATTGATGGTGGACGCTTTAAATGGCGAACCGGGGATTTATTCGGCACGGTACGCGGGAGATCACGATGATGCTGCCAATAATCAAAAATTGTTGCGTAATTTGAAAGACGTGCAGACGCAGGAACGAACTGCCCATTTTCATACCACGATGGTTGCTCTAAAACCAAGTGGCGCGAAACTGGTAGTTGACGGGGATGTAGCTGGGCTGATTTTAGAATCAGCTTGTGGAAACAATGGCTTTGGTTATGATCCGCTTTTTTATGTACCAGAATTAAAATTAAGTATGGCCGAAATGACTGAAGAACAAAAAAATAGTATCAGTCACCGTGGACGCGCATTAAGAAACCTACTAGCTGAATTTAAACAATGGTGGGATGCACAATGAAAATATTAGTAGTTAGTGATAATCATTTTGACCGAGACATTTTAGTAGATTTGGTTGACACCTATCAAGGACAAGTGGATTTGATGCTGCATTGTGGAGATTCAGAAATGGACGTTCATGATCCGTTATTTGAACAACTACCAACCGTGAAGGGCAACAATGATTTTGATCGGCAGTTTGTTAATCAACGAGTGGTTACTCAAGATCAAGAAACGATTCTTGTCACCCATGGGCATCTTCAAAATGTCAATTTTACATTGGAGAATTTATTAATACTTGGCAAAGAAAATCAAGCAACGATGATTTTTTATGGTCATACACATCAACTTGCTGTAGAAGTTGTTGACCATACATTGATTCTCAACCCCGGTAGTATCAGTCTGCCAAGGGGCGAATATGCCCGGATTGGTGGCACGTTTGCAATTGTTGAATCGACACCATCGGCATTTAAAGTGCAGTATTATAACCGACAAAAACAAGCAATCCCTGAATTAAATTTTAAATTTTCGCGATAAAAAAATGATTATTTGAGGACGGAGTTAAAGATTGTCCAAATTCAGGTGAAGATGTATAGGATTCACGGGCTAGATTTTGTACAATGCAGGTGGATTCAAAAAGGAGGACCTCACTATGATTAATGCTGCAATTGAAGATTTGCTGAATGATCATCAAGAAAAGTTTCTGATCCCGGCAAATATTGTAGCGAATGTAATGGATACCAATAATTTGTACCATGCCTTTTTAGTGTTAACGAAGATTCGGTACGCTAAAATTGTTGTTCTAAATAAAGACGGTGATTTTAAGGGCTTATTGAGTTTACCGATGATTACCGATCAAATGTTAGAAACACAAACAATTGATGTCGAAAAATTAAAACATATTCAAGTCAAAGATGTGATGGAAACTGATGTGGTGACCATTACTGATCCTTATGATATTGAACTGAATTTACACCTATTGATTGACCAACCATTCCTACCGGTGGTTGGGGATGGTGGTGAGTTTACTGGCATTGTCACGAGACGTGAATTATTAAAAGCAGTAAATCATCTTGCTCATGATATCGATCAGGCATATGATATTAACAAGAAAAATTTAAAAATTCATAACAACTGACAAGGAGAGAGATTATGGCAAAGCTTGATGCACAAGAGATTATCAACTATATTGGCAGTTCAGAAAAGAAGACCCCAGTGAAAGTTTATTTACGTGGACAATTAGATCAATTGTCCTTTCCAAAGACTATTCGCCCATTTGTTGAACAACATAGTGGTGTGATTTTTGGTAACTGGCAAGACGTCAAACCTTTTTTGGCTGACAATCAATCGCTAATTGAAGATTATGAAATTGAAAATGATCGCCGTAATTCTGGTGTACCATTGTTAGATATGAAAGAAATTAATGCCCGAATTGAACCAGGGGCCACGATTCGCGAACAAGTATTGATTGGCAATAATGCGGTTGTCATGATGGGGGCGCAAATTAATATTGGCGCTGAAATTGGTGATAACACGATGATTGATATGGGAGCCGTTCTCGGTGGCCGAGCCATTGTTGGTAAAAATTGTCATATTGGTGCCGGGACTGTGCTTGCAGGTGTGGTTGAACCACCTTCGGCAACTCCTGTGATTGTCGATGACGATGTTTTAATTGGCGCTAATGCGGTCGTTATTGAAGGTGTGCACATTGGTAAAGGTGCTGTTGTTGGCGCTGGCGCAGTTGTGACACAAGATGTTGCTAGCAATACGGTGGTAGCGGGTGTTCCAGCTCGTAAAATTAAAGACATTGATGACAAAACGAAGAGTAAGACTGAATTAATGGATGAATTGCGTCACATTTAAGATTGGTGGGAGGCTGCAAGATGACATTAGCGAGTAACGATTTAATTGAAATCTATCAACATTTGCATCAATATCCCGAGTTGGGGTTGGAAGAGTTTCAAACACATGATTATTTGAAACAAGTCATTGCAAAAATGCCACAAACTTATCTCGCACTCAAAGAAGTCCCTCAGTTACCAACGGCCCTATTGGTGAAAGTGACCGGTCAAAATCAGCAAACGACCGTTGGTTATCGAACTGATATTGATGCTTTGCCAGTCACTGAGCAAACTGGATTAGCATTTAGCTCCCAAAATGTTGGCAAGATGCATGCTTGTGGCCACGATATCCATATGACGGTAGCACTGGGTGTGCTGAATTATTATGCTAACAATCAACCCGCAACGAACCTAGTGTTTATTTTTCAACCATCAGAGGAAAATCATAGTGGTGGTATGCAACTTTATAAGAGTGGCGCATTAGATGAGTGGATGCCAGATGAAATTTATGCGCTTCACGATAATCCCCAATTACCGGCTGGTGCCATTGGTTGCTTAAATGGGACCCTTTTTGCCGGAACATGTGAAATTCACGCCGATTTTTATGGCAAGAGTGGTCATGCAGCTTACCCACATCAGGCAGATGATATGGTTGTTGCTGCGAGTGCTTTTGTGATGCAAGTACAGACAATTATCAGTCGCAGTGTTGATCCGATTGAGGGCGGGGTTGTCACCTTAGGTCACTTAACCGCGGGGCAGACTGGCAATGTGATCGCTGGCCATGCGCATATTGATGGCACTATTCGAGCGCTCACACAAACGAATAATCAAAAAATTCAAAAACGCGTGCGTGCGATTGCACAAGGAGTGGCCTTGACGTATGGCTGTGAAGTAGATTTGCAGCTTCATCAAGGTGGTTATTTACCCGTTGAAAATAATCCTGCCATTACAAAAGACTTTATCAACTTTATGCAAACAGAACCAACGGTTAACTTTATTGAAACTAAGCCGGCAATGACAGGTGAAGATTTTGGGTATTTAATTTCCAAAATTCCTGGTACAATGTTTTGGCTCGGCGTTGATAGCCCATATTCACTACATAGTGAAAAAATGGTGCCAGATACTCGGGCGATTGATGCTGGAGTATCCGCTATTACTAAGTATTTAACACACCGTACTAATGAATTCTAACTAAAAAAAGATCTGAGACAATTTTGTCTCAGATCTTTTCTGTTGGTAACGTAATTCCGGCTTCTTGAATATTTTCCAAGTAAGCGGCCAAGAACGCACTTTGCAATGTTTGCTGGGCGCCCTGAACGGTAAAAAAACTCACGCGGAAAACTAATTTATTTTGATCAGTAGTAACAGGACCAATAATTTCGGGTTGTGATTTTAACTGCTCAAATTGATTCACAATTTGTTGGTTGGTCTTTTTGATTGTCGCTTGCAGTTGATCAATTGGCGTCGTGCCGTCAATATGAATATCGACGTTAACTTTCATATGATTACGCGAGTAGTTGCTGACAATTGTAATATTTCGATTGGGAATAAAGTTGAGCGTGCCGTCAAAGCTTGTGACTTGAGTGGTTCGAATGCCAATAGCGGTAACTGTTCCCTTAATCGTGCCAATTTGCACTGAGTCACCAACATCAATTTGTTGTTCTAAAATAATGAAAAAGCCGGTAACCACATCACTAACAAATCCTTGTGCGCCTAAGCCAAGAGCGATACTAAAAATTCCAGCACCAGCGATAAGGGTACCAACTGGCACACCAATTAACGATAAAATCGCATAAAGATAAAAGAAAAAACAAGTATAGCGAAAAATATTTAATGTCAGTGTTTGAATAGTATTAGTTCGATTAGATACTTTAATACTATGTTTTTTGTAGCGCTTAAATGAATGATTGATGATCACTCTGCCGATGGCCATTAAAACCATAAACAAAACGGTAATCAGCAGGATAATTAAAATGCGGCTCATTAGATGTTGTCCCATTTTTTCCCAATCCAGGTTATTAAAATATCTTGTAAACGTATTTGTTTGTGTCATTAGTTTTGAATTAATTGTCGATAATATCACTGTTATTCACCTTTTTAAGCTGTCATTAACTCATTTTAGCAAAGAATAATTAAGTTCTCCACAGTCAGCTACAAAATAGTTTTAATTGCGCAGTAGTGGTGGTCGTGATATCCTTTAATTATAACGTTGTTAACTAATTGACTAGGAGGCTTATGGATATGACACTTGGACAAGTTGCGGGGCTAATTGCCGCAATTGCATTTTTGATCTTAGTATTATTTATTGGCTATTTTTTAACCAGATTGTCTGCTACGCTCAAACAAGCCAATCAAAGTATTAACGTCTTAACAAATGATGCAGATGCATTAAGTAAAGAAGTCGAAGTTATTTTAAGTAATAGTAATGACCTATTACAAAATGTCAACGGCAAACTAGAAACGGTTGACCCAGCATTTCAAGCTGTGGCTGATTTAGGAACGAGCGTTTCTGATTTAAATGACGCCACGCGTAATATGGCCGATCGTTTTGCTGGTAACTCGAAGAAAGCTGCTGGTGCAACAATGGCTGCATCACTTGGCAAATCAGCATTTTCAAAATACTGGCAACATCGTAAAGAAAAGAAAAACAAACAATAGGATGTGACAAGAATGTCAAAGGGATTTTGGTTAGGCGTTTCTGCTAGTGCGATTGCTGCGGCGATTGCATATCAAAGTTTATCAGAGGAACGCAAAGAACAATTAGCACAAACCGTTCGTGATACATTTGATGACTTAAAAGATCAAGTCACAGATTATGCATTTTTTGCTGAAGATTTAGCTGATGACTGGCGTCAAACTGCTAATGACTATAAAGAAGATGCACAAGAAATGGTGACAAAAACTAGTGATAAGTTTAAAGAACAAAAAGAAAAGATTGCTGATCACTTCAATAATGATGATTTTGAAGAACAAACAGCATCAATTCGAGATCAATTAGCTTCGACTGCGTCAACAGACGAAGATGATAGTGAAGATATCATTATTGATCAAACGAAAACGGACGATGAATCTGAAGAATAAAAAAAGCGACTAAGAAAATTTTCTTAGTCGCTTTTAAAATACAGTTGATTAACCAACGTAAGTTAATTCTTTTGAAGTGTGTGTAAATGGTTCACAACCATCTTTAGTGATGTGGACGCAATCTTCAATCCGGACACCAGCAACGCCTGGAATATAAATACCTGGTTCAATTGAGAAACACATACCAGGTTGTAAGACCATTTTATTGCCTTCCATAATTGATGGGAATTCGTGCTCACTCATACCCATACCATGGCCTAAACGGTGAATGAAGTATTCGCCATAGCCAGCAGCACTGATAATGTCACGAGCAATTTTATCCAGTTCTTCAGCCGTCATACCGGGTTTAGCAGCAGCTTGAGCTGTTAATTGAGCTTCCAAGCAAACTTTGTAGATATCAGCCTGTTTATCAGTCAATGTACCAACGGCAACCGTACGAGAAGCATCGCTGATATACCCTTCAAAAATTGTTCCTAAGTCGAATAAAACAAGTTCATTGTTTTTTACTTGATTAGCGGATGTGGCACCATGTGGTTCGGCAGCATGAGCACCAGCCTGAACAAGCGTTTCAAAACTCATTTGCATAATCCCTTTTTGTTTGAGGGCATATTCTAATTGTGCAGAAATAGACTGTTCAGTTACACCTTGCTTAACGGCATCAAAACCAACTTTAAATGCAAAGTCAGCCCACTTACCAGCTTCATTTAATTTATCGATTTCGTCATCATTTTTAATTAAACGTAGTTGTTCGATGACTGAGGTAATATCGTGATCAAAATCAGCTTTAGGAAATTGTTCCGTTAAAGCTTTTAATTTACTAACAGATAACTGGCCTTGTTCAACAGCCCAATTTTTAGGATTAGCATTTCTTTTTTTAATTTGGGTGGCAATCATTTCGAAAGGATGCTCATGATCAAGGTAACCATAAACTGGGAACTTCCAACCCGTATCTTTAATGGCCTCCACTTCTAGTGCGGGCGCAAATAAGAATGGATCTTGGTCTGGAAATACAATCAATGCCAAAATTCGTTCAATTGGGTCACTGCTAAAACCTGTTAAATAGGTAATTGTCATCGGATCACTTAAATAGGCAACATCAAGCTCTTGCTGATTAACCCATTGTTGCACTTGTTGTAACTGTGTCATCATGCATCGCTCCTTTAATTTATTGCTGACAATTATAGCACAATCAAAGAATGGGTCCGTTAAATACTGTATTAATGTGTTTGCGTTTTCATACATAATCTGCTATATTGACTTAGTTATGAAAATTCATGAAAACAAATCAAATCAGTAAAGAAAGGGCTTAAAAATGGAAAAACAAACTGTAACAATTTATGATGTGGCAAGAGAAGCGGCTGTCTCAATGGCCACTGTTTCGCGTGTTGTCAACGGCAATCCAAATGTCAAACCGGAAACACGTAAAAAAGTCATGGAAGTCATCGATCGTCTTGATTACAGACCGAATGCTGTTGCCCGTGGCTTAGCCAGTAAAAAAACAACAACTGTGGGGGTTGTCATTCCGGACGTCACGAACGCTTATTTTGCGGAACTGGCATTAGGAATTGATGATATTGCTTCGATGTACAAATATAATATTATTTTGGCTAACTCGGATGAAAACGGCAGTAAAGAAATCCAAGTTGTCAATACATTACTTGCAAAACAAGTTGATGGTCTTATTTTTATGGGCAATCAAATGAGCGCTGACCTAAAAAAAGAATTAACGAACTCACAGGTTCCCGTGGTTGTAGCCGGATCTGTAGATAGTAAACAAGAATTCCCAAGTGTCAGCATTGATTATGTTGCGGCAACAAAAGAAGCTGTATTGAAACTATTGAAGCGTGGCAATGAACAAATTGCGCTGGTAACGGGATCACTTGAGCAATCAATCAACAAAGATTATCGACTCAAGGGATTTAAAGAAGCCTTGTCTGAAGCAGGGATTGCTTTTGATAATCGTTATGTTTTAGAAACAGACAATTCTTATGATGCTGGTTATGAACTGGCTAAGACGATTCAATCCTTAAACGTTAATGCTGCTTTTGTCACAGATGATCAACTGGCAGCTGGTTTGTTGAATGGATTGACAGACCAAGGCGTTAAGGTACCAAGCGAGTTTGAGTTAACAACGACTAATGACACAAAGTATGCCGTGATTACCAGACCGCAAATGTCATCCGTGACGCAACCGTTATATGATATTGGTGCGGTGGCGATGCGATTGCTCACTAAATTAATGAATAATGAACGCGTTGATGATCCGAATGTTATTTTACCGTATGGCTTAATTAAGCGCGAATCAACGAGATAAAGTAATTATTAAATCAGTAGTTCACAAGACTTGATTTACAAGGTGAATTTTGATATTATTTTGAATGGTTTAAGTTACTTAAACCATCATTAAATTATAGAAAAGAGGAGTTCTCATGTCAGGACATTCAAAATGGCATAACATTCAAGGACGTAAAAACGCCCAAGATGCTAAACGTGGAAAAATTTTCCAAAAGATTTCACGTGATTTATATCAAGCTGCTAAAGCAGGTGATCCTGACCCAGCGAATAATCCTCAACTTCGTTTGATGATGGATAAAGCACGTGCTGCTAACATGCCTAAAGATAACGTCCAACGTGCAATCGATAAGGCAACCGGTGCTGGTGGCGCTAAATATGATGAAATTACGTATGAAGGTTATGGCCCTGGTGGTGTAGCTATCATGGTTTCAGCACTTACTGACAACAAAAACCGGACTGCAGCAGCTGTTCGTTCAGCATTTACACATGCAGGTGGTTCATTGGGCGCCAGTGGTTCCGTTTCATACATGTTCAATCGTCGTGGCTATATCGTTGTGTTACGTGACGGTTTAGACACAGATGAAGATACAATGTTAATGGATGCGCTGGATGCCGGTGCGGAAGATATGAATGCTGAAGATGGCGCATTCGAAATCTATACAACGCCTAGTGATCTTCCAGCAGTGCGTGATGCCCTACAAGAAAAAGGCTATGATTTGGACACAGCTGAAGTTACGATGCTTCCAGAAAACACAACTGATGTGCCAGCAGACAAAGCTAGCCAATATCAACACTTAATTGATGAATTAGAAAATAACGATGATGTTTCTGATGTTTATGAAACAGGCGTCTTACCAGACGAAGAATAATCATATTCTCATTGTGAAGCCGAGACAATTTTGTCTCGGCTTTTTTTGTATATCAAATATATTTTTGCGTACCTTTCTGTTAAGAAGGGAGGCCCACATGCAAAAATATAATGGGATGACACAATTGCTGGAAGACTGTATTAACGAGCGAGTTGCAGATTTATATATATTGCCCAATGAACAGCATTATGTACTTTCTTATCATTCAGCAGTTGGTTTAGGTGCGAAGATCAAACTTGATCAAGCGGCAGGCAAACAATTGATTGCACAGTTGAAATACCGTGCCAATATGGCAGTCAGTGAGCATCGACGACCACAAGTTGGCGCATTACGAGAAGGGGTTGTTAATTTACGTCTTTCGACAGTGGGGGACTTTCAAGGTCATGAGTCACTAGTTGTGAGATTTATTTACCCACTGCAAACAGTCAAAAATCAAATTTTAATTGCGGAGCAACAAGCGCAACTCGAAAATTTAATTCAACAACGGGGTTTAATTTTGTTTGCGGGACCAACGGGATCCGGTAAAACAACAACAATGTATCAATTAATTAAAAAATGTTGTGCTCATCAGATGATTATGACGATTGAAGATCCTGTTGAAATTGAAGAACCAGATTTTCTGCAGTTGCAAGTGAATGAAAATGCGCAAATGAGCTATGAACAATTAATCAAAGTAGGTTTGCGACACAGACCAGAAGTGTTTATCATCGGTGAAATTCGTGATCCACAAACCGCCCAAATGGCAATTCGAGCCGCATTAAGTGGCCATCTAATTTTGTCGACCATTCATGCGCAAAGTGCACAAGAAGTGTTGACCAGATTAGAACAGCTAGAGGTTGAATCCTACTATTTAGAGCAAGTGATTCAAGGTGTTTGTTATCAACGTTTATTGCCGACAACTAATGAGAAACTAGCCGTTTTGTATGATATTTTAGACAAAAATTGTTTATTTGAGAATCGTAGTGATAACCCGCAACTGAATTGGAGGATGAATCTTGAACGATGCGTTAAAGAAGAAAAAATTACTGCTAAAACGGCTAAAAAGTTTAGTAACGGCTAAATTAACTACCACGGTTCAATCCAATTGGTTTTGCTTAATGGGAGATTTATTAATGGTGGGCTTTTCACTGAAACAGGCCTTGGAATTTTGTGCCACATTAATGACAAAACAGCGTTCCATGATCAAACAAATTGATACACGATTACAACAAGGAACGTTATTTGCAGAATCTGTACGCCCAGTCGTTAAAATTGATATTTATTACCAGTTACTGATTGCAGAACAACACGGCCATTTGTCCCAAAGTATTACACAATTAGGCCAATTTTTAGCCGTTAAACAAAAACAGCAACAAAAGCTGAAGGGATTACTTTTATATCCAGTTATCTTGGTTGGTTTATTAATTATTCTATTAATTGCACTGAAGTTATTCATTTTTCCTGAACTAGCTGTTTGGCAGACAGATGCAAAAACAACAAGTGCTACTCATTGGCCGTTGATGAAATTGGTCGGATATGGGCTAGTAGTTGGTGGGCTACTTTTAAGCTGGCAGTTTTGGCAAAAATGGCAAAAGAAAACCACGCTTGATAAGGCGACATGGTTATCAAAATTGCCGATGATTGGTAGCTATTTTCAAACGTATTACGCCTATTATTTAATCAGTAATCTCGCCTTATTACTTCAAAATGGGATGGGCGTTAAAGAAATTTGTGCCATGTTTAATCAATTTGATCGCCAAAGTTTGCTGTATCAATTGAGTACGGTTTTAGATCAAATTTTAATTGTTGGCGATTCACCAACAAAACTAGTTAAAAAATATCCTTATTTGCCAAAAGAACTAATCGTGTTTTTAAACAAGGGTGCCACGACTAAAGACCTAGGCAGGCAGCTAGAATCCTTTGCCAAAATTTTATTTGGTCGCTTAGTGACAAACATGGAAAGATTGTTAACCCTAGTTCAACCTCTATTATTTGGTCTCATTGCGATTATGATTGTGGCGATGTATTTAAACATTATGTTACCGATTTATCAATCAATGAAAGGAATTTATTAATTATGAAAAAATTCAACAAAAAGCGACATGGGTTTACGCTGCTAGAAATGGCAATCTCTAAACTTTTTCAGAATCGCCAGAATATTTTCACGTTGTTTTCTGTCAATTCAATCCGCTTTATAAGTTGATGTACCACAGTCCTTTGCTTTTCATAATCAGCGTGTTCAATTCCTTGTGGAATTGATTCAAGTAACGCTTTTGCGTCTGATTTAGTAAATTCAGTTTTGTTTTCATTAATTCGATCAATCTGTAATTGTAAATCGTGCTGCTGATCTTGAATATCTTTAATCTTGGAATGAATAATATCTATTGGCATATTATCATCGCTTGTCATATCCAATAATCGCTTAATTTGATTATTAGCCTTTTTAATTTGTGATTCATAAATCGAAACGTCTTCACGTTCGTTATTTGACTTAACATCTTTGAAGTCTAAGTTTTTAATTCTATTGATCACAGTTCTTTCAATTTCGGGCATTCTATAAAAAGCTGGACCGGCACAACTACCATATCTTTTATTTGTTTTTGATTTAGATTTTGGTAATTTTGAATAACACTTATATTTAAGTAATTTTTCGTGTGTTTTGTGTCTATGACTAATCACTACTGCAAATCTAGCACCACAGTAACCGCAGAATATAATACCTGTCAGCATGTACTTAGCTCGAAAGGGACGAGGATTATTATTCATTTGATAAGCTTTCAATTGCCGTCGTTTTAGCTCGCTTTGTGTTTTGTTGTAAATGTCGTCAGTTATGATTGCGTCATGATTACCTTCATATATTTTTTTGTTAAAATTAAATTTACCAGTGTAAACAACATTGTCTAGTATTTGTCGAACTGTTCGATATGACCAATGAATGTCTTTACCAATGTGTCCTTCTTCGTTTAAGTGGTCTGTTAATTTTGTTATGCTAACTCCGTCAAGATAATCATTAAATATACGTTTAACAACTGTTGCTTGTAAGTCGTTTATACTTAGCACACTTGTATCGTGATCATAGTTATAGCCGAAAGGCGGGTTAGACCAGCTCATTACTTTACCAGACTTAGCACGACCAATTTTACCCATTTTCATTCGAGATGTAATGTTCTCACGCTCGAACTGGGCGAAAGTAGCCAATATTGAGACCATGACTTTACCAACTGGGGTGTTAGTATCAAATGACTCTGACATCGAAATAAACGACACATTGTGTGTGTTAAATGTCTTTTCGATTAATTCCATTGTATCGACAAGAGAACGGCTTAAACGGTCTAATTTGTACACTAAAACGGTATCTACTTTATTTGATTTAATATCCTTGATCAGTTCTTGAATGGCAGGGCGTTTTAAATTAGAGCCACTGTATCCACCATCTTTGTACACGTCATGAATATTCCATTCTTGTAGTTCACAGTACTTAGTTAGTTTATCAATTTGTTCACCAATAGAGTATCCGTCTTGTTCCTGTCCAGCAGTTGACACTCGTACATATATCGCTACATTTTTATGTTCCATAATAAAAACTCCCTTAAATACACTAAGGGAGTCTGCTATAATGTTAACAGGCTACACGCTTAGTGTATGTCTACATTTGTTTGTAAGCACGTTCCCAATCTTTGGTCGGAGGGGGAGCGTGTTTTTTTAATGCAATTTTACCGTTCCGGTTTGTGTTCCGAATGCACCAGTTTGTACTTGAATTTTGTTAGTTTGAGAGTTTGCTTCGCTTGAAGAAACGTCAAAAACAACTTTCCCCGACATTTCTACATCAGGGTTTAATTTCTGTAAGAAAAACGAGTTAGTAATGTTACCACTCTCATCTTGATTAGCAGACATTGAGCCTTCAGAATCTGCTTTGAAAGTTTTTTTACCATCAAGCAATTTAAAGTATGAAGAATCAACAGTAATGTCTTTGTTGCCAAGATTTTTAATGGTCAAATCGACAACTAAGAATGTATCTTGTGCCTTTGCAGGCAATGATGAAGGGCCTACTTGTGTTGCTGTGGAGATACCATTTATTTTGTACTGCATGTCACCAACTTTAAAGGTTTGACCTACTGAATAAGTTTTCTTCTTACTTGATTTAAATGAAAAAGACTTTGAAGATGATTTTTTATCAGCTGTTGAAGATGATTCTTTCTTTACTGAACTGCTTGAACTGTCAGATTTACTATTTGAAGTTTTTCCACTATCGTTGCCAGTTAGTTGTCCAATGCCACCTAATATTAAAATTATAATTACCCAAACCCACCAGCGTTTGTACCATTTTTTCTTGTTCTTCATAATTTATTTCCTCCCAAGGACAGCTTTTTGTGTCGTTCAGTTTTGGACATATATTGTTATTCAGGTACGATCATGTCAGCAATAGCAGTAACACCCAACTCAGGACCTTGTGATTGTGGTGTAGCAGCAAAGGAAGTTAACTTAATATTTGCAACACCAACTGCATTCTTAGATTGTGCGTATTTAGCCAGGTTTTGGATAGCTTCTAAAGTAATAGCGTCTGTATGTTTTTCTTTAAAACCAATTACATGGCTTTCATGGCCTGATCCGATTGCAACACCAATACTTTTATAACCATTTGGTATTGCACCAACAGTGATAATTTCCAACGATTTAGCATTTCCAAACATTCCCATTTTTAAACACTCCTATTTCGTCTAACTAGATAAACAATGAGCCCAATTAATACTATTGCAACGAACAATGGCCAAAAAGCAACTAGAATACTGGTTAATAATATTAAGACAATAATCAGCCAAAATAATTGTTTTGCCACAAATTTCATTTGTATTCCTCCTTATAGTTCAACTACATAAACAACGACTTTTCCTAATATCTTTAAGTTGTCTGCGTCTTCATAACGAATTATCAAATCATCAAAGCTATCATCAGTTGATTCAGGCTTAAACATATACACCTTTGCTTCGGGCATATTAAAGAATCTTTTAACAGAATATCCATCGTCTTTTTCGAACACAACGATATCTCGGTTATTTAACTCACTGACATTTTCATATCGTTTAATCGCCACAAGTGACTGATCAGGTAGAACCTTATTCATTGAGTCTCCACTAATGCGACTGATAAATACGTCAGGGCTTCCAGCGTAACGACCCATCAAACTGTCAGGTAGTTGAATCTGTTCAATATCTTGCGCATAAAATGGGTCGATTGATGTTGGAATACCTGCAGCAATACCAGCGTTGATAAAGTTATATGAGTTTTGATTGTTTATTGTAGGTGCTTTTGAAGCGCCATTCATAGGAACATCAGCACCAATTAGCCAGGCTGGATCTACTTCCAATTTATCGGCAAGTAAATAAATCTTATCTTGTTTTGCTTCGTATTTACCATTGACCCACTGACTAATAGAAGATTTACCAATTTTAGTTCTGCGTGATAACTCAGCAGTATTGATATCTCTGATTTCCATAGCCTGTCGTAATCTATTAGCAAATTTTTCCATATATCAATTCACCCTTTTCTTTGTGATTATATTATAAGATATTGTTTAGCTAAACTCAACATATTTTGAAGAAATTGTTAAATAAATTGAACTTTTAGTTGACTCCACGTTGATAGCATTGTATTATTAGAGTGTTCAGAAAAACTGAACAGAAAGAAGGTGCGCAAATATTGCCCACAAAAAAGAAATTTGACTATTCAAAGCTCTATGGAAGAATGAGGGAACTAGATATTACACAACAAAAGCTTGCTAAGCATTTAGGTATCTCGACAACAACACTTAATAATAAATTGGCAAGCAGGAGTTATTTTAGTAATCCTGAAATTTTTTCTATAGCAAGTTACTTGAAAATTCCTGACAAGGAATTACGGCTATATTTTTTTGCTTTAAAAGTTCAGAAAACTGAACAAAGAAAGGAGAGAGCTTAATGGAATACAAAGTAATCGATGTTGATTTAAACGGTAATGAACTTCCTGAAGGCAGTGTACTAACAGTACCAGCTGAACTATCACAAAGGGTAGCTAACATCTTGGCTAAAGGAAAGGAGCAATCGCCATGCAATGGTTCGCAGCAAACGGTGGCGGGTTAATCATCTTGCTTAGCCTAGTAAGCGCAAGCTTCTACATTGGCTTTGTTTATGGAAAAGGCGAGTTGTTCGATTGGCAAAATAAGAAAGGGGCTAACGATGGACAACATTAATTGGGACGAATGGCAAAAGTCGGAAGATGACTTAAACATTCGCAATCCCCAAATTGATTGGGGTGATGAACAGTGAAGTGGAAACTAATTCCTGACTTCGAATATGAAATATCTGATACGGGCGATATTAGGTCAATAAAAACCGGCAACATTCGCAAGTTGATTATTGATCACAACGGATATAGCAAGACTAACCTTATTAGTTGCTCAACAAAGAAGGTTAAAACAGTGTTCCCACATCGTGAAGTTGCTAAGGCGTTTATTGAACATTCAGAGTTACAGACGCAAGTTAACCATAAAGACGGTAATAAGCAGAATAACGATATTACTAATCTTGAGTGGGTCACAAGTAGTGAAAATCAACGACACGCAGTTCGAACGGGTTTAAAGCCTAGCGAATATGGCGACTATTCAAACTGCGTAGTAACACAGCAAGCGTCTGACGGCACGATGATTAACATCTTCATCAATGCTGCCACAGCTTGTCGCTATAGTGGCGTATCAAGTACGGCTATGTATAAAGCACTAACAGGTAAGGCTAAAACGGCAGGTGGATTCATTTGGAATAGACTGCGAGTTATGGAGGACGCTTATGAGCAAAAAGAAAACGCCTGATGATTGCAGTCATCAAGCGCTCAAGTCGAATCAATATTTAAATTTAATTTACGTTAAGAATAACCGAAAGAAAGGAATTTTGCAATGGCTAATGACACTATTTTCGATCTAACGAATCAATATGTACATGTTAAAGCAGCACTACTTAATTATGACGATGAAAAGATGGTCCAAGACACTATGGAGTCAGTAGTTGGCCCATTGAAGGACAAGATTACTGGCTACGGCATGGTTATGACTGAAGTTGAAAATCAAATCAATGACGCAGACATGCTGATCAAACGAATCCAGGATAAGAAAAAGCGGTGGCAACGTAATTTAAACAACATGAAAAACAATGTAATGGATTCAATGGAAGCTGCTGATCTTAACAAGGTTGAAGACGTACACGTCACAGTCAAGATTACACGAAATAAAAAGACAGTGATTGATGACGAAACTAAGTTGCCAGCTAAGTACGTGAAGATCAAGCAAACTTACACGCCCGATAAAAACATGATTAAACAAGATATTAGTGCTGGTAAAGATATCAACGGTGCACATATCGAGCAGACAGCAACGTTATCAATTAAATAGGGGGCAAGATGATGACAGTATTAACTACGATTCAAAAAGAGTTAAAAGCTCCAAAAGGACAACGAAATAAATTCGGTAATTATAACTACCGCAGCGCTGAAGATATTCTCGAAGCGGCTAAGCCGTTACTTGCTAAACATGATTCACAACTGACATTAACTGATGAGCCAATTATGCAAGGCGAATGGCATTATATCAAAGCAACTGCAACCCTGATCACTAAAGACGGTGAAACAACCGTTAATGCTTATGCCAGAGAATCACCAGTTAAAAAGGGTATGGACGATAGCCAAATTACAGGAACAGCAAGTTCTTATGCTAGAAAGTATGCTCTGAATGGCTTGTTCTTAATTGATGACACGAAAGACGCTGATACAGACGAGTATCAGGAACAACAAAACAAGACAAAGACAGCTACTAGGTCGCAAAGCAAACCACAAACAAGTAAACAAAGTGGTGCGCAGGCACTAGAAATTAAAAAAACAACATTATCAAACGAAGCTAAAGCAATTGCTAAGTCAATGAACGCTAGTGAAGCAATCGTACTTCAAGACCTAGCAGAGCGGGCCAAAGTTAAAGACATTGCTAAGCGCTGGGGCAGCGGCTTAACACTTGCAGAAGTTACCAAGATGTTAACCGAAGTACCAAAACTTAAGAAAGAAATGGAGGAACAACCTAATGATCAATAGAACAACACTAACAGGACGTTTAACGAAAGACCCAGAACTACGTTACACAGCTAATGGAACGGCAGTAGCAACATTTACAATCGCTGTTAATCGCCAATTTACAAACCAAGCTGGGGAGCGTGAATCAGACTTTATTCAATGCCAAATTTGGCGTAAGGCAGCAGAGAACTTTACTAACTTTACGCATAAAGGGTCACTAGTTGGAATTGACGGACGAATTCAAACTCGTAACTACGAGAACCAACAAGGACAACGTGTTTACGTCACCGAAGTCATGGTTGAGAATTTCTCATTACTTGAACCAAAGAGTAAGAATCAACAGACCAGCAACCAACAGGCAAACGATCAACAACCAGCAAGTAAGACTGTTGATGACCCGTTTGCAAGTAGTGGAGATCCAATTGACATTAGTGATGACGACTTGCCATTTTAGGCGGTGATTAAATGGCAAATAAGCGAATGTTTAGTAAGAAGATTACAGACACAGATACATTCCTAGATATGCCGTTGTCAGCACAAGCATTGTACTTTCATTTGAATATGCACGCTGACGATGACGGGTTTCTAGCGAATGCACAGACAGTAAGACGAATGACAGGGGCTAGTAATGATGATTTTAAGTTGTTGCTAGCAAAAGAATTTTTAATTCAGTTTGAAGATGGAATCACAGTTGTAAAAGATTGGCGAGTGCATAACTACATTCGCAAAGATACTTACGCAACAACAATTTACAAAAGCCAGAAAGCCTTGCTAGACGTGGACAGTAACGGTTCGTATACGGTACGTCAACAATCCGTGGACGACCCGTCGACGCAGGTTAGGTTAGGTAATGTTAGATTAGATAAGAGTAGTAAAGATAATGAGCAACCAAGGTTGCCCGTCAATGAGCTTGAACCACCAAAAGAAAAATCGAATAAACCACAAGGCCCGTCGCTACGTGAACGCTTTGAGCTTTTATGGACGCTGTATCCCAACAAAAAGGGCAAAGAACCAGCATTTAAGTCCTACCAAAAAGCTATTAAAGATGGCGTAACTGACGAACAAATTAAGTTAGGTATTGACAATTACATTGCTGAAATTGAGGCTAAGCATACTGACAAACAGTACTTACGTCACGGTTCTACATGGTTTAACCAACGAGGCTGGGAAGATGAGTACGACACCATGCCACAAGCTAAGGCGGGTCGTATTCAAGAACAATTACCTGATTGGGCGAAAGACGACTATAACCCTGAAGAAAATAAGGCAAGCCCTGAAGAAATTGCAGCAATTAAGAAAAAGATAGCAGCAATGAGGAGTGGTTTAAATGCTTGATGAAATGGCAACTGTTACTGATCATGATGACAAGTACGAAACACTCACGCTCAAGCTAGATAGTCCGTTGGACAAGTTCACATTTGAGAAATACACGGGCGATCATAAACGTGTCATGGTCACATACCAAGACTCCAGAATGAGAACACTAGACCAGATTCATAAGGCGTGGGCCTTGTTTGGTGATATTGCGAAGTTTTGGGGCAAGGATATGGCAGTCGAAGTCACGAAAGAAGACATGTACGAATACTTTGCGTTTAAGTACGCAGAACAGTACAAGACTGACCCACTGCACTTGTCGACAGCAAGTGTGAGTGAAGCGGCTATCTTAATCAACATGGAGTTAGACTTCTGCTTTAAGAAAGGCGTGGAGTTTTCAACTAAGACTTGGGACGCTATCAGCGATGATTACGGGTTTCAGATGTATTGCCTTAAATATCGGCACTGCGTTATCTGTTATGAACCTGCAGACTTTTGTCACGTTGATACTGTCGGTATAGGTATGAATCGTGGCAAGGTTGATCACTCAAAACACTTAGTCATGAGTTGTTGTCGAAAGCACCACATTGAACAACACACGATTGGCATTAAGTCGTTTATAGATAAGTACCATATCAAGCCAATCAAGCTTGCACGCAATGAACTAGTTGAAATGGGCATTATGACTTACAAGCAAGCAACGTACTTTAGAGAACGTGAAGAATATTTAAAACAGATTGGAGCAATTGAAAATGACATTTAAAGAAAACATGGAAAAGGTGTCTCACTTAACTTCATTGATGAGCATTCTAGGAACGTTTGGTGAAGCGCTAGATGAAGTGGCTGATCAAGAATATGACGATTTATCTGCGTATAAATATCAGCTTAAAAAAATATTGGTTGATATTGAAGATTTCAACCATGCAGTTGCCGAAGACCTTATAACAATTATTGATAAAGATGATACAGAAGTGGACAGCAAAGATTGAAATTAGTCATACATGGTGAATTGCCTAGCTTAAATGAATACATCAACGTTGAACGGTCTAATAGGTTTGGCGCTGCTAAGTTCAAAAAGCAAGCAACGTATCAGTGCATGATGTACACGAAACAAGCTATGCAAGATGGCTTTAAGTTCGATAAACCTAGCATTGTTGTATGTACGTGGTACACAAAGAATTTACGAAAAGACCCAGACAACGTGTCATTCGCTATCAAGTTCATTTTTGACGGAATGATGAAAGCGGGCCTGATCGAGAATGACGGGCGTAAGACAGTGCTAGGAATTGAACACAAATTTGAAGTAGACAAAATAGACCCAAGGGTCGAAGTGGAGTTGAAGTTATGAATGCGATAAATAATTTATTTGAACTAGAAATCAATAGGAGAGTGAAGTTTTCGCTTAAAGATTTGATGGATGAAAGAAATTTATCAATTCAGAAAGTTCATGAAAGAACAGGAATTTCAAGGAATACTATTTCTAAATTCTATAACGGTAATGATAAGGGAATTAAGTTTGAAACATTAAACAAACTATTAATTGGATTGAGGATTTCATTAAGTGATTTATTTAGGTTATGACAGAACTTGACCTAATTTCTAAGTTGTGGATTTATTTATTTTTGTTTGTGTTTCTTTGATGTAGGTTGTTTTTTATTTGAAACAATTTGTGGTTCATTCATTTTTTCAACTATGTGGTGTTTTTCTCTAAGTTTCTTTTCAAAGTCAAAAGTATTTAGTTCTAATTGGTAAGTAGTGTATCTGTTTTTTTTACCGATGTAGGGGAACTTTCTAACTGCGTATTTAATTGTGAAAGTTATTTTATCAGGAAATGGTCCATCCACTTTTGACATAAAAGCATAAACGGGTGTGAATGAATGAGCCGGGAAAATACCTTGAACGTTTTTTAAAAGATTAATTTCACCTTGAGTGTTCAATTCTTGGATTATGAATTTAGGCTTTTCAGTGTCCCAACTTACGGTTTTATGAGTCCACACATCTTCAGCTCGATTATTTGCCGTAAAATGCAAATGAAAATATGCTACATCATTAGGACTAGGATTTAGAAATTGAAATTTTACTAACAAACCATCAGGTAAAGGGTTTATTCGGCCTTTATCATTAATATAAGAAATTTCGCCCATGGTCATGGCACTCCAGTCTGAATCACCAGGGTGTCTAAGCTCTAAAAGTTCAGATTTATTTTTAAGAAAAGAAAGTGCAGCAATAAAGACAGAAACGATTGATACGATGATAGAAAATGTTGCCATGACGAATCCCCCTAATAAACAATATTTAAAGTATCTCATAAACAGTAAATTTTCACCAAAAAAATTTGTTTGAGAAAAAATTAAGTGGTACAGAAAATGTTATTAACATTATTTTTTCAGAAAGAAGGAATAGCTATGAACGATTTAATAGATGATTGGAGTAAAAAAAGATACCATGCTTGGGAAATTTTGAATAAATATGGATATGAATGGAACAATGACTCACAAAGTTACATTAATGACAAAGGAAATTCTTTGCCTGGAATTGTCACAGAATTGATGATAGACGTACAGGAGGATGGAAATGAATAATTGGTTTGATGAAATTAGAGACTGGTCAAAGAATAGACAGCTAGATGGATTGAAGTCAATATTTGAGACAGGTTTTAAGAGACATTCAGAACCGCGTTTACCTTCCACAGCTCAAATAAATCATTAATCGTGATTAATAACTTATTTGAACCATGGAAAGCATTAAATCAGG
>NZ_BAAHWX010000003.1:0-283939 GCF_054784995.1 Paucilactobacillus salsurae | reverse complement strand
GGTTGATGATGTTTTGTTTGAATTCTTTGTCGTAACGAGTTGGCATGTAAAAATTCCTTCCTTTTGAGAGACGATTTATTCATTATACGCTCTCTTAAAAGTTGTCTCAGGAATCAGCTTACATCCATTAACTGTATAGTTAACAACATAATTTGTCGTCAACGCGTCTGGATCAGTTGAAGGTACAGTTTTATGCTTATGTTTCAAAACTACTTTAAAGGTTTGACTTACTGTTGTCCCATCATCAGTTGTGTCAAAATTCGTTGGCGTAGTAGTTTCATCAGTAACTATTTCATAGTTAGTTAAATCATTTTCAGTACCGGCAGTTTTGGCAATATATGCTGCTGTATCGAATGGAATTGCATCGCCTGTTTTACCAGGTAATGTTTCCGTAGCAACTATTGCACCGTCATTGTCTTGGTCAACATAATTAACTATAGCCGTTGCTGGATTACTTGTGTAATGGAAAGTAACAGTTCGATCTTGGTTCCATAAAACAGTTGCTCCAATAAGCTTACCGTTAGCATCTTTATATGGATCAGCGCCATCAACAGAAACTAATGTATAACCCGGGAGTTCGGCATTCTTCTGAACTAAGGTTGATAACATTTCTTTTTCTGGATCAGTCTGACTCATGACTGTTTTGGTATCGTCATTGTAATAAATGTAGGTAACATTGAAATATTCTGGGTTTTTGATCGAAATTTTTTCAGTACCATACGTTGTATTCTTATCAGAGTCTGTGACTTGAACCGAAATAGTATAGTCACCTAGCGCTGGAGAATCAAGATCTAGACCTCCTAAATCAGTAATTACAAGCTTAGATGTTAAATCTTTATCTTCCACGTCATTGGCAGTCACATTTGTTAATAAGTCAGCGTTTGTCAATGCAACACCGGTTGGGAAGTTACGATCCGATAAACCTGAAATTCTTGGTTTGAATTTTGTTGATGATGGACTTTGATTGTAAGTTAAATCAAAAGTCGTATTGTCACCAAGGAAACCTATGCTATCTGCGGTCGATGCAGGGAGAGTGACCCAGTACATCTGTTCTGAAGCAGTATCGACACTTGGATCTAAATTGACACTAGCTGCTTGCAAATCGTAAGTGAATACAAAGTCGTGCTTTATTGTTGGCGACCAAGCTGGGCTAAACCCTTGACTGTCAGTCGTATCCGGATTGAGTGTAAACCCGTAAAGACCATCACTAATTTTATAAACTACAAACGTGTCAGTTAAATCTGTGCCGGCTTCTTTGTCGGTTACCTTGAAACTATTTTCAACATATGAAAGCTGCCCAGATGTTTTAATAACACCAATGAACGGTTCACTACTCCAACCTCCCGCAACTGTACCGGTATTATCGTTAAAACTTGATAATCCGGGCAAATCAACTGTACCGTCTGCCGCAACATTAGCTTGCATGTTTTCTAATGTTGCCGTGTTCATGTACTTGTCACCATCTTGCCAATCCTTTAACCGCAATTCACTGGTTACAGGAATTAAATTACCATCAGGTAAATATTCGCCAGGAGCACTAATGTTTAGTAAGTTCCCTTTGACATCTCCTCCTGGTCTATCTGTCTCATCATTAATTGGTGTGTTGGTTCCTTTAATCTTAGTAGCTTGGTTAAGTTCACCTTGATCAGTTGGAAAAATCACCATTGTACTACCAGATGTTTCAGGGTCAACGATTGTGACTGTACTTTCTGGTGTATCAAAATTAATAATAGTTTTGCCATTTGGATCTTGCAAGGTTGTGACAACGTTACTTTGACCTGCACTAACTGTTGGAATTGATAATGAAAATCCTAAACTCCCAGCCTGTGTGATATCTGTGTTGTACACATAATAAATCACACCATTTGCAGCATCGACCACTCTGGTCAAATAAGTTGGTACGTTCTGGTCAGAAGCGCCTTGCGTGTCAGCAAATGAGTCAAGCTTCAAACTACTTGGGTTCGTAAATCTAATTGCAATTTTTGAACCTGCTTTGATGTCAGCGTTATCTGCGTACGTACCGGTTACATCAAGTTTTAATTGATCAATACCAGCTAATAAAGATGTATCTGTCACTTTAGCAGTTGGTGATGAAATTGTGCTGGTACTTTCAGCATCCACTTGAACCTTTTTTTGTGGTGTGGTCGTAGCAGGTGTTGCCGTAGCTGAGTCACTTGTTTTGTCAGCGGTTGCATTATTTGCATCATCAGTTTTAGTAGCCTGTGAATCAGCACTTGGTTTCAGTGTTGCTTCACTTGCCGAGCTACTATCACTGGCAGGTGCACTTGAGCTAGTTTGTGCTGGATCAGTTAATTCATCCGCATGAACCGCACTTACTTTGTCCAACACTGTCGGCGTTGTGAACAATAAAGTTGCCGAAACAATTCCTGCGACAACCCAATTTCTACCCGACTTATACAGTTTATAGCGAGATTTCACTGTTGCTGAATCTTGGACAAGTTTCTGGTACTTATAGTTATTCTTCCCCATTCTAATAATCACTCCATCCTTTTAAAATACATTCAATACAGGCCATGTTGCTTTATTGTAATAAAAAAGCTGTACCTATACCTAACTGAGTGAATTATAGCACCAGTTTTAAAATGATTCCATATAATTAAATAATTAATTAATAATAATTTAATAATTAATTGATATATTTTCCGGCTTTGTACTAACTACTTTTTAACGACAAAAAAACTCCGAATCAAAGATTCAGAGTTTCACCGTACATTTGTAATACTTTATTTAGTTGATTTACGTTTTGCGAATCCTAATAAGCCCAAGAATCCTAGTAAGCTCATGCCAAGTTCTGCAATCCATGTTGCTGATTGTTCATCAGTTTGTGGTAATTGTTTGTTTGCTTGCTGAGTTGTTCCAACTGTTTTACTATTTGCGGCTGTCGTTGTTTTTTGAGGAGTTACAGTCGAAATGGCGGCTTCTGATGAGTTAGTAGTTTCGTTCAAATTGTTTGAATCTACTGAACTTGTTATTTCAGTTGTATCACTTGGATTTGTGGTATCTGTTGGATTAGTTGTATCACTTGGATTTGTGGTATCACTTGGATTAGTTGTATCTGTTGGGTTTGTTGTATCACTTGGATTTGTCGTATCCGTTGGATTTGTCGTATCCGTTGGATTTGTCGTATCCGTTGGATTTGTGGTATCACTTGGATTTGTGGTATCACTTGGATTTGTGGTATCACTTGGATTTGTGGTATCACTTGGATTTGTGGTATCACTTGGATTTGTGGTATCACTTGGATTTGTGGTATCACTTGGATTTGTGGTATCACTTGGATTTGTGGTATCACTTGGATTTGTGGTATCACTTGGATTTGTGGTATCACTTGGATTTGTGGTATCCGTTGGGTCGGTGGTATCTGTTGGGTTTGTTTCCTTAGCAGGAGCTTTAAGCGTGATCAAAGCAATCTGTGGATAGCTTTTTAATGTTTCTGCTAATACTGGATTCTGCGCTTCACCCTCACTACGAATATCATAAACCATTGCCACTTCAGTCGGAACACCTGATCCTGTATATGTTGCAACACCAGTATTGGTATCGAATGTCCAATCCTTAGCGTACATTAAATTAGTTGATTTAACATCTTTTTCTCCACTAATCGGATTCATATCCAAGGTATATTGTCCTGCAGCATTTTGCCCAAGATCAGCATTTAGATATTGTGAATAACTACCAATTTCAGTCAATGTTGGATTTTTGGAAACATCTAATTGGGCGATTGAATTACCATAAGAGGTTAAGTGAACTAATGCTGGATTGTGAGTAATATCCAAACTAGTTAATTTGTTTGCAGCGACAAATAAATCAGTTAGTTTCGCGTTCTTAGAAACGTCAATATCTTCTAAGTTATTCTTATGTGCCCAAAGAACTCGAAGTGCTGAATTGTTGGTAACATCTAATCCTGCTTTAGTTAATTGATTGTCATGGACATCTAGTACCTGAAGATTAGCGTTTTTGGAAACGTCAATTTTTGCTAATTTATTATTATAAGCAAATAGGTAAAGCAAATTAGCATTACCGTCAACATTCAAGTTAGTTAGTTGGTTAGTGTACGCACTCAATTGCTCTAAAGCCTTATTGGCTGATACGTCTAAAGAAGTTAACTGATTATTGCTGACATCTAGATATTTTAAATTAGTGTTTTTGGAGGTATCGATTGAAGTCAGTTTATTATCGTTAGCATAAAGCTGAGCTAATCCAGTGAAATACTGAATACCAGTGAGATCACTAATACCTTGACCACTGATATCCAAATATTTCATATTTTGGATCGTAGCAAGACTCACTGTGGTTTTGCCAAACGCCACATGATTGATGACGTAATTTCTGAAGTTTTCGTCTGGGAAAGTTTGGCTGTTAATTTCAATTGTTGTTGCGGAAGGATCTAATGGTACAAAAGTGCTTGTCGTTGAGGTACTACTTGAATCCGCTGGTGCTGCAGCGGCGATATTTAAATGAGTCACTTCTTCTTTTGGAAAAATAGCTTCCCCTGCTTGATTAGCGGTCATTTCATCCTGTGGCCCGACAACTGGTACTTTCACTCTGGTAATCTCATTGGGGTCCAGCTTGCCCTCGGGGGTTGTGTAATCGTCATATCCAACTACCTCAAGATCAACGTTTGCCCCAGTACCATCCCAAACGCCTTTGCCATTATTATACAAAGCCTTTAAATTACCATCAACAAAGTAGCTCAAAATGGGAAGATGTGCATATTCTAATTCTTCATCGTTAATGTTAATGGGATAAGCAACATCTAGATATGGATCTAGAAATAGTGATTCTGTATGGACAACTTTACCATCAGCCGTTATCGAAATAACTACCTGAACGTGGGCAACATCACCAGTCTTAGAAATAATCAGAGGTCCGTATGAACTGTTATCTAGTCTGTAGTCACTATTTTCAACAGTGACTGTTCCTGTAGGTGCTTCGATGGGCAATTGTGTTTGATTGACGATTTTTCCGTTAACATCTAAAGCATTAATCGTTACTTGATCATTAACAGAAGTAATATATGGACGAATGTAAAAGCTATAATTATGCTCTGTATCCGGCCATGCTGACCCAACATTGGTGCCGTTGACAATGAAATCTACTTTAGAAACATCAGAAGTTGTGTACCCACCGTGGACGTTCGCATCTTCTCTATTTTGATTTCTTGTAAATACATACGGATTAACGTATGCACCGGTTGTGTTTTCTGTGTCAGTACTAGCAGCAGCGGTCTGTTGGTTATTTTCTGCTGCAGTAGCTGGTGTTTGACTACTAGTACTCTGGGTTGTATCACCGGTTTCGGTGTTAACTGGTGTACTTGTAGTTGTGTCAGTTTGTGCAGTAGGTACTACCTGGCTAGTAGCCGCACTAGTCGGTGCATCCGCATGGACAACTTTTTTATCAGCTAAACTGGCAGCTCCCAAGGCTACAGTACAGCTTAACAATGTTAGAACTAACTTTGAGTAATTGGTTCCATGTTGTGTTTTATTATTTGTCATATTAATATCACCTATATTTCTAAGATTATTTTTTCTCCTACGACACCATTATTGAATATTTTCATCTGAAATAGCGCGGATTTTTCTAATTTTTTTCTGGCAAATTAACGTATTCTAATAATTTTCCGATAAAAATACCAATATAACACTAATTTGCCGGCATTATAAGGTTAAAAGCGTTATTAATTTCTGCATCACATTTTTCTCTATTCACTTACAAAAGCAAAGTTAAATCGCACTTTAACCACTTATTAGCACTTTTATCATTAAAAAATAAGCAAAAAATAAGCGTCTGAAAATATTTTTCAGACGCTTATGCTACTGCTGATATTTTTATTCTGTTATCAAATTTATTTGCACTAATCTTGAATATTAAATCATCAATTACTTGGCTTCATGTTTTGCTTCACACATGCCATCACACATACATCGCTTATCATCTAACATTGGACACTGACAAATGCCGTTGGCATCTGAACAGGTACAACCATCATGACATTGCATCCCCTGATGACAATATGGATTTTCCACTTTTTCTGTCATAGCGTTTCTCCCTTAGGATAAGACTAAATCAGCAAGCTTTTCAGGTTCAATTTTCCCAAGGTTAGCTGCCAAATCGCCAGCCTCAAATGCCTTGGTCAAACTGTCGCGATCAAAAGCGGCCCCAGTCACTTGTTGTTCAATCTTGGTAATGTCACCACCAGTAATGAAATCGCCGTAAATCTTAAATTCAGCGATTTTATCATCCTTAACGGTAAAGTTAAATGCCACGGTGCCAATATCAAAGTGCTTTGACCGATATTCCTTGTAACCAGGATTTTCACCATAGTTCCATTGATCCGTATCATATTTACCAGCTAAGCGTTGATCAATAATTTCCCAATCATGGTCATTTAAATGATAAGTTTCAATATCGTCCATCTTCTCAACACCAAACATATGGCAAATCAAAGCTTCTTTAAATTCCTCAGTTGACCAGTTTTGGTATTCAGGTTTTAAGAATGGTTTAACATTTGTCACTCGTGAATTAACTGAAGCAACACCCTTAGAAGCCAACTTATCCTTTTCAGGCGTCAGTACTTCGTTAGCAGCTTGCATATCCAAGTCATACATTAACGTCCCACCAGCGGCATAGGAATCGCCGACCTTAAACATAGTCATTCCTGAGAACTTCTGATCATTAATCACCATATCGTTACGCCCACGCATTTGCGCATCAGTTGCCCCGAAGTCATGTAAAGCGTCTAAAATCGGGTCGGCAATCGCATGGAAGTTACCAAAATTGCCATCGTCACCGATCACAATGTTTTCAAAGATAATGTTGCCATAGTCGTGATAGACCGCTCCACCACCAGAGGTCCGACGAACTAACTTGATGTCGTGTTCTTTTAAATAAGGTAAATCAACTTCGGCATACGCATTTTGATTTACCCCGACAATGACTGATGGGCGGTTAATATACACAATCAGGCCGTGGCCTTTCAACCGTAAATCGTTAACTAAATAATTATCGAGAGACTGATTAATCGTGGCATCATAAACTGGTTTACCATTTCTACTGGTATCAATTAAAAACATTTCCTCGCGTCCTTTACATGTTAGTTTACGAAAGTATGCGCTTTCAACGAATTCATCATACCGCGATTGACCGTCAGAAACAATCGTCTACGATATTTTTAAGCGTTTTTGCTAACAAACAGTAAGTCAAACCCTTATAATAAGACTATCTTATCAAAGGAGACGATTAATATGACCCAACATATCAATATGAAATCAGCAGTTTTGGCAGGAACCGTCGCCGGTGTCGTTTCTGGACTCGTTAAACTCGGCTGGGAAAATCTGTTGCCACCGCGCACCCCTGAACGTGATGCAACTAATCCCCCACAACAACTCCTGGAACAAATGGGCGTACCAGCTTCAGTCACCCACGCGACCTACACTTATTCAGGCCATCAAGAACCATTTGTCAGTTACTTAATGCATTTCGGTTTCTCAACAACCTTCGCAGTACTTTATAGTGTCGGCAAACACTATGTACCTGCCATTAGTGCCGGTCACGGAACGGCAGCTGGACTAGTTTTATTCGGCACATTTCATCATGGTATCTTACCAGCATTAGGCACCATTCCACGGGCTAAGGATCAACCAGCCGAAGAACACATCTCAGAAGCACTCGGTCATATCGCCTGGATGCGGACAATTGATATTGTTTCAGATCAATTGTATCAACGCTTCAACCATGATGATCAGTAATTAATTAGGAAGTGAATTCCGTGCAAAATTTTCAAACTAAGTGGCCTGAACGAATTAGTTACGGACTCAGTGATGCCGCCGATAATCTAGTTTTTCAGGTCATGACCACTTATTTGCTCTTCTTTTATACCGACGTCTACGGTTTATCAGCCGGTGCCGTCGCCATTTTATTCGTCGTAGCTCGCATCTGTGACGTGCTTGAAAGCTTCGTGATTGGCGTCATGATTGATCACACCCATTCCAAATGGGGTAAGAGTCGTCCGTTTTTCTTATGGTATGCACTGCCCTACGTTGTGTTTGCCATTTTGACCTTTGTGACGCCTAACTTTTCAGCCGGTGGCAAGCTGGCTTGGGCTTACGTCACATACTTAGGACTTGGTTTCTTATACACAGCCGTCAACTTGCCAATCACATCGATTTTACCGACCATGTCGCAAAACGAAAAAGAACTAACCTTGCTCGGCGTGATTCGACAATTCTTTGGCAGTTCAGTTCAAATTATTGTGTCAGTATTTACGCTGCCACTTGTCGCATTTTTCGGACGTGGTAATCAGCAAAAAGGATTCCTACTGACGATTTCATTGTTTGGTATTATTTCGTTAATTTTGATTTTAAACACATTTGCGCATGTGCGTGAACGATTTACGGATCATGAGAAATCACATCAACCACTGCGTAAAGCTTTGGCAATGGTGCGCCACAACGATCCATGGATTGTAATTTCAGTTGTGATCTTTCTATTTTGGTTGGTCACTGCGATTAAGAACTCGACGGCCATTTATTACTTCAAATATACTTTGCATAACGAAGGGTTAGTGCCTTTAGCTAATAGTTTCACGCTTGCGTCATTAATCGGTGTACTACTCATTATCAAGATTTCGGGAATCACCGGCAAAAAAGAAACCATGTTGTCGGGAATTGTGACAGCATTTGTGGGTCAACTAATTCTCACAGCTGGGGTCTACCTGCATACATTACCCGTATTATTCAGTGGCATTTTTATCAATTCCATCGGTCATGGTATTATCGTCGGCTTAGTTTCCATTATGATTGCCGACACCATTCGTTATGGGACGACCATGGGCATTCAAGCTGAAGGGATTCTTGCCTCGACTGATAATTTGGGTGTCAATATGGGGCTTGGAATTGGTGGTATGATTACTGCCGGTCTGTTTCAATTATCTGGGTATGTTTCTAATCATGCCCAAAACACCGCAACGCTTCATATGATTAATGTTAATTATGTCTGGATTCCACTAGCCATTTATGTGGTGATGTTTGTTGTATTACTATTTTACAATGAAAGAAGAATCAATCGAGCAATCTCATCAATATAAATATGAAAACACCAGCTAGTTTTTATTCAGCTGGTGTTTTTAAGTTATGAATGTCTGTATTAATCAATAGAGATTTTCCAAAGTTTTTCTAGATTCTACAGAGGTTGTATCCCGATTTTTGTAACGATAGCTGTAATGGGCAATATATTGTCTATCTTTATCAAATGGATGAATATTTTGCGCAAATTTTGTTTTTAAAGCATCTCGTACCTTGGAGTGCATCGCAATAATAATTGCCTCATCTGAAATTTCAAGATTTTCCAAATGATCATATAAATTTTCAATATCAGTATGTTGAATTTTAATTTTCGAAGAATCACTTTCATCCTTGCTTTGATTTAGATCCGTCATAAAAGCACCATCAATTGGCGTTCCATATACTAAAACTTGAATGTTGTAATCTTTGCTAGCAGGATCTCCATGAAAATTATTAAATCGCCCCGCACCAACTCCTGCATTTCCAGGATTTAAACCAACCAACACAAATTTGACACTATGCGTTTTATTTCGCCATTGTTCATCAGTAAAACTGTCAAATTCCTTTAATTTATTTTTTGGAAAACCCAACGGTTGGCTCTTATAAAACTTTTCAAAAAATTCATTACGGCCAGGTTGATCCTTTTTTTCAAGCACTTTTGAATTTTCGGGTTCATACCAATTCGCAAAACTATCAACCTTACTAAATCGACTAGAAAAACCTTTCGCATTCAAAATCCAATACCTCCCAAGAATTTATAGCGTTATTATAGCGTAAATACTTTTTGAGTAGTCATTGTATACCAATATTTGATTCTTGTTGTTTTTAAAAAATTTTGTAATTTTATATTATTTTATAGGATCACGATAGAGATCCACTGATAATTAAATAGTTACTGTAATCAACGTTTTTTCTTTCAAACGCACAAAAAATCACATTTTTCAAAAAGTGATTTTTTATTTGATTTTACTGAAAACTCTTATTTACCGTTAGGATATACCGGCACAATCGCACCATGATACTTTGTTTTAATCCATTGTTGTGTTTTCTTCGATTGCAAAGCCTTCACTAGCTTTTTAATGGCCGGTTTATTTTTATCGGCTTTCTTAACTGCCACAATGTTAGCATAAGGTGATGTTTTACTTTCTAACGCAATTGAATCTTTAGTTGGATTGATACCAGATTGTTCAGCATAATTTCCATTGATGACGACAGCATCCCCTTCACCCTTATCATAAAATTCAGTCATGAGCTTTGGTTCAAAATTGTGTTTAATCTTTAGATTTCGTTTATTATCTTTAATGTCATCAAACGTAGCAGTGGTAATTTTTGTTCCCGGTTTCAAAGTTACCAGTCCCGCATCTTTTAATAGTGTCAAAACACGACCATAGTCTGCAATATTATTGCTGACAAGTAATGTGGCACCGTTTGGTAAATCTTTGAGACTCTTATATTTTTTAGAATAGATACCAATTGGTTCCAAGTGCACTTTTCCAACATTGACCAAACTACCATTGTTTTCCTTGTTCCAATTATCTAAAAATGGTGTGTGTTGGAAGTAGTTCGCGTCTAGATCACCATTGGCTAAGTCTTTATTAGGCAATACGTAATCTTGAAATACTTTGATTTTTAAATTAACACCCTCTTTTTTTAATTCTGGTTTCACATGTTCCAAAATTTTGGAGTGTGGAATGTTTGCAGCACCAACCGTAATGGTTGTTTGCTTCGTAGATTTACCACATCCTGCTAAAACCACTGCTATTGCTAAGACACCTACTAAACTACCAAAAATCTTCTTAATCTTCATACTCATAAACCTCCCAAATAGTTTGACTAGTTAATTTTTTTCGACAAAAAAAGCTTTCGCCTAATTAGGACGAAAGCTTCGTGGTGCCACCTAAATTCACAATTGCCATAACGACAATTGCCTCAATGAGTTTTTAACTCCAGGGATAATGGCCCCACCATTGCAGATTAATTAAATTAACTCGTCTACAAATTGATACTAAGAAACCATATTCATCTGCTCCCCAAGGTCATCTTTCAGCGTGTGATAACTCTCTTTGCATGGCTGACAAACTACTCATTTCTTCTCATCAACTTTTAATGTTGAAATGAAGTATACCGACACATATCTTGAAATGTCAACATCTTTTTAAAATTAAATTTTTTTAATCTTTGGCATCTATAGTAGAATTCGTGTTTAAAAAATTTATTTTAATTTTGCCTATTGACAATCATTCTATGAACAGTTTAAAATCGTGACAATTTATAACGTTGATGAGATGAGTAATTTGCTAAGACGTTTTAAGAGAGCTACGGTTTGGTGAAATGTAGCAACGCATGGCAAATGAAGATGGTCTTGGAGTTTTTATTGAAGCAAGCATTTATTGCGAACTTTAATCGGTGGTACCCGTTATTCGTACAGCATATGTCAGTATGTGAGTGTGTATTTTTTGAATACATAAATTGGGTGGTACCGCGGCCATAGTCGCCCCACAATTGGATGATAGTCCAATTGTGGGGCTTTTTTTGTCCCAAAACGTTAATTAAATACACATTTTGAGGAGGATTTACGTTTATGACACAACACGATTTAAGTAACTATACAGTAGCCGTTTTAGGTGCCGGTGCTGTTGGTCGCGCCGTCGCCGCTGATTGTAAATTAGGCGGTAACCAAGTACGTCTCTACGATTTACCTGAATTTGCAGAAACATCGTTGAAAAATCTCGATCGTACTGGTATTACCTTGGAAGGTAAACAATGGAATAAGTACAATTTCACTCGTTCTGGTACAGCAAAATTTGACTTAGTGTCAACTGATTTAGCTGCAGTGGTGAGTGGTGCCCAATTAATTATTGTGGCAATTCCATCGATTGGCCATAACGCTTTCTTTGAAAAATTAGTCCCATTACTTGAAGACGGTGTGATTGTCCATATTATTCCAGACAACTTTGGTTCCCTGAAGCTTCGTAAAAAAATGCGTGAACTAGGAAGTACCAAAAAAGTGATCATCGGTGGGTGGTCCAGTGCTCCTTATGGAACACGAATCATCAAAGAAGCTGGTGTGGATACCTCGCGCGTATTATTACGTTATCGAGCTATCTCTCTTCGAGGTGCTTCTCTTCCTTCAACTGATCAAGAGGAATTTTTAGCTAGTTCAGCACATTTGGGTTGTTTTGATTCTGTGACTTTTGGGGACGGGCCTGCTTCCGGTAAGACAGTCCTAGACATTGGTTTCAGTAATGTCAATCCGGTCTTACATTGTCCCGGCACACTACTAGGTGTCGGTGTCATGGAAAACTTTGGCCGCGTGTTTGGCGGTAATGATAGCTCTAAATACTCAATTTATTCTTATGCTTTTTGTGAGTCTATTTCAGAAGTGCAATACTCATTTTATTCTGAAGAAGTTGAATTGGCACACACGATTGGGGTCGATGTTCAACATTATGACAAGAAAGATTTCTTCTCTAGATCGAACATTCTCGGTCCTGAGTACATGGGTGACGGTGCTGCAGTCCCATTTGATGAACAATACCCAATGGCCATCGGTACCGGTCCATTTGATATTCATGATCGCTACATCACTGAAGATATCCCGGTTGGTTGCCATATCTATCACGAACTGGGCAAAAAATTTAATGTTTCAACTAACGTCATTGATAGCATGATCACGATCGCTTCTGCGATGGTCGGCACTGATTTTTATAAAACCGGCGTTACTTTAGATGATCTCGGGATTGGTGACCTGGATAAACCAGCACTCTTAGATTATCTCGAAAACGGTACTTACTAGAACGGAGGATGGGCAATGGGCTATCAACAGCGACTAAACGATGACGTCAGCTTAAATCAAAGCTTTCAGCCAACAACCACAGCAGTGGCAGGTAATGCCATTGGCATTATTGCCGTTAACTTGGTGTATCCCAAGCTACCAGGCAACGTGGCTAATGCCACCACATTTTCATTCCCTGTGGATTATGAAGTGATTGATATTAAAATTGAAGATTTGTTTGAAGGCAAGGCTGAAATTAAAGATGTGATTATCACTGCGGCGCGCCGCTTGGAACAACGCGGGGTACGTGCCATTGTTGGCGCGTGTGGGTACTTTGCTAATTTCCAAGAAGAAGTCAAACAAGCTGTGCACGTGCCCGTCTTTTTATCCAGTCTTAGTCAATTACCAATTATCAAATTAGGACTGGCAGACAATCAAAAAATTGGCGTGTTTGTTGCCAGTTTCAAAGATGCCACGGCAAAGTTTTTTGCTAAATCAAATGCTGATATTAATGACTGCGTCATTCAGGATATTGGCACACTTCCTAAGTTTCACCCGATTCGCTACGGCGAAACTGAGTTAGATAATGCTGGATTACGTGCACAATTAATCACTACGACACAACAGTTACTGGGTAATCATCCTGAAATTGGGGCAATTTTACTCGAATGTAGTGATCTGCCACCCTATGCAGCTGCAATTCAGGGTGCTAGTGAGTTACCAGTATTTGATTTTATTACCTTAATCAACTGGGTTTATAACGCGGTTGTTCAGCGTAGTTATTACGGATACTTCTAAATATAAAAGCGATGAATTCAATATTCATCGCTTTTTTGGGGATCAAATTTAATTTAAAATGCGCCGCCACTTGTGCATCTACCAACAGAACTTCCGTCAAATCTGTTGCTATCGTTTCAACGTACACTACACAGGTGTCTTGAAGTACTAAAACAACTTACATTCCTTAATGTAAATACTTTTGAGCATACTGTCCGTAATTTGGTTTCTTAGTTTTGTTCAGCGCATATAACATACTGCCATTCAGCGGTTCATCCGTATCGGCTGTTTTGAGCATCAAGGCTAGATTTTTATCATTCTTTTTTGGAAACACAATCGTATAATCTTTGCCATCTTGTTCAATTGAAATATAACGAATGCCATTCTTATACCCAACTTCCGTACGCTTATAGCTATATTTTGTATCATTTACTGTCACTGTTTTTTTGGTGAATTTAATTGTGGATCGCGTCCCAGCACCATCTTCAGCCTTCCAGGTTCCAAATAGTTTCGAGGTTGACTGCTTATGTCCGCATCCCGCTAAGCCAATCACTAATAACCCCATCATGAATGTAATAAATAGCTTCTTTTTCATTGAAATCTCCCCAAATGATAATAATCGATATTAAAGTAGTAATAACTGCAAAAAAATCATGAGAATTAATGTCATATTTTTCGTAGATAATTTCATTCAATAAGTTTTTAATAATGCAAGAATTATATCATAGTATTAATTTATTAATCACAAGATACTTTTCATCAAAGTCAAAAAAATAGCTTCACTCCAGTTCAATATTGGAGTAAAGCTATTTTAAAAATTAAAATATTATCATGTTTCCTCTGATCTCAATAAGATCAGACCTTTAGTTATGCTTGACGACGTTTGAATCTTCCAGAAAACAGATTTGGCAAAAACTTGTTCTGCAACAAGGTCAATACCACCGCACAAGCGACAATAAAGATATATGCCACAACCCAGTGGCTTGCCAAAAATTTATTTGGGAAGTAATGGATGAAAAATTCAACTGGAAAAATGTGCCAGTAGTAAATGGATAATGAATTTTTGGAAATCCAGGTGATCACGTTATTCAGTCGGTCGTTAAATTTCATTTTAGCTAGTACAGCTAGTAAGACCATTGTCACAACTGTTCCATAGAGTAAGTAATATGGATGTGGTGGATACTTGTAAAGTTCAAAGTTAATGAAGTTAACATTAAACCCACCACTGAAAAGTGTTTTAGCAATCGGATAAGCAACGATCATGACGAAAAACATCGCGCCTAATTTCAATAGGTTTTTGGGATTTTCTTTAATTGCACGAATTCCAATTAAACCAACAATGCTGTAACCTGTAATTTCTTCAAAAAAGACTTTAACCAATCCGCCAGTAAACCCAGTCAAATGGGCACTAACTTTAACAAGGCCCCATTGAATCAGTAATAAGCCAATAATCAGTAAGATGAAAGATGACAGACGTGTGAACTTTTCATTCACGGCTTTGAACCATGGATTGAGGATACTGATGAAAAACAGCACTCGAATAATCCAGACATATCCGATCCCATCGATTAACCCATATGAAGACAAAATTTTGCTGAAACCAAGTGGATTATGTTTACCTTCGAGTGCAAAGATAATATAGAAGACTACCAAAAACATGGTAATAAATACCCATGCTGGAATGACTAATCGTTTAAATCGTTTCACGATATAGTCCCAATAGTCTCTTTTACTACCAATTTGCCCGCTTGTACTTAAAGCAAAGGACGATCCGGAAATAATAACCATCATGACCACGTCACAATTTCGCAAATTATAAATCACGTTCATTGGATTGGCGTGGGCGAGCATAATTAGCAAGATTGCAAGTGCCCGTAAGACATCAATCCGATAATCTCTTTTCGTTTTCAAAATCTTAATCCCTCTTTAACCTTAATTTAAAATTCCCAACTTTTCTAATATACGGAATTATGATTTTGTTGTCAAAGGGCGGTAGAACTAAGGATTGTATGTTTTCCCGTGTTGTAGTACTAGATTTTTTGTACTTTCAAAAAAAACACCAATCCATTTTGAATTGGTGTTACCTTATATCGATTAAACTTGAATCTAATTAATTCGTATCAAATATTCTTAACCTACACACTTTTCAATTCATTTCTCAAAAATATCCAAAAATGGCAGATGGTCCTGATTTTCTACAAATCCATTACGTTTATTCTAAATTTATAATTTCCTGAATCAATCTTAAAAAAATCAGATCTGCTTATTTTCAATATATTTCAATACACTAGTTTTTTCTCAAATTTTTAATCAATTAATTTAAAGACTATACCCCTTTGTATGGATGAGGATTCGGGGCACATTAGCAAAACTTATTTAAATTTGCCCTCATTTTTGTGGTATATTTTCTGACTCTACAGTAAATTTTTCAAAAATATCACTGTCCGATGCTGCTCCATTCGCCGTAGCTAACTCCAATTCAGGAATAAGAAAATAAATTTTTTCTGCATTGCTAATTTTATATTGCAATTTGTTTCTTAAAATATGCATATCTAGTTCAATAGAGGTAAATTTCATAATCTGTTTTCGCCTAAAATCTTCATCATCGTATTTTAAATTTTCATCTGTTAACCGGTTCATCATATTTGCGGAGCTAGTATATTGTAAACATTTTGTTTCAAATGCAGCTAGCAAATCAATTGTATCTTCCAGCCACTTATTATTAAAGTTTGCAACTTGTCGCTTATTTGCTTGCTTTGCCTGTAATTTAGCAATTAAATACTGGATAATCGACGCAAAATTGTTCCACAAACGGCAATACTAGCGCCAATAAAACTCGATGTGATTATACTATTCATCTTTTATCTCCGTTTAAATTATTTTATTCAACTAGATCAGTAATCATTTTTCACTCTCATAATATTCATCCAAAATGTATGTTGTAACCGGTTGAGCATGTATCTGATATTTAGCAACTAAATCTGCAATTTTGTCACCATTTATTAAAGTAATTGCTCTAGTACCTTCTCTTGAAGTCTTTACTGCCTCTCTCGAAAAATCAGATGTTGTAATAAATACACCGTATTCTGCTCTGTATTTATCCATAGCGCCTCTAAACTTATCTATGTCCGGTGCCGATACCAATCCCTTATCCCATCGTTTAGCTTGAATTGCAACTCGCGTAGTTCTGAAATCATCTGTCGTCAGATATCCGAAACCATCTAGTCCTCCGTCTCCACTAAGAGAAATACCAATTTGTTCATCCATAGACACGCCCATTTTTTTGATCAATAGTCTCGAAAATAATTCAAATTTGGCCGGAGAAAAATCTTTCAACGCTTTTAAAAGGTCTCTGCGCCATTCATCAACTTTTGAACTATCAATTTCATCCTCATCAATTATGTTCTTTTTTAATTTATTCTTTTTAGTCTGCTCAGCCCACTTTGGGTCGGCTATATCCCTTATATCTTTCTTTACATTTAACAATTGTAAATTTGTAGTTCTGCCCTTCTCGGTTAAATCGACTGATCCACGAATGGGTCGAGTAACAAATCCAGCAAATTCTAAATTCTTTAGCGCAAAATTAAACGTATACGCAAATGGTCTATACTCGTTTCCATTCTTACTAATTTTTGTCGACTGAGTGTACTCTTCAGGGATATCTTCAGCATATTCAATCAATTCATCAATAAGTTGGTTTCGAGTGATACTACCACCAACTTTTCTAAGTACTGCTATTATTTTAGGCATAATTAAATTCTCTTGATCTTTACGTGACATCTCTTCAAAATTTTTGGTCATTTTTATTTCTCCATATCTATTTATACTTTAATCATGCGTACTAGATTTGCAAATGTCAATATAATTTATTTCTAATGGGTAATGTTGATAGGTTTTTAAATTTAATTAGTTTGTTTGTTTCATTAATTCCCAGAACACCGATTGGAAGCGATAAGTTGATCAAATTTTACAAATAATTGCCCGATTTTGTTTTGTTCCTGGATGTTAGGAACGTAAAATTTCATCAGTTCAAAATCTTTTCCAGTAATTTGATTAATAGTTGCGCCCAAGCTCTTATGGACTTCGGCATTAAATTTGTCAGTACTTAATAACGAGTTGATAAAAGATCCGTTATTACCACGTAATCCAGTCATAAATGCCCCAATTACTGTCTTTTTCATTTCTTTCTTTACTAAAGCATGTTTTCCAATTAGATGTCTGCTACCATTACGGACAACCACGATAACGTCATTTTTTTGAATATTTTTTGAATTTACCACATCATCATTCACAAAAACATTGTCCGCATCAACTATCTCGTTATTTTGAATATTTGAAGAGCGCAATACTAAAGTTCCTGAATTCTGAATATCTTTGGGTGAATAGGTTAATCCAGAAAATGACGTAGTCAGTTCAAAAAACTTATGCTGTTCCCAAACATAATTACATATTTTAAATAATTCAGTTGCACCATATTCCCTGAATGCTTGGGAACAGCGTAAGTTAAGCGATCTAGGCGATATTTTTACAGGAAATACTCCGAAAACTACAGACAGAGATAATTATGCAGATAAGGGCTTGCTTTGGGTCACACCTACGGACATTACCGATAATATTATTGAGGATACTGAAAAGTATTTATCAAAAAAAGGTAAAAAACTAGCAAGAATTGTACCCAATAATTCGATATTGGTTACATCTATTGCTAGTATCGGCAAAAATGCATTAACTACCACCGAGGTTGGTTTTAATCAACAAATAAATGCTGTTGTACCTGACAAGAAAAATGATCCGTACTTTTTATTAACTCAGAGTTTTATTTGGTCGTCTAGAATGAAGTCATTTGCTGCTGCAGCAACAATGCAGATTGTGAATAAAAGTGACTTTTCAAATATAATTACACATGTACCAAAGTACAATGAACAACTAGCCATTGGTAGCATATTTCGACTTCTTGATCAACTTATCGCTTCCAATCATCGTAACCAAAATAAGCCAAAATGGTACACACCATCATGACTTATTAGAAAAAAATTATATTAAACTAGCAAGATGTTTCATCACCTTATCATTATCTTGATTTTCCAATTCTTGAATAACATGCAGATACGTTTGCTGTGTCGTTGTCATATTTGAATGTCCTAACCTTCTGGCAACTGATGCAATACTTACACCAGCATATAAAAGAAGTGATGCATGTGTATGCCGCAATCCATGGACTGATATAACAGAAATATCTGCTTTCTTACAAAGTCTTTCAAGATAATGATTCACCGTATCGTTATATACCTTCTTTCGCACAAAAATTGGTTTATCTTCAGGTAAACTTTTCGTTAATTGAGAAAATTGAATAACAGTTTGCCAATCAAGTTGAATTTTTCGAACGGAAGACTCATTTTTAGTGGGTGCAAATTCTTCATGCGCTGATTTATAATTCCATGTTTTGCTCACATTCAAATATTGATGTGCAAAATCAAAATCATTTGGTGTCAAGGCAAGCGCTTCAGCGAAACGTAATCCAGTCTTTGAAATTAATAAGATGAAATAGTCCCAATTGACGCCTTCATCCAAAACTAGAATATTCAACAATGATTGCATTTCGTGTTGGTTTAAATATTTAGTTTTATGTTGCCGATGCTTAACGCCCTTAATAATCGCCTTTCTAGTTGGATCGCGGTCAATTAAATTTTCTTCAAGTGCATCAATCAATGCACTCTTTACATGTCGATGGAAATCCATCACAGTCTGTCGTTCATGATTGGTTGCATAATCATTTAATAACTGCTGATAAGTCAGTCTCGACAAATCACGCAAATACAAGTGCGGTGCAAGTCTGACTAATTGTTTATGAGTCATTTCGTACTTGCTATATGTTACTGGACGAACTGCATCTTGCTTGTACAGTTTCATCCATTGATAAAAATATTGATGTAGCTTTAATTCCTGTGTCATATTGACACCTCCATAAAAAAATTAGGTAATTTAAATTACCTAATTTATTCATACAGTTTTATTAAAACTATATCTATATTCATTTTCTATATTTCGCTTACCAACAGCGATAATTACCAATCTTTTATATTTTTTTAAACGAACATGTTTTGCATGAACCATTTTTTTAACTGTTTTAATTGTTCGAGCTTTTCTTGATTGGAAACGATAAGCTGGTCCAATTTATTTAATGTGGTTCCAATTACCACCTGTTCTTTATAACTTGGCACCCAAATTGGTATTTTTTTTAAAATATCACCATTTAATTTTGCACGACCTCCGCCAACTAACCACTTTACCATATTTATGGAATTCATTCTGTAACTTAAAAATAAGGTATCTAAAGTTTTGCTTTTTCCACATACAACATGTGCATGATTATTAACCCAAATTTTTCCTTTAACATAATTGACAGGATAATTAACCAAGTCACTAGCTCCATCTTCAGCTATTAGAATGTATTCTCCATCATGTGTGAATCCATTTACAAAATCTTGTATTCCATTAGCCCCATAGTATGGAATAATCCCACTTTTTCTTTCACTCGCCGTAACAGGAATTCTTTTATTGTCAAAAAAATTTGCAATTTTATTTAACTTACGCTGTTCCCAAGGATCAGTAAATCCTTTAAACCTCCATTCTTGATCAAAAATTTTTTGCATAAATAATTTTTTTACTTCTTTTAATTCATCAAGCTTATGTTGATTGGAAGCGATAAGCTGTTCTAGTTTCCTCAAAAATGCAGAGATTTGATTCTGTTCCGAAACTTCAGGAACTTTGACTTTAATACTCATAAAATCATCATAATTAATATTCAATAGCCCGTCCATTCGTGCTCCAGATGAAACTAACTTCCCTAGTTCCCTATCTGGTATTTTTGTTGCAAACATATACTCAATAAAATCTGATGAACTGGTTTTGTTTGTTTTAAAACTATGATACACTCTCGGAACGAGTGCTTCGTTGTATGTTCGCAAAACAAATACTGCTCCATATTTGGCTAATTTTGAATTCCCGTGATTATATGAGAGTTGATTTTTTGATAAAAGGGTATAGTTCTTCTGCTCTTTACCGGCTATATTACTAGAAAACCGTTCTTTCTGATTTAACCATCCATTACCTGCAGAAATAGTTAATGTTGGTAGATTCATTCTGCCGTCATTTCCTCTAACTCTTTCCGTCATTGTTTTCAATTTACGCTGTTCCCAATCATCAGTAAAACCAGCAAATCTCACATTTGGTTGTTTTTTATCACTCATTTCTTAAACAACTCCTTAATCAACGTAAGCTGCTGTTGAGCGTCAGAATTTTGTCCAACTAAATCATCTAGCATCCCACTAATGTCAGTTTCTAACTGTTCAATTTCTCCATCTGCTTTTTTCATATCAGCGGTTAGTTTAACAACATCAACAGGTGGTTCTTCTTCAAAAGTGTCTACATATCGTGGAATATTTAAATTAAATTCGTTCTCTTTAATTTCATCCATAGTTGCAACATGCGCATACTTATCGACATCTTTTCTATCCAAATAAGTTTTTACAATTAAATCAATATCTTCTTGGCGGAGTTGGTTATGATTTTTTTGTTTTTCAAAGCCTTTTGATGAATCAATAAACAAGACATCATCACTTTTACGATTTTTTTCCAAAATCATAATAATAGTTGGAATCCCTGTATTGGTAAATATTTTTTCTGGTAATCCAATTACTACCGAAATATTTGAATTTTCAAGCAAAGTTTTTCTGATTCTGCCTTCAGCTGCTCCTCTAAATAGTACGCCGTGAGGTAAAACAATTGCCATTCGGCCATCTTGTTTTAAATGGTATAAACAATGTAGAAGAAATGCATAGTCTGCTTTAGAAGCTGGCGCAACACCCGCCTTAAACCGTGGATCATCTTCTCGATCCTTGTTATCCCATTTTAAAGAGTAAGGGGGATTAGCCATAACAGCATCGAACATACGTGGATTATCTATACCGTCTACTAAACCGTCCGGCCAGTCAGTGTTTAACGTATCTCCATTACGAATTTCAATATCGTTATATTCCACACCATGCATCATTAAATTCATCCGAGCTAGATTGTATGTGGTTGTAATCACTTCTTGGCCATAATATTTGATAGCACCTTGAACACCAGCATTTTTCATATAAGATGCGGTGGTCAACAACAACGACCCAGATCCAAGTGCAGGGTCATACAGACTATACTCGTCCATGTTTTCACGTCCGGCAGTCAAAATCCGTGCCATAATATCTGAAACTTGATGTGGTGTATAGAATTCTCCTGCTTTGGCACCGGAACTAGCCGCAAACTCACCAATCAGATATTCATATAAATCGCCCAGCACATCCGCATCTTCATCCAGCTCGATCTTGTCCATCAAGCTGATCCAATCCATCATTGTGGCTGTTCTAGTCTGTGCATTATTACCCAAGCGATTTGACGTTAAATCCATGTCGTCAAAAATACCAGCAAAATCTTCTCGCGCATCTGGTCGAATACCTTGATTAAAATGAGCCAATGAATCTGACACCATTAAAATATTGAATTGATCTTCAGCAATTGCTTTTTGCCAATCTGAAAACATTTCGCCTGGTTGAATGACATATCCTAACTTGTCTTGCATAAACTTAGCAGCACGCTCGGAATCCTGTTTCCAAACACTTTCCCATGTTTCTTGACGCGAAACAGATTTGAACCATGTTTGTGCCTTTTCAGACAAAAATTTATAAAACATAACGCCAAAAATATAGTTCTTATATTCAGAAGGCTCAATCTTTCGCCGTGTTTCATTAAGAGTCTTCCAAACCATTGCCTTTTTTTCTTCAGTTAAAGCCATTATTCTTCCCCCACAACGACAAAATATCTACTTCAATGTTGCAAAAAATTCTGTAATTTCATGCTCAAAATCTGCAGTTCCAAAGAACCCAATATCTTGTTCTTTTTCGATTAACTGTAATTCTTCATTTAATTTTGGATTATCCAGCAGTGAAACCCCTGGCAAATATAGATCATAGGCTTCAATAATTCGGTTGCCATTATAATTATGGTTTGCAGACCAGCGCCGGATTTTCAATTCTTGCTGATCCGTACGCACTTTAATTCTAGCTGCTTTCAGTGTTTCGGTATTAAAGTGTTTATCGACATTACCTTTTTCAATTTCATCAAGGATTTGATCAATTTCGCCACGACTGTCATCACTCATTGGAATGATGTGTTCCTCAACTGCTTTACGGTTATTTTCAGTGGTTTCGTCAATATAGGTGTTAATTAATTCAACCAATCTGTCATAATCAATAATCTCTGAGTTCACAACGTCGATAGAAATGGCAATATTTGTCAAATCAACTTGTTTCTCTGGAGGTAATGATTCGTTAACATCATTAAATCGAGCCTGCATAGCACTGAATTGATTAGAACTATCCAAATTCAATTTAACCGACTCACCAGTTGATTCATCTCTATAATCTTTGTCTGTTCCAAATTGATAACCTTGTTGTACCAATCTTTGTACTTTCGAATTAACGTCAGCGGCCAATGTCACAAATTCGAATTTTTGTTTTTTCGATCTTGGTGTTTGTGAAAAATCATCTCCGGCAATTTCTTTTAGTCGATCAATCTTAGGATTCAAATCTTCAATTTGCTTTGAAATTTTTGGTGCCAAAATATCATCACTGAATAATTCTTTTTGTTCAGTTTTATCGACAATTTTTTCCGCGTCTTCCAGAGTATCGTTACCACCCTTTGTGTAAATAATAAGTGCCTGCTTGACCTTTTCTTCCATTGCTTCACCTTTACGGTAGAAACGCACTTTACCATATGGTTTTGCATCTTTATCAATTGTTCGATTAGTTCGTGACATTGCCTGAATTAGTGGCCCTTCTGAAAGTAATTTGTCCATATAGATAATGTTCACAAACTTCGAGTCAAAGCCGGTCAATAATTGATCTGAAACGATAATCAAGTCAAGGCGGTCTTCATCACGACCCTGATTATATGGCTTCTTTCGAGCAATGCGACGCGTTACATCATTAAGGTATGAACGTTCTGGATCCTTATCTTGTAAAAAACTTCTTAGATTATACTGAGTAGAATAATCTTCCATTGCATCCTTTAATGATTGCTGTAAATCTGACGTGCCAACGCCATTACTTTCATCTCGAGAATATGTTAATGCAACTCTAAAATCTGGAGCTAACTGTTTAAACAAATTGTAATAAGCCACAACAGCTTGCTTTCCCGAAACTGCAAGCATTCCTTGGAATTGATTTGGCTTTCTAACCCCCATCTCAATTGGCCCACCGGAGTTTTCATTCCAGTGTTTAATAATGTCTTCAGTTACGGATTGCCGGAATGGAATGCTTGTATAAACTTCTGTCTCGTGTTCTTCAAAGTTCCAGTCTTCACGAGCTGCCACTACATCTGGTGAATAATATGTCACATCAAATCCTAATACGTTTCCGTCGCCAATAGCATCTTTAATTGAATAACGGTGCAATCTTGGACCAAAAACGTCATACGTTGAAACAGATTTAGAAGTTTTAATGTCATTGGTTTCATCACTATAAAAATTTGGCGTACCAGTAAATCCAAACCAAGAAGTCTTAGGGAGTGCTTTTTTAATTCTGTCGACAGCATCTCCACTGGCCGATCGATGAGCTTCGTCCATTAAAATAACCATTCTATCATCGCAAACTAGATTATCTTTGACTGCTGTATCCAACCCTTGAACCGTAATCAAATAAATATTCGACGTTTGTTTATGATTTAATTCTCGCTTGAGTTCCTTACCATTAACAACTTTAATCCTATTTTTTATATGCTTGTATGCAAATGATTGAAAATTATCAAACGTTTGTTTTACTAGATCAACACGGTCCACAATAAAAAGCACATTTTTAACTTTAGGCAAAGACACCAAAAGTTGTGCAACTTTAAATGAAGTTACAGTCTTTCCAGATCCGGTAGTATGCCAGACATACCCACCTTCTTTTTCAATAAGGCCATTACTATCCATTTGTTTCATGCGTTCCAAAATAGCACGAGTTGCTTGTATTTGGTATGAACGCATAACCATCAAATTATCATTTGCTTCATCTGGAATCATGTTGACCGTTACTAGCCGATGGAGCGCTGGAATACCCATTACCTGATGGATAAATTCCATTGTATCCGTCACATCTTTACCATCGTCGTCACGCCAGCCAAAGGTGAAATCTTTATTATAGGATTCAACATTTTTTGGTCGCGCAAAATAATGGGCTGAATGCTGTGACAGCATAAATTGAACCTGAACAAACGAAAATAAACCGTGATACATGCCATCACCGTCGTATTTTTTAAATTGTTCGAATGCATTCCATTGATTTTGAAGTGATTCGTCCTTTTCTTCAATATGCGCAACCGGTAATCCATTAATTAACATCATGATGTCAATACGACGCTTGTGACTTAGCGTATTTGGTAGATGATTGAAAGTCACTTGATTGACAATTTCATATCTTGAATGGCCACCGGCAATTTCATCTCCATAAAAGATTTCGATTTCAGTTTGAGATCCATCGTCTCGTGATAATGGAATTGTTCCTAGGCCTCCGGCTCCAACTAAAATTACTTGTGCATCATATGGTGTTTTAATTTTATTAATTTCCATTTTCAGTTGTTCAAACTCATTATCTGAAAGCGGCTTATTATCCAGTCTTTTACTATTGTTTTCATTAATAATTTCTCGCCAATGATCATATAGCTTATCATCTGTGACTCCGGATAAGTCTGAGCGATAAGTCCATCCCTCATCTTTTAACTTTTTGATCACAGCTTGTTCGAATTTATCTTCTGCCATGCTACTCCTCCGCTAAAAATCTTTCGCAACATTTTTTCGAATCATTACGTATTCTATTTTATCGGTTTAGTGCCGATAGGGATAGACCTACGTGAGATTTATTTAATCATTTGTAGCGTGTTTCCAATTAATTATCAACTTGGCTCATCAAATTGTCTTGCTGTATGAGTCATTAAATTAATCATTTTAATATATCTAACTGATCAGTTAATTGAAAAATACGCTACTTTAGGCAGAATCAAAAAAATCTACTTCATTTTTATCGAAATTTACAATAAACTCCTAAAAAATTGTCAACAGATTAAGATTGACTCTTCCGTAAGATTTTCATATGATTGAGTCGAAAGAATGAACATCCACTGAAATCCCATATTTTCCCTCGGTTCAACAAAGGAGAATCGCTATGAAGCTCAATGAATTAACATACTTCGTAACCGTTGTGGAAGAAAAAAGTTTCTCAAGTGCTGCTGATAAATTGTTTATATCGCAACCTTCTTTAACTATGTCCATTAAACACCTAGAGACAGAACTCGGAAGGCCACTAATTAACCGAGCTCGTGGTGTTAAATCCATCAGTTTGACGCTAGACGGTGAATTGGTTTACATCCATGCCAAACGCATTTTGAAAGAAATTGATATTATCGTTGATGAGGTTCAGTCTAATAATCATGCTAAGGCGAAACTTGGGGTCCCTGCAATTATTGGCGCCTATCTTTTTCCAAAAATAATGCGTTTTATGGAACCGAATATTTTGGAAAACTTGGAACTCGTCGAAACTGGTTCTGCAAACATGCGTCAATTACTACTCGATGATAAAATAAACATGGCAATCATTGGAACATTATCAAAAAATGAAAATCGAGACTTTGACCGTTATCTCATCATGCAAGACAAATACGCACTCTTTGTGCCATGCAACCATCCCCTCGCTACTCGAACATCAGTATCGATTGAAGAACTAAAAAACGAGCACTTTGTTTCACTCGGAAAAAATTACCTTCAATACACTGTTTTGAAGCAATTATGTATTGATCACCACATGGAAAATAAAATTAAAAACTTGATTATTTCAAATGAGTTCGAAACTGTTAACTCACTAATTTCAAATGGTGCCGGAATCGGATTAATGACAACTTACTCTCTGGGTAATGCCAGAGGTATTACAGTTGTGCCACTCAAAGAATCAATTTATTGTTATTTTTACCTGGTCTTTAAAAAAGAAAATGAACTTAGTAAATTTGAAATTGAAGTAAAAAATGATATTTTGCGCGCTGATTCTGGTGAAAAAATTCAAGCTGAAGATGTTTTTTAACAATATTGTGAATTAATATACTAGTATTATAATTTGTCCAATCGCAACGAGCTTATAGGTTACAACTATTTTCGTAGTAACCTATAGGCTTTTTTTATATTTGAATAGAAAACCAATATTTTTCAAACTGATTGTTAGCGCTTACACTTAAATTGTGAAATAAAATACAATGAATCGAGGAGAAAAATCATGGATGTCTTTCTTTCATCAATATCCAGCGTCGTGACCATCATGATCATGATTGCGGTTGGATATATTTGTCAAGCCACTAATATGTTGAGTGAACATTTTTCGAATTCTGTTTCCAATCTATTGATGAATGTCGCTCTGCCAATTTCAATCTTTGTCGCTATGCTTAACGATTTTGATTTAAAGACTTTAGCTAAACTATCTGTTGGACTTATTTACTCAATTTTATCAACTATTGTTACTGTTCTAATTGCATGGTTAATGGTCAAATGGCTTAAAGTTCGTAAGGGTCGTCGCGGCATTATGATCATGGGAATTACTGCTCCAAATACATTATTTATCGGTGTCCCGTTAAACTTATCCCTTTTTGGTGAATCATCAATTCCTTATGTGCTTGTTTACTATGTTGTTCATATTTTTCTTATTTGGACGCTTGGTGTTTATCTGATTGCTATTGATGATCCAACTGGCGGTGAGGGGAAAGTTAAATTCGATTGGCATAATTTATTGCCGGCACCTGTATGGGGCCTGATTATATCGCTACCTTTCGTTTTCATTCCTGCCCTCGGAAAATTCATCAAAGGTATCGATTTCGTAATGACATCGCTTACTGATCTAAGTGGGTTAGTAACACCTCTTGCATTGATTTATATTGGCATTATGTTACGCAAGTTCGGTATTTTGAACATGCGTTTTGATAAAGATGTGATCTGGACTTATATTGGCCGTTTCATCTTTGTTCCGCTGATCACTGCATTATTAATATATGTTGGCAACGCCAACTTCATGGATATTGGAAATGCATTTACACAAACTTTGATTATTCAGGCTGCGTTACCAGCTCTTGCTGTTGTGCCGATCTTGGCAGATAAGTTTCATGGTGATGTTAAGTTTGCAACAAACATCGTTGTTTCCACATCTGTTTTATTCATTATTGTTGTACCAGTCGTCATGCTTTTAATTAATTTATAATTCATCGGAGGTGTAATCATGTCAATCATTTTTTTGAATTGTTTAACCCACCAGGAACGATCTCCGGCGCAGTTAATAGCACTGATCAATTAAACTAACATACTAAAAATTAAAGGAGAAACATCATGGAAAATGAAATGGGAAAGAAGTTAAAAGCACGTTTACAAGAGTCAGAAGTTTTAATTGCTCCAGGTGCATATGATCCGCTGTGTGCAAAAATTATTGAAAAGGCTGGTTTTGAAGCTGTTTATATGACCGGATATGGTACTTCCGCCAGTGTACTAGGTGCCCCCGACGTTGGTTTATTAACAATGACTGAAATGCTCGAACGAGCACAGAATATTTCTGCAGCAGTCAACATTCCAGTAATTGCAGATGCTGATACCGGGTATGGTAACGCCGTGAACGTTATGCGAGTAGTTAGATTATATGAAAAAGCGGGTATTGCTGCAATTCAACTTGAAGATCAAGTTGCTCCAAAAAAATGTGGTCATATGTTAGGTCGAGAAATCATTTCTCAAGACGAAATGGTCGGCAAAATTAACGCAGCTGCCGATGCACGACAATCTGAGAATACTTTAATTATGGCTCGTACGGACGCACGAACAAACTTTGGACTTGAGGAGGCTTTGAAACGTGGACATGCTTATGAAAAAGCTGGTGCAGACATTCTCTTCATTGAATCTGTAGAATCTGAAGATGAAATGCGGCAAGTTACATCAAGTTTCGGTGTCCCTGTGATTGCAAATATGATTGAACATGGCCGTACACCAGTTAAATCAAAGAGTGAATTACAAGATATTGGTTACGATTTAGCCATCTATCCATGTTCATCGACATTCGTCGTGGCAAAAGCTATGACCGACTTAATGAATCACTTAAAAAATCAAGAAACTACATTGGACTACGAAAACAATATGCTGACGTTTGATGAGTTTACTAATTTAGCTGGTCTTCCAGAAATTCGAGCTGATGAAGAAAAATACAAGACTGGTCGTAAAAAAGAATATACTAACTAATTTAATTTGTATAAATTAAAAATATCCACTGCTCTAAGTTGAGCAGTGGATATTTTCTTATTTCAATCTACTAAAAATATATTTCTTATATTTTTGTGCGTTTAATTTGCTGCAAATGTATGCATTTGGTTCTTTACCTAAAACATTATTTACATCTACAAGCATTGAACCATAACTAGGACCCACAGCTGCATCTACTTCGCAATAATATTTATCACACTCTTCAATGCATTCCGGATACAGAGCAGCCGCAATTGCAGCTGGATCAGCCATATCAAGATACGCATCCCCAAATCGTTCTTTGTTCATTTCCATCAAGTCTTTATTAACATCAATTGTAAACTTACCAAGATCACTTTGATGTTGTAACTTATCGATATCTTCGGGTGTCAACATTGCATCACCCAAACTAGCATCCCAACCGACATAAATCAAATTTTCTAATCCTGCTTCAGTCACAATTTTTGCAGCCTCTGGATCTTGCCAAATATTAAATTCCGCAACTGGGCTGGCATTTCCACGTCCTAATCCTGCTGTTCCCATCACAACGATACGCCCCGCTTTTTTTACAGTATCCAAATCTAAGCGAATAGCAAGTGCAATGTTTGTAAGTGGTCCAATTGCAAGAATGTCAATCTCACCATCTTGACTCGCATTCAATGCTTCAAGCATTTTAATAACGCCATTTTCTTTTTTTGCAGAGAGACGTTCAGGCACAATCCCGATATCTCCCATACCGTCATTGCCGTGTGTTTCATGTGCATAAATCATGTGTCGTAGTAACATCTGGTCCGATCCGACGTAAACAGGAGGTTCATAACTACCCGCATGTTCAATTGTTGATAACGTATTTTTTGTTGCTTGCGTCACATGAACGTTTCCTGATACAGTCGTAAACATTAAAATTTCATAATTAGGATCATTTAATGCCATTGCAATAGCCATTGCATCATCAGAACCACAATCAGTATCAATAATTATTTTCTTTGTCATTTTTTGTCCTTCTTACTGTTAAATTATTCCGCATTTACGGTTAATTCTTCCGTCGTGTCCATCTTTAGAATAAGTGCTGACACCACACAGATAGCTAACATTGCTAACGAGAACGTGAATGCTGATTTCAGACCGAAACTTGCAACCACTGCTCCTGTGATCATTGGGGTCAAAAAGTCTCCGGCACCACTGGCAGTCGCAACTAACGAGCTTGCAATACTCATATGCTTGTAACCAATTCTGGTTGAAATGGCTACAATTACGCTGAAGAGCACTCCCAAAAACAGACCCGCTATAAATAGACAAACAAAGTAAGCCTGAGGTTTATTAATCATCAGAGCCACAGCAATTGCAACAAATGCACATGCACAATTCATCATTAAAACTGTTTGACTCTTAATAAACCGAAGAACAATCATGAATACAAATCCACCGATCACACAGCCAATATTGTACACAGTGAACATAAATGCTGCGTTAGAAGCTGAAACACCGATACTTTGTGCAAATGCAGCAATATAAAGTCCTAAGGCACTTGATAACGCACTAAAAGCAAAAACCACCACAAAAATAGAGATATAAGAAACGATTGCATTTTTGGTGTAAAGTGGTTTCACTGTTTCATTTTCTTTTTCATCCGTGCTACTGCTGTTGCGATCAATACGTGCAAATGGAATTAAAATTAACATTAGCACTGCAAACGCTGCCAAAACATAATAAGACAAGTAAAACGGTAATTTGCCTTTTAGAAATACCCCAATTAAAAATGGTGCGACGAATGTTCCAACACCAAATATTCCTTGACCACCACTTAATGAACCATCATAAGCTTTCTTAGAAAACGTATAACTAAGTAATACTGGTGTTGTAGCATCTTGTGAGCCCATACCCACACCACCAATAAAGGTAAATACTAGACCAGCATAGAAATTCTGAAAAATCGGGACACCTGCCAAAAATACGCCTGTTAAAAACACACCGGCAAATAAAACTTTCAGCGAACCAAGCTTTTCAACCATTTTACCCGTAATCAAAACAGTTAAAATTCTTCCTAATGCGTATGCAGATCCTAAAATAACAACCTTACTAATTGGCATATGGTACATTTCGACTAACTGCGGCATACTACTACCGACCATCACACAGGCCGCACCAGTCAGAAAATACATTGCAAAAGCTAGAAAGCCAACCAGAATCTTATTTGACGACTTCATTTATCACATCTCCTATTTTGTATTGTTAACTAAAGGGAAGTGCAATTACAATTCAGCAATAATTAACTGTTTTTAAATTATCATGGATGTATAATGTAATAAATGACAACTGTCATATTTTAATCGATGGTAGGTGCCTCAAATGACATTAAGTTACGCTGAATTATTACGTGATATACTAACAGAAAATAAAAAAATACTATCAGAAATCGAATATTCAAATAATTTTTCTATTTACTCACCACAAGATACCATTGTGGAACAACAAGAAGAAATTAAGTATTTTTATTTACTTTTAGATGGTAGCGCTTCTGTTTGGAACAAAATTTCCTGGGAAGAAGGCCAAAAGGTTGGCCAAGTTTTTCCATTGGAAATCTTGGGACTCATCGAACACTTAAATGGTATTAATTTTTATACTGCAGACGTAATTGCAGAATCAAAGTGCCTTATTTTTAAAACGCCTGTAGATAAATTCATTTCAACTATTACTCAAAACGGTGATCTTTGTTTATTGACTCTACAAAGATTTGCCAATACCGTCTCACTAAATATGACAAATGCGGAAAAAAAGACTTTATTTGAGGGCGAAGACATTCTTGGACACTTTTTATACCTTGAAGCAAAAGAACATCTACCTTATGTTTGTCCACTCACGCGACAGCAACTCTCAGAAAAATTAGAGATAAACTTGAGAACGCTTTATAGATATATTTCCACACTACAACATCATAATTATTTGCAGCTACAACATGGTAAATTAATTGTTGATCGGTCAGAATTTTATCTTTTGCAAAAAAGATATCAGGAAATTATTTTCTAGCAAAAAGACAATTAACGATTATAAAAATTAATCGTTAATTGTCTTTTTTAACGTCCTGAGCAATGCTATCAGCAATTTCATTTAAAGTCACCACATGCTTGAAAATTCCAAGTGAGTTGGATATCGCAAGCGCCGCTGGTTGCTTCACATGTGCCCTGGCTAATAATTCTTGATTCCAAAATATTTTATTTGCGCTATTTCTTTCTAAAATATGTTTTTGCTCCATCACAACTATATCGTCAAAATTTTCTGCCACGAAATCCATGTCATGTGAAATAACGACGACTGTTCTTTTTTTCTGATTCTCATATTTAATAATTCTACTCAATAACCGGTTACCAAAGACATCCTGCCCCGCAGTTGGTTCATCAAAAATAATTATTTCCGGTTCCATCGCTAACACGCATGCGATCGACACAAATTTTCTAACAGACATCGGTAAATTAAATGGGTTTTCATTCCTGTATGCCGTTAATTCTGTCTCATTAAGTGCATTTTCTGTTCTTCTATTAATTTCATTCTTTGTAAACTTGGCTAATTTCAGGCCAAAATTGATTTCTTTTTCAACAGTAGCATGAAAAATTTGATCATCTGGATTTTGAAATACATAACCTATCTTTTTTGAAATCGTTGCTGTCGACATCTGACTAGTATCCTGACCATTGATTAAAATTCGTCCAGTTTGCGGTCTTAACAATCCATTTATCAATTTTGCTAAAGTTGATTTTCCAGAACCATTTTGTCCGATGATAGCAACTTTTTCACCGGTACTAATTAATAAGTTAATATTTTCTAATGTCAGATTATTATTCTGATAGCCAAAATTAACGTTGCTCAGTTCCACATCCATCTGATCCATCCGCCTTTGCTTTCCTAATTAAATCGTTTGCTTCACCTATGGTAGTTGGTATTTTAGAAAGATTGATTCCTCTTTTTTGTAATTCATAGAATAACTTTGTCGCAGCCGGTAATTTTATACCCCTATTTTCAATAGAATCATCCGCTAACACCTTGTCAGGTGAGTCCTTGATTATTAATTTGCCATGATCAAATAACAGTACCTCATCAGCATATTCTGCAATTAAGTCAGTTCTATGATCTACTAGGATGATAGTTTTATTTGTGTCTTTCAAATGGGAAATGATTTTGTATATCATTTCTGCTGCTTCTGGGTCAAGTTGACTTGTAGGTTCATCTATTATTAAAATTTCTGGATTTAATACCAAAATTGAAGCAAACGCAACTCTTTGAACTTGACCCCCTGACAATTCGAATGGGTTTTTTAAAGCTAATTTTTCAATATCACACAGACGCATAATCTCAGAAACTCTTTTTTCAATTTCTAGAGCATTAATACCAAAATTTTCCAAACCAAAAGCAACTTCCTCGAAGACTGTATCTTTCACACCACTCAACTGAGAAAAAGGATTTTGAAAAATAAAACCAATTTTTTTTGAAATTCTTGCATCAAGTTGATCGATTTCCTGTCCATCTATTTGTACTGTCCCAACTAAAGATCCTTTATAAAAGCTTGGTATAAATCCTCTAAGCACAGCACAGAAAGTAGTTTTTCCTGCACCATTTGCCCCAATTACTCCATAAAATTTACCTTTTTCTAATTTTACATTGATATCTGCTAGAGCTGGTTTTTCCTGTTCGCTGATTGGATACGAATAACTCACATGATCACATTCTATTTGCCAATCACTCATAATAGACTCCTTCCAATCAAAACTGCACCAAAAACCATCAAAGAAATTCCAAGCGCAAGTGATTCATCCCCTGAATACTTTAATTTTACTAAATTAGTTTTAGGGCCATCTATCGAAAACCCTCGTGCCTCTAGCGCAAGTGATCTTTCTTCGGCTTCAATTAGTGAGCCAATAATTAATGGCACAATTGACGAAAAGAATGATTTAATTCTGATGTCTGGTCGGCCCTTTTGCTCAATTCCTCGTGCTTTTTGAGATTGAACAATACCTTTGCTACGTTTAGTCAGTACAGTTACCATTCGTAAGGTGGCAGCAAAAACATACACGGCACGATAGTTAAAGTTCATTTGTTGAAGAGTTGCGGTAATTTCATCATTCGTTGTTACACCAAAAAGCCAAATAAATACAGTAGCAATATTTAAAATAATGAATCCCAAAAAATAACCGTTTGAAATACCTTCTCTATGAACATTCAAAAATAAAAATTGTAGTACGAGTGGCCCATTTGTCACAGTTACGCTTTGTAGCAAAAAAATTAATAGAGAAAGAAGCACAACTGCTCGAATTTGTTTTACAACCCTATTCCATACACCACTTAAAATGATAAGTGCCAATAATAACAAAAAAGTGGGTATGAGTAAGATAGAGATTGCGTACCGAGTGTTTTTAATTGTTTCTAATATTAAAATAATCGTAACAAAGATTACTGACATTATGAATTTGACAAAAGGGTGTAGAGCAGCAATTCTATTTGATTTTTTTATTTGAATTTCATCAATATAACTATTCATCTTTCATTTTATACCTCTATTTCTTTAACATTTACCATCTAATATAATTTTCACCGTAATCAAACCTGATGAGTAGTCTTGGCGGTGTCACACGAATCACCAACCAGCAAATTGTAAATGAAATTATTCTATCTAGTAGCGTAAAAATGCCTTCAGTTCCAAAAACTGCTGTCCAAATATTAGTTCCAGATGCCATAGCAATAGCAGTAATGATCGAAGTTCCACCGCCAGTTAGGCCTCCGTATACAATCACTACAATCGGCACTGATGTCACAATTGCAGTCAATGCTAATAACAGCATTGATACAATCCATTTCCACCAGGTAGCAAACATATTCTTTTTTGCTAAATATCCAGCTAATGCGCCAGTGCAAATGTTAACAATTATAAAAGGGAAGTTCGTTGGATTGGAAATGCTCATTAAAATATTAGTTAGTGCACCTGTCAAGATACCTATCCATGAGCCACATAAAAGTGCAGCAAACAATGTTCCAATTGCATCTAGATAAACTGGTAGCTTAACTACCGTTGCCAGCTGCCCACCAACAAAGTTAACCGCGACGCTTAGGGGGATGACTAATAACGACAGAATGGATAAATTTTGTTTATTTTTACGTCCTATAAGTTTCATATTGGCTCATCTTTCCTACCAAAATGGTATAGGTTATTTAATTTCAAATAAATAGTATCACATATAGCTAGATCAAAACATGTCAGCTGTCATTTTTCTACTTTTAATACATTATATATATTGGTATAGTTCATTATTGTGTTGTTATAATGTTCCAAATACTAAAAAAGCTTCGAAATATTTATTCTTTCAAAGTTTTTTTATTCGTATATGAAATTTTTCTTCACAAAAAATGTTTAAGTAACCCTATAATTGCGTTTTTGACTTTCATACAAATATTTTTAACATTTGTCTTCTAATCTTATTGTTCACATATTCTGAAAGATCTTTGAATTAAATAATCATCGATTCGCGTTTGCATTACTTCATAAAGTCATAAATAACCTTCAAAAAGAAAATCGACAAAACAATCAGAATTAGTGGTCGAGCCACTTTACTACCATGTTTCTGAAAATAAATAACACCAATATGATTTCCCAGGATTCCAAAGAGTCCTGCAACTAGTCCCAGTAACATAAAAACTTTCCCACTAAGCATAAACACTGTTAAACCAGTAAGATTAGTCGTTAAATTAATCATTTTAGTAGTTCCAGCAGCTAAATTAATTGGAAAATGAGCAACCCTAGTCAGAACCAGTAAGAAAAAAGTACCTGCACCAGGTCCATAGAAACCATCATATATTCCTAAAACAAGTGTCAAGAGAATAGCTAATCCCATCTGTCGGCGTGTAGGTTCACTGTCTGCGCTTGCAACTTCCAAAGCACTTTTTCGAAACAACAAATATAATCCCGTGATCGGTAAAATAAATAACAAAATAATTCGAAAATAGTAATCTGACAGATGTAACGCTAACCGTGCACCCGTGGACGAACCAATAATTGCAGCAATCATTGCACCTATTGAGAGTTTCAATTTAATATAACCACTACGTGCAAATTCAAGGGTAGTGACGGAAGTACCCATTGCTGACGATAGTTTATTTGTTCCGATAGCAACATGAACAGGTACTCCGCTCAATAAATAGGCAGGCAAAGAAATCAATCCACCGCCGCCAGCAATTGCATCCACAAAGCCACCCAAAAACACGAGCGGACAAACAATTAAAAAAGTAATCATGCTGTCTTCCTCTCTTACACCTAAATAATTTTATTTATCATAGCATAATTAAAATTTAATGTTCAGTTATCACAGATTTTTTAGGAACAAACATTCCTCAAATTGATAATAAGTTAACTTTATTTTTCATATTCCAACATCAAAAACATATAAAAAGTGACGTTCACGTACGAATTACACACGTTCCTGACTAAATTTAATCTACAGTTCAACTTCTTGTATACTGACACTATCTAATCTATTGGGAGTGATTAATTTGAATAAACGTTTAACAACCCTTTCGTGCATTTTACTATCCATTTTTCTGTTTGCTGGATGCGGCAATACCATTTCAAAAAAAGATGCATCGTCTAAAACGACTAGCACAAAAACAACCCATAAAGCTAGTTCAAAAAGCTCAGTTTCTATGAAAAAGAACACTAGCAGCCGCTCAACCAGTTCGTCATCGAGTTCTCAAAACACTGGATTAAATCAGTCCAGAGATGAAATAACCAATCAAGAAAAACAAAACGGCAATCGTCCTTTAAGCTGGGAACCGATTAAATCTGCCCAACAAGCTGAAGCATTAATGACTAAAAAGTATGGCAATAAAGGCTGGACAACATCTCATGGTACTGTGGCGATGAGTTCACCAATCAATTTTTCTGAGCAGGACAGTGAAGGCAATATTTATACGGTCTATGCTACAGGCGATATCAAGCCGATGAACTAAATAATACAAAAAATAGGGGAGAATTAAAATATTTAATTCTCCCCTATTATTCATATCAACTGTTTCACATAAATTTCAAAATTCATTTGTTATTTTTTAGTCAACTGGATACTCTGAAGATCAGAAGTAAGTTTTTGTCCATCATGCAAATTAACAGTTACTTTAGTTACTTGTCCGGCATCAGAATCTGCACTAGTTCCCAAAATTTCATTGATACTACCACTATTATCCATCAAATTTCCGCTACCTTGATTAGCAGTAATTTCATATCGACCAGCTTTAATATCTTTACCAACTTCCCAGACACCTGCTGACAATGTTGTTTGGAAATTTCTTTTTGATGGTGTAGGTGTAAATGAAGCTGACTGGATACCATCTAACTTAATCTCTTCATTTTTCACAAGATTAACCGTATAAGAGTCAACTTGGCCTAAAGTATCGTCAGCAGCAGATCCCAAAATAACATTAATTGAACCAGATTCATTCATAAAATTGCCACTACCATTTGTTGCCTTCACAACGTATCGGCCAGGTTGAACGTCTGTACCAACCTTAAAACTACCGGCGTTTAAAGTAACAGCTTTGGCTGTATTTTTTTCTGCCTTTTTAGTAATACTGGTTTTTGACGTCCCCGTATGATTTGAACTTGAACTAGTTGTCGAAGAATCATCGTCATTTCCCATTCCACTAAATCCACCGATTACTAACACAACTACAATAATCCAAAACCACCATTTTTTATAAAACGGCTTTTTCTGAACATAGGTTTGTCCATCTTCACCTTGTATTTTCTTTGCCATGTAAATCACTCCCAATAAAATTTGCCGAGTTTATCGTCTTCTGCTTGTGGGACTTAGATCTAGTTACTCATCTACTAATCCGCTTAAGTAATCATCATAATCGTAGTCATCTTCACTATCATAAGAATTTAAAACTGCCTTATTCTGAGCACGCAATAATTTTGCAAAATGCGGTATAGCTGGCATATAATCTGCCAAATCTTCCATCTGGTGATTACTAAATCCTTCTGAATCTCGAAATGTATTCGTATGAATAGTGGAAACGTCTAAAATTAATCTCGCCACTGATACCGTACTTTTCGATAAAATATCATTTTTCCACTCAGATAAGCTGGAGTAATTAGACGAGTACGAATTTTTTAAATAACTATTTAATGTTTTTATAGATGTCAGTGCCCGCATTTTCTCACCACTGTCTTTGTACTTATTGACGAGTTTTTTTTGAACCTTCAATTCATCAAGAGCCTTGTTAGTATTATCGTCGGATGGAGAAACAAACGCTTTTACAACAACACCCAAAGAATCTTCACTAGTTTTGTAATGATACCTTGCAAAATTATCAACAGTAATATCTAAATCATCATAGGCTGTAGCTGAAAATCCAGCTCCCCCAAGTGTAATTATCGAAAAAAGAAATAAACCACTAGTTACGATAACTGCGAGCCCTCTTTTTTTCTTTTTTATTAATGAAATAATCAATAAAACTATAGAAATTAGGGTCAATACCCCAAATATAATTCCTGACCAGACCAAAAGATCACTAACTAACATTAAATAATCCTCCCAAGTTAAGTAGCCGAGTTTTATGTCATCTGCTTTAGGGACTAGATTTATTCAATTTACTGACTTTATATATTAGTTGCCCGTGTCAATTATACAGATATACATATTCGGTAAACAGGGAATATTTAAAATTCTAATCAATTTATTATTTACAACTAAAAAAGCTAAACGTTTTTTAACGTTTAGCTTTTTCCCTAACGATTTACAATTTTATCAAAACCGCTCTCTAATGCAGTATTGTCTGTCGGTTTAAAATGCAATGCATTATCCCCACCGCCCTGATTTTGTTGTGTATACAAGACAACCGGTGAACCATTATGAATAGCAAACAAATAAAGAGTTTCATCCCACAACCCAGTTGCGTCACTCGGCTTTTGTCGTCCATAAACAGCAACTACTTGATAATCAGCCTTACCAGTCCCATCATTAGACCATTCCATCGAAACTACTGGATCACCTTGTCCACCGACCACTAATGGCATTTGCGAGCCATCTAGACCGGCAGGAAACTTTTCCCCATATTGATCATACTGAGCACCACCTGGTTGATAGCTTAAGTAGGATTGCTTCATTGATTTTTGCCAACCACTCATGAATGAAGATAGTTTTGCAGTTTTACTTGAATTCCATAATGTTTTATTAGTACTGCTAGCTCCGTTACCAGTAGTTTTATTAGAATGAGTCTGAGAACTTTTACCTTTACTCTCCGCTGTATAAGCAGAATTTGTAGATTCATTAGTTGAAGAATTATTCGTGTCTGTATTTTGCTGTTCATACCAAATGTAGGTACCTCCACCAACAGCACCAACTACAATAACTCCTATTAATATTTTCCAACCTAATTTCATTTGAATCTCCCCATTAATTAATTTATTGTTTCATTAGAAATAAACACCATTTAGTATATCATGTTTAAAATCAACAAGGCTTCAATAAAATAAAGAGACTCTAAAAATTAGACAGCATTCTAATTTTTAGAGTCTCATTTTAAATTACTAAAATTTTTATTTTACAGTCGGTAAATCAAAATTCACCTTATTCATTAATTCAATAATCAACAACATACTACGCATGATGTGGTAAGGATCTTTTACAGGCAACGCAACTACTTTACTAACTGGTTGCCCATCTCGTGTCCGGATTTGAATCCATTCACGAATATTTTGGTCAGTATTTGTAAACGTCCTAAACACATATTCGTGAACTTTTTGATACCAATCTTTCAACTTTAGATCTTTGAAGTGCGTCATAAGTAGAAGTAATGTGTAGAGGGTTTCAGCATGTGGCCACCAAAGTTTGTAATCCCACGTTTCATTGATGAGCTGGGTGAACCCATCCGTCTCTGATTGACCTTGTGGCTGCCCACCATCTTCATAATCCACATAACGCAAAATACCACCGTTTTCATGATCCCAACCTAACTCAAGTGCTTTTAACACAATTTGTTTCGCTTGAGCTAAAGCTTCTTGATCATGGTTCATCAATGCTGTTTCTACAATAAACCAGGAATCTTCAATCGAGTGCCCCGGATTTAGATGTCGCTGTAAAACAGTGTTTTGACGTGATTGATCTTCATTTAAGATCTCACCAATTCGATTTTGATCATCACAAAAAACGGTTAAAATTTCCGTCATATTTCGTGTAGTTTGTTCACAACAATAGGCTGCTTTTTTGGCATCATATTTAGCAAAACAACTGGCCATTTCCTGATTCACATTTTGCATAATCATAGGAATAGAATGCGAAATCATCCCCTCAGGAACAGGATAAGGGTCCGTTTTAAATGTTCGATTATTAATACGTTTTTCGACATTTTGATATAACTGCCACAACCATTGCGCCCAGTCATCACGATGTTCAATGACCTCTAAATATTTGGCAAACCCGAGCAAGACAAAACAGTCAGCAAAGATACTGTCATCATAGCCAACGCCCGGAGTGGTTTCTTTTTTTTCGCCATCTTCAGTTAGTAGAAAGGCACTGCTACCATCAGGTAATAATGCATTGTCATGCAAAAAATTAGCGGTTAAGTTGGCCTGTTTTTTTAACATCTTAATATCATTATTTATCAATTGTTTTTCAGCCAACTGCACCATTTTGCTGACCACCCACAAATATCGTCCTTGTGACCAAACATATTTGTCGTGACTGACTAACTGGCTACCTTCATTATTAAAGCAGGTATAAACGCCACCATTAACATCATCAAAAGCTTTTTGCCAAAAATAAAAAATTTGGTTAGTGAATTGATCTTGATAAAAACTTTTTAATTTCATACTGGATCCTCCCAAAACCATAGCTATATACTAAAAAAATAACTCCAATTCGTATTTATTAATTAGTGTCAATGCAGTCGCCCGGCATAAATCAATGTTTTGCTCAACGATTTGTACGTGACTGTCAGAGTTTTCAATTGCTTGTTGAAATTCAGGATTAGTGGTGACTGCGCCATGAACGACGACCTGCTCAGGGTCAAAAGAATATTGAATTAGGCGATCTAACGTAATCGTCAGTGACGCCAGTCGATCAGCCACTTTTGTATCTGTTGGCAGTAATTGTTTTTGTTGGCGATAGTACTGTTCAATAGTTGTCGCATCAGCTTTTACATCAATCAGTGATACAGGAATTTGTCCAATTTCACCGGCATGGCCATCATCCCCAACTAAGACTTCATGTTGATTAATAAATGCGCCACCAACCCCATTGCCCAAATTTAAGAAAAACATAGATTTTACTTTTGGATAAGTTTCTTCTAACGACAATAAGGCCATGGCTTTGACCGTATTATTAATGACTAATAAGCCATCAAAAATTTGATGTAACTCGATCAGAACATCTAAATTTTTCCAACCAAAATAATTAGACTTAATAATCGTCTGACCATCTGCACCAATAATGCCGGGAACTGCGATCGAAATACCGAAAATTTGGTCATATTTTTGCATCAAATCAGAAATAATTTGTTTTAAACTAGCTACTAAGTGGACATCATCAAAACCAACTTGATAGGTTTCCATAGCTTCCAAGCCATAATTATAAATGGTCACTGATATTTGTTGGGTCTCCACAACAATTCCGGCAACCAACATTCCTTGCCGAGTAAATTTCAACGACACACTAGGACGACCTGCCTGATTAACAGAACGATTATGAGATTCATAAATCACTTGGTCATTAATTAAATCATCAATGATCAGTGAAATTGTGTTTTTCCCAAGTCCTGTTTTGTCAGCAATTTCTTTTCGTGAAATTCCTGGATTTTGTCTTAGTGTTTTCAAAACACTGCGTTGATTTTTTTCTCTGAGTAAGTGCGGGCCAATGGTTGCCATGTGATTATCTCCTGTGCTAATTAATATCCTGGATATAGTCGACAACTTCTAGTTGTTGATCGACCTGTTTCACAACTACTATATCATTTTGCTCAAATATCACCACATTCTTCAATAATGCCTGTGGGTGGGTTGTCGCACAAGCCAACGCATAATCTAATGAAAAAATCTTGTCAGACACAACGTGATTAATCATATCCATCAAATTCATGGCAGAACCTGCCAATAAATCTGGATTATCATCAATATATAACCGCTTTTCAGCATTGAGTGTGACTGTCCCACCAATTAACGTTTGATATTTGCCAGGCTTAGCACCAGCAAATTGCGTCGAATCACTGATTAAAATCAAGTGATCATTTTTAATCTTGCCAAAAACTTTCAATACCGAAGTTGGCAAATGATGACCGTCACCAATGACACTCGCATACAGGTCATCTTGAGCAAGCTGATCCCAAATATAGTTCGGGTGCCGTTTAATGTACGCATGCGCACCATTACCCAAATGCGTTGATAGTTGGGCACCTGCCTGCACAGCTTGTTCGATTTGCTCTGTATTAGCATTGGTGTGTCCGATAGACACGACAATCCCCTTACTTTGGCAATACTCAATAAATTCAGCTGAATTAGGCCATTCTGGTGACATTGTTAATAACTTAAATAGTCCTTTAGATGCAGATAACCAGTGATCCACAAATTGTCGCTCAGGTGCGCGCACAAATTCAATTGGATGAGCACCCCGTGGCCCATCTTCTTTTGAAATAAAGGGGCCTTCGACATGAATACCCTTAATCATTTGTGCACAAATTTCAGACTGCTCAACAGCTGCCACTACAGCTTCAATTTGTTGTGAGATGAACTGCGGATCATTCGTGATAATCGTTGGAAAATAATAACCAATACCAGCCCGACGTAACTTTTCAGAGACAGTTTCCACTTTAGCCACGGTTAGGCCTTCGGTATTGAAATCAACACCCGCATATCCATTAACCTGAATATCGATCAATGATGGCAAAAATAAATACTCTGCTGCTTGCGTCTGTGTCCCTTCAGTTTGATAGGTTTTAGTAGTTGTATTTAATTGTTTAGATTGCTTTTTAACAACATCAAATCCCGTATATTCCATAATTACCGACCACTTTCTTCAAATAATTCTTGGTCCGTGTAAACAATACAATCAGAATGTCGTTTCAATATTGACGATGGAATGTCAGTTGTCACTGGTGATGCAATTAATTTTTTCAAAATTGCTTTTTTCGTTGGACCAGGGACCACACAACAAACCTGTTCCACATTTGTCAACACTGGCACTGTTAGTGTTAATGCTGTCTTAGGAACATCTTCAATTTTGGCAAAGCATTCGTCGTTAACTTGTTGTTGACGATCAACATCATCTAACGTGATTTCTTTAATGCTGACTGGGTCGTTAAAGTCGGCATATGCCGGTTCATTGAATGCGATATGCCCATTTTCACCGATTCCCATACAACAAATATCAATCGGTTCGGCTGTGAGCAATTTTGTGTACTCATCAATCACTTGCTGTTTTTCACCCATTGATGAAATCACGTGGTAATTGGTCATCCCCACCACATCAAACAAATGTTGCTTGATGTAGTAACTAAATAGCCGTGTATCATCTGGCGCTAATCCGCGATATTCATCCATGTGAAATCCTTCAACACGACTCCAATCAAGTTTTTCTTTGGCAAGTGCGGCCAACACATCATCTTGTGATGGTGCTGATGCAAAAATCATTCTTACTTTGCCCTTTCTTTCAATGACTTCACGCATTTTGGCAGCCACTCTTTTGGCCGCATCAATGCCCATTTCTGTCCGATGCTCATATTGTCTAATTACCAAATCGTTTTCTTTATGTTCAATCATCAGTATCCATCTCCTACATATGGTCCATTAAGTCACGTACCTCAGGCTTAATTTCTTTTTTCAGTACGTATTTATTAATCAAGCCAACCCCAAGATAGCCAATCATTGAAGCTAATAATGGTGCAATTAAAGCCACATCTTCATGCATTTGAATCCCAAACGCTTTTGTTCCCACAAAGACGAGGAATCCTAATACGATTGACGTAATGGCCGCTTTACTGTCACTGTGTTTAAACGGTGGTAATAATCCAAACAATAGTGGAATAGCAGTGGGGCCAAGCAGTGCTCCAACTAAACTCAAGATCATTCCGGTTACCCCACCAAGTTGATCTCTCAATAACGCCACTATTACTGTACAAACTGTAAAAGCAACCGTGGTTTGTCGTGCTAACACGAGTGACTTATGATCACTCAGTTGGCGGAACCGTGCACTAATTTTTGGTAAAATATCACGTGTAATAACAGCTGAAATCACGTTCACATCTGAATTACACATCGACATGGTTTGCGCAAACATCGCCGCCAGCACTAATCCAACTAAGCCGACGGGTAAAAATTTACCAGCTAGACTCGCATATAGATTGGCTTCGGCTTGTGCTTGCGTCCATCCTGGAAAAATGATTGGGGCCACAAACATTGGGAAAAACAAGATTAATGGCCAAACTAGATACAATCCAGCTGATAACAAGGCTGCTTTTTGCGCTTGTTTATCATCTTGCGTGGCAATAAAGCGCGCCGCCAGGTTCCATGTTCCACCGTTATAGCTAAAGAACATGACGAAGAAGTATAGCAGCGTCCATGACAACGAACCTTGGCCCCGACCACTTTCAAACGCACGTAAATGGCCTTTTGGAATGGCGTTAATCATGTCACCTAATGATGAGTAGCCAATGGTACTTAAATAGTGGACTACCGATACAAAGATGAGGACACCAGCTAAAAAGGTCACGGCAAACTGAATAAAATCAGTCATCAAGTCAGCCATAATTCCCCCAATGGATACATAAATCATGGAGGCCAAACTACCCATCACAATTCCCATCCAAATTGGCAACCCGGTAAAGCCGTATAATAAAATTCCAAGCGAAGCCCATTTAGCACCAACATCCAGAAGCTTAACAATAATACCTGAACCAGAAACTAGTAATTGCGCTAATCGGCTGTACCGCATTTCCAAATATTCTGTTGGTGACTGGACACCTAGAATTTTACGAAGACGCGGCCAACGTGGAATAAAGGTAAACGCACCAATAACCACTCCAACAGCGATGTTAAATGACCACCAAAAATAAATTGCGGTTCCCTGTGCATATGCAATTCCGGCATATCCAACGAAAACAACGCCAGAATAACCTGATACGTGATGTGAAATCCCAGATAACCACCATGGAATCTTCCCACCACCAACGTAAAAATCTTCTGAACTCTTAACAGTGCGTTTTGACCAAATTCCAATCCCAATGATGATTACAAAAAAGAGTGCTAATGTTACATAATCTAATGCTTGCATTTTCCCGACGCTCATTATTGTCCTCCTCGAATTTCCTTAATGCGCTTATTCACTGCTTGATAGCTGATTAAATCAGCTTTTTTCTCAATATTTTCCTTCACGCAGTGCTCCTCAGTGACGATAAAATCAATTAGTTCTTGCTTTGAATAGTCATCCATCAAAATTTGATCTACTTTTCGATCTTGACGATCAATAAAACTATTCCAAACACGAAAAATCAAAACAGAACTAAGTGTAAACAGTAGCGGTATTGCCCCAACACCTAAAAGCATGTTGTCAATTTGGCCCAGTTTCATTGCCCAGAGATAGACCACTACACCGTTCAATAACAGTAACAATGCGATTGAAATACTCGACGTTATTTTTAAGGCGTAATCTTGTTGATATTCGACACGCCGACGATCTATCAGATATTCAGCATAATGATGTTTGTTTTTGACTTCATCAGACAAAATGACAATTGGCTGTGTTTGACGATTTTGTCTAATCACTTTCAAAACAGCCATGTTCTTACTCCCAAAAAGACGAGCAAATTGCGCTGATGTGTATACCTTGATTTCAGATAAATTAAACTGGTTCGTGATATCTGTCATCTTTGCCACTTGCTCACCAAGCTGATTTTTTTTCGAAATACGAGTTCCAACAATAATGATCAGCACTATCAAGATGATTCCTAACAATGCGTTGATCATCCATCCTGGTTGTAGCAAAAAAATTATTAGGCCAAACAAACTGATTACTAAGCAACTGACGACCAAATTAACGACATCCTTTTTCCTCATAATGACCCCTTTCTATTAATCCTAACTTAGGACTAATTCTTGTAAACGATTTCATTCTATGAAACGAAAAGTACAATGTCAACAAAATTTTTATTAAATTCCGTTAAAGGTATAGTTTAATTAAGCGCAGTTATTATAATTTAGACTATATTAAATCGCTTTAGAAAAGGGATTGCTAAATATATATTGCTTTTTACAATTTGATTTTTTAAATTGGTATAGTTTCGCTTATTAACGTTTAAACATCTTTTTTAGCATCAATAATCCCATCATCAAACAGATATTGATTGCTAATAAATTCGGCGGTAAAAACATCACCATCATCACACCGCCAGCAATCCACGGTGATTCTAAAATCACAGAACCCATACTAATTGCAAAGACGCCAACCAAAAAAACAAAATCCAACTGTGGCAATAGTTGACCCAGTATAATACCTTGAGTGGTGGCACAAAATAGTACCGGGAAAATTTCTCCACCAATCCAACCAGTATTCAAACAAATCGTCAGCAACGTTAACTTTAGCAACGAGTGGCCCAATAAAAATAACGGTGACTGGTGCTGCCAACTAGTCGCTAATAGATGAAAATTCACCATTCCCGAAAAATTAATCGACGGCATCCACAGGCTAGCGAGGTAAATTGCCACTCCGCCAAATACAATCAAACTGAATTGACGTGTAAATCGCAATTCAATACCACGGCTGCTCCAGGTCATGATTTTTAGATAAACCTTGCCTAGTACTAGGCCTAAAATGACAATCGGAATACCCCAGATAATATCCGTCCATCCCCAATGAGATTGACCCAAATAAACAATGACAGATGATTCACCGCCCAGTTTACAGGTGAAGTAGAAACTAACCACACCAATTGCAAAAAAACCGGCAGTTAATGGTGTCCATTTGATGCCATCTGCCGATTTTAATAAATAGTGATGGGGTACTAGTAATGCCTTCACTCGGTTTCGACCATGCAAATTTGGCCAATTAACGGTTAGATATCGTAATTTATCCTGGAGCCACAGACCGTACAAAACCGTGGAGCTTACCAGCGTTGCTTCCGGTCCTAGGCTCGTCCCACTCGTTAAAATAATTGCTGGTAGTACCATTTGTAACAACACATAGCGATAATTAGCCGCACCGGTTTGATGGAGCTCCAATTTAATCGCACCTAATTTTTTCGGTAGTTCACCCGTCGTTTGATGGATCACTAAAATCAGGACGCTGACTAAAGCAATCCAAATCGCATTAAACACCGGACGGAAACTGGTCCCAATTCCAACTAATTCAATCAATTGACCTTGCAACAGGTAGAAACCACCCATTAGCATGCCAATGATTAAACTACAGATCACACCGTACAGATAAATGATTATATTTTGTGCTTTAATTTGCATCATCACGTTTAAAATGAATTCCTTTCATTCACAGAAATGTCATCTTACAACGTTGCTAAGCCAAGTGTCAAACCGATTTTACGTGATTTTCATTTATCATTGGATATGCAAACTTTCTTGGTAAAGTGTCGCTATTCAAAAATTTTTTTATTAAAAAACTGACTATTGGGAAAATAGTCAGTTCACTATGCTGCAAGTTTAAAAATATAAGTATCATCAGTACCAAAATCTTTACGATCATTATCGATTAAATGAATTTGATTATGATCATCCACTAAAATATGAAAGTACTCATTTTTTTCAGCTTCTGTATTATCCGTTGAGCTGACCATGACCAGCAGCGGCAGATTCTTAGGCATGTGCTTAACATCCATCTCCAATTGATCATTCACGTAATCGTTTAGTTCAGCTGCAGATAGTTGATCAGTCACTGTAAAATCGTAATTGACTGAAAATAATTTATGATCATCACCAGTTTCATTTTTCGAAAATTGCACAAGCAATTGCTGCGCCAATTTTTGATTTTTTAGCGCCGGTTGTAACTGATCATTTTGCCACGCCCGTAAGTAATCAATCATTGTAACGTTGTTTTCAAATTCAAAATATGAAACGCGATGAATTGGGGTATCCTGTTCGTATCCGTTGTCCTCTGGTAGCCCATACGCTTTATGAAATAGTTTTTTAAATAGTTCATCACTCATCCCATATCCAGAATCGGTAACCTGATCAAAATCTTGGACACTTAATTTTTTATAACCGTTATTCGCTAATTGCACAGTTCTGTGTAACTTAGCACCATCTGCACGCACAAATGTTAACTTTGCCTTAACTGTGGTAAGGTCATGCAAACCAACGCCTTCATGAACCTTAGTATCATCAATGTAGGCTTGCACGTTTAAATCATGCTTTTTAAGCACTTCATTTAACTGCCGTTCAATGGCATCAGAATGTTTCAGCCGTTGAGCATAATCATTAGCTTGCCAACTACCGTCCACGAAGCTAAGTGGCAATCCGAGAATGAATACCAAAACAACTAAGGCAATGATGCTACTGATCATAATTCCTAACCCTAAACCAATATACTTAACAACTTTCATACGCTCACCCATCCCAAATAATGAGTCTTAAGTTTAGCATAGTTGACGGTGTCTATTAGTTAAGCTTTTCGAAAGAAAATTAATAATTACTTATTCTCAATTTTTGATTGTTATTACATCATGAAATGCCTATGATTAAAGTAACTTAATCTTTTTTGGAGGTCATTATGACTAAATTTATCAGTTTTATTTCATGTGGAGTTTTGTTGCTATCACTTGCTGGCTGCGGCCAGAAAAAACAGAATACCAATAGCAACAACAGTGACTATTCCGCATCTGTATCAAGCAGTAGTTCCAAATCATCTAATAACAGTAATCAGCAACAGAATAACTCAGCGACAGCCAAGTTGAGCGTTGCGACATTAACACCCCAACAAACTGTTGGTGCCATTATTAATTATGAAACTAATGAGCATAGCAGTGGTAAGCTGCTAACTAGTTGGAAAGCACTCAAAGGTAATGACAAAATCAACGTTGTCATTTCAAATGATTTCCATGCCTCGGGTCATCAAACTGAGCCTGGTGAAGAAGGGGTCACTTACTTTGTAACCACTGGCAGTCAGGGTACAGGTGATCCAAAGGCTGCTTATACAATTAACCATGGCAAAATTTTTATCTATGATGCTCAAAACGGTAAAACGGATAACGCTGGTAACGATACTCCTTTAGAAACAATTACTAAAGATGATATTGTTAACTTTGCCAACGGTACGTTTTCATGGCCTAACGCTAATAATCAAAAACAAACCTCTCGTAACTCAGTCGCCAATGTGACTGCAATTGCTGGTAGAACAACACTAACGGATGCTCGTAAATAGCAAAAAAAGGCTTCATTATTCGAAGCCTTTTTATTTTGCTATAAACTTCCTGCTTGTTGCTGAACCACTTTTAAGGACAATTCGTTACCTAATTGTATGGCTTCTTCAATGGATAACCCCTGCTGCAAGCCGGCCAAAATGCCACCGCAATGAGTATCTCCAGCACCAATTGTATTCACAACTATTGCCTGATCACTGGTAATGACACTGAAAGCATCATCATGATAAAGCGCGGCCCCTTTCGAACCTAAAGTCACAATGACCGGACTTTGCGTTTTTTGATAGATGTCTTTCATCTTATTTTCCAAGGTGGTTTCGGTACTCATAAACCCAATTTCATCTTCATTACAATGCACAATGACATTGTGACTTAGGAACCGGTCAATCACGGTTTGATCCATGTGACTAACTCTTGGTGACGCATCAAAGAGCACATAGGCGTCGTCACGACGTTGATCAAATTGATTCAAAATCACTTCTGTAGAAGCGACGTTTTCTGTTTCATAGCCGCTAATATAAAAATATTTATAATCATTTAAATCAATATTATCAAACCATTCTTTGGTCCACAACTGATCAATTCCTGGCACCGTAATGAATGAACGTTCGCCACTTGGTTCAACTAAGCATAGATCCCAGCCGTTATCTTTTTCAGTTCGTTCAATGAGCATGGGAATTTGTTTATCTTGAAACGCCTGGCGGACCACATTGGCATATTGACCGCTCCCGACCGGCACAAACAAGTCAGACTGCGCGTTGACATATTGCAACGCCCCATAGACATTAAAGGCAGAACCGCCAACGACATTTTGGTGAAAGACGCCCGTAACGTCCCCGCCAGAAACGGGTAAGTTGGGCACATCCATTAGGACATCGACAAATGCAGCACCTACCACTAGTACTTTATCACTCATGCGCTTTTGTCCCCTTTGCAAATGAGAAAATTGACATGACAATAATGGCGACAATTGCAGAAACAAAGACCGCTAAACTACTGTTGTTTTCAAAAATACCGTGCGCAAAAATACCACGATAGGCCGAGTTACTAGTAAATAAGAACCCAGTAATTGTCGCAATGATCCATGAAATAATTCCAGGCCAGTTATAATGAACTGATGAATCTTCACGCATTAAATCTACATCATATCCATGTTTGCGATATAAAACGCTGTCGACTAGGAAAATAGCGACCCATGAGGCCAAGCAGATTCCTAAGAAGTTCAAGAAGAGTTCAAAGTTGCTCAAGAAATTACCAGAAATGAAAAGTACATAAACGGAAATAATCACAATAATAGCAGCGTGCAAAGTTAAAGAAACTTTTTGTGACACGTTAATACCAATAGTTGATAAATTGATTCGGGCTGAGCGGAATGAAACCAGACATTGTGGAATTAAACCACCAGCAGCTGACAAGAAGTATAAGAATCCAAACCAACTTGGAATGGCATCAAACATGACATTATATGGATCACTAGCTGAAGCTAAATTTGGTGAAATCGTACTTAATAATAAGCCACCAGCCATTAAAATAAAGAGTGGAATTGCAGCACCGAGGGTTGTATTCCAGAAAGTAGCGGCTGGTTTGGTGGTTGGTTTAACGTAAGCACCCCAATCGGCGGCAGCCATTGACCATGAAATACTTGAACCAGCGGCGACAAACGCTACAGCTGGCAACCAACCAGTGACCCAGCTTCCTGATTTCATCGCAAATGCAGCATGCCAGTTGGCTTTAGATAAGAACATGATTAACATCACTAAGGTTAAAATACCAAATAACCAACTCATCCATGTTTGAATTTTAGCTAATGTTTCTTCTTTAAATAATCCAGAAATAATAACCAACCCAGCAAACACAATCAAACAAATGAGCATTGTAAATGTATTTTTTTGAATATGAATTGTTTTTAGCATAGCAGAGAAAAGTAAGGTTCCAGTGATGACGTTCACTGATAACCAACCCACCATGTTCAACCATGCCATGAGGTTTGGAATTTTGTTGCCATGGGTCCCATAAGCAGCACGACTGAGCTTAAAGGTCGTCACGCCTTCACGTTGGCCAATCATCGCTACCCAGCCAGGAATTACGAAAGAAAGCGCTCCCACAAGTGCTGCTAAAAGGGCCTGTCCAAATGACAGGTGATAGCTTACGATAATGGCACCATACACAAATCCCATGATGCCAATATTAGCAGCAAACCAGTTGTAAAATAACTTTCCCGGGCTCAAAGTTTTATCTTCTTCAGGTACTTTGATAATGCGGTCGTCCATAATACACACTCCTTTAAATTGTCTTTAGTGATGGAACTTCATAATTTCGTCAGCGAGCGCATGAATATTGTGTTGCTGATTTTTTTCATCAATTAAATCTTTCCAAGCTTGCGGAATTTGGCTAGCTCCTTGTTTAGCGCCACAAATAGCCACTGCCATGGCACCGATCGTATCCGTATCGCCACCAAGGTTTGTACACAGATAGGCACACTTTTGCACATCCTGCGCGTAATAAGCCATCGCAAGAGCTGCAGGAATGCTCTCTGAGATCATTGTGCCTGTTCCGACTGTCTCGTAGATAGACTGGCTAAATTTATCTTCATCACTGGCATACTTGTGTGCCAAATTGACCCCAATTTGGAGACGATTTTTATTTTTTGCCGCCCAAGTAGGTGAGCCTAGTGCAAAGCCTAAATCATTAGCACGGATCGCAAACTTAACAATATCATCCCAACTATAATCGGCCATTGCAGCTGTTACGGCGCCCGCAATCATAGCGGCCCCGCTAATGGCAACATCGCTTGAATGCGTAATTTTAGTCACTTCATAGACCATCTCGACGAGCGCTTTAATGTCTGTTGGTTCGTATAACGTTCCAATGGGCGCAATTCGCATTCCAGCACCATTCGTCAGTGCTGATTTGGTGACTTCTTGTGGATCTTTTCCTTCTTTAACGAGTGTTAAAGCAGCTTTACTACTAGGTCCCAAGATATTGTTATCCCAAGCACCGACTTTATCTGCCCATGCCATAATATATTTCACTAGCACTTTAGTATCAGGTTGCCAGTCAGTTTCAATTAAGGCATCTAAAATGGCAAAGGCTTGGTTCGTATCGTCGGTATATTCACCGGCTTTGAAATTAATGGCAATATCATTATCATCAGTACCATCTAAAAATTCGGTGATTTTTCCATTAAACTTCTCACGAATTTTTTGAATTGGCCACAATTCTGAGGGCATCCCCATTGCATCACCAATTGCTTGACCATATAGCGTTCCTAAGACTTTATCTTTGTCTCGCATCAATTCCACTTCCTAAATTCCTAAGTTAATATCAAATTCTGTTTGTTGACTATAAATAATTCTGACCGTTTCTACGACTTCTGAATTCGCATCAAAAACTGTTCCTTGCGCTTGTAACAGGGGATCAGCTTCTTTGCACTCCAGAAGTTCTTTTACCTGAGAATCAGCGGCAATTGCCGACATTTTTAAAGTCGTAGTCATTGGATTAACACCGTATTCTTCACGCAAAGTATCGTAAAGTGAACGATCGTTAAAATCAAAATCAGTTAAGTTCGGAAAGCGACTCAAACTCAGGTGCGATTCATCCAGTGTTAACGGGATCGCACCCGTGGCTGTTTTGATAGACCGTAGGCGCCGTAAAATCATAAATTTTTCACCATCACGTTCTTCAATGATGTTATTAATCACTTTAGTAATCGGCGTTGCACCAATATGTTTGGCATAATCTGAAAAACCCTTAAAGTTAAACATTTTCACGATTGGTTGCCGCATATTCACAAATGAGCCCTTACCTTGAACTTTTTTAATCAGGTTCATTTCAGTTAAATCAATCAAGGCCTTTTGAATTGTGGACCTGGTCACACCGAATTTTTCGGCATATTCCGTTTCAGACGGTAGTTTCTCACCGATTTGGCGGTTTTCAAAAATATCTGTTTGAATGGCAGCAACAATCTGAGCTCTGAGACTGTTACTAGCTTTTGGTTCAATCCGCAAAAAGTCATCTCCTAGTTTACTACTTGAGTACTCAAGTACATAATATTCTTTTTTTGAGGTTTTGCAACCGTTTTCTTAAAAATCTAGTTGTAACTTCCCAATACAATCATAAATAGAGTCTCCCTCCCAACTTTTTTATGTTGCATCAGCGTTTCCAATTTTTTGCTCATTCATTGCTTGTTTGTTTCATGATTTCTATGAATTTTTGTTCAGTTGCGGTCAGTTGATAATCATGTCGGTAGGCTAAATAGACATTAAAAGATGGCAATTGATCATCGCTTAGCGATAACACACGAAGCTGATCATTTTTCGTTATTGCTAATTCAGTTAACAATGCAATACCTACATTTTGTTCGACCATCTTTTTTAATACATCTACATCAGTAGTTCTATATACAATTTTTGGATTATTCTGGTTTCGACTAATTAAAAAGCCAAAAACCTTGTTGTGAACATAACCCTCATCAAAGGCAACAAATGGATATTTTGTCATATCTACAAAATGAATCGTCTCTTTTGGTAAATCAAGTTCAGGACTAACAATTATTTTAAACTGAGATTGTGCGAGTTTCACCACGTTCAAATTTTCCTGAACCAGATTTTCACTGGAAGCAACAATTGCTAAATTAATTTTGCCTTCCAGAAGTTGCTTTAAGGTCTCGCCAGATCCGACCGTGACTGTTTCCAACTGTTCAATCACACCCGCTTGATTAAGTTGATTGATGTATTTAGGAAAAAATGCTTTACCAATAATTGGTGGTAATCCTAAAATAATTTTCTCTTTCTTTTGATTGTCTAATTCTAATTGGGCACGTTTCAATTCAGTCACAATATTTTGCGAATGTACATAAAATTGCTGACCAGCAGTCGTAATTAAAACTTGTTGTGGTTTAGTTTGAACTTGAATTAATTGTGATTGTAACTCTTGTTCAAGCCTTTTAATCGCATATGTAATTGTTGGTTGACTAACTGAAAAATACTGACCCACTTGTGTAAAGTTATGCATTCGAACTAGTTGATTGAAATATTCTAGATCACGAATTCTCATTTTTAATCTCCTATAAATTTTATTTATTGATTATGTTTAATTTGACTATAAATATTTATCCGAATTATAACAGACTTATCAAATTAAAAAAGAAGGCACTTTTTATGACAACACTTGAAATTTTGCACAATCCATTTATGAATAAAGGCACCGGTTTTACAAAGTCTGAACGTGATCAATTTGGTCTAAACGGCCTATTGCCCCCAACGATTCAAACCATTGACCAACAGGCACAGCAAGCTTATCAACAACTACAAATGAAGCAATCGCCACTTGAAAAACGATTTTTCTTAATGACTGTTTTTAACGAAAATCGAACCCTCTTTTTCAATTTATTTAGTAAACACATTGCTGAATTTATGCCAATTGTATATGATCCGACGATTGCGGACACCATTGAACATTACAGTCAGTATTATGTCCAACCTCAAGGTGCCGTATTTTTATCAATTGATGATCCCACAAATATGAAAACGGCACTGCAAAAAGCAGCTGACGGTCGCGACATTCGTTTGATTGTTGTCAGCGATGCTGAAGGAATTTTGGGTATTGGTGACTGGGGTGTCCAAGGTGTGGATATTTCTGTGGGTAAATTAATGGTTTATACCGCCGCAGCCGGTATTGATCCTGCACAAGTTCTGCCTGTTGTGCTTGATACCGGTACTAATCGTCAAAGTTTACTTGATGATCCACTGTATCTGGGTAATCGACATGAACGCATTCGTGGTACTCAATACGATGCATTTGTTAATCAATTTGTCGGCGATGTTCAAACACTATTTCCAAACGTGTATCTTCACTTTGAAGATTTTGGGCGTAGCAATGCTGCGAATATTTTAAAGCGATTCAAGGATCAGATGACCACCTTTAACGACGATATCCAAGGCACTGGAATTATTGTCACTGCTGGTATCTTAGGTGCGTTGAATATCTCTAAGCAAAAATTGGCTGATCAAAAATATTTGTCATTTGGTGCTGGTACGGCTGGCAGCGGTATTGTTAAACGTGTTTATGAAGAAATGTTATTACAAGGTTTATCACCTGAAGAAGCCAAAAAACATTTTTACTTAGTTGATAAACAGGGACTCTTATTTGAAGACACACCCGGTTTAACACCTGAACAGCAGCCATTTGCCCGGAAACGAAATGAGTTTAGTAATTCTCAGGAATTAACCAATTTAGCGGCAGTAGTTAAAGCAGTTCATCCAACTATTTTAGTTGGTACTTCAACTGTTCCTGGTGCCTTTACGGAAGCCATCATTAAAGAAATGGCCGCTCATACTGAACGTCCGATTATTTTCCCAATTTCAAATCCAACTAAGTTACTAGAAGCTAATGCTCACGATCTGATTGAGTGGACAAATGGTAAAGCGTTGGTTGCAACGGGTGTACCAAGTGTTCCAGTTACGTACAAGGGTGTCACTTATCAAATTGGCCAAGCTAACAATGCGTTAGTGTATCCTGGACTTGCATTAGGTACGATTGCAGCTACCGCTAAATTGTTAACTGATGAAATGATTAGTGCAGCATCCCATTCTTTGAGCGGGTTTGTTGATCCTAGTGAACCTGGGGCAGCTGTGTTACCGCCTGTTACAAAGATTAACGAATTTTCGACAACTACAGCCATTGCGACTGCTAAAGCTGCAATTGAGCAAGGGTTGAATAAAGAAAAAATTACAGACATTAAAAAAGCTGTCACAGATACTCAGTGGCATCCTGTTTACTAAAAAAATACCAAGTTGCTCACGATTGGTGAGTGCTTGGTATTTTTTTATGACTCTAAATATTTAAATACTTGTTGTCCTGCTTGACGACCGAAGACCACAATTTCAGCAATTGAATTGCCACCAATGCGGTTATTGCCATGCAAGCCACCGACCACTTCGCCGGCTGCATATAATCCGTCAATGGGTTGATCTTTTTCATTGAGTACCTGTGTTTGTGGGTTAATTTTCAACCCACCCATTGTGTAATGAATGGCAGGTGAAACATGAATTGAAAAAAATGGGCCTTGATTGATTTCAGTCGTCATCCCCGTGGTCCGACCAAATTCAAGATCATTTTGTGAGACAACGGCTGAATTCCAAGTTTTAACAGTTTGTTTTAGCGTTTCCTCGTTAACTTTAATTTGAGTAGCTAATTCAGTTAAATTCTTACTAGTGGTCACTAACCCAATTGAATCATAGAACTCAATTGCTTTAACTCGTTCACGAATTGATTGATCAAAAATCAAGTACGCACCTGTACCGCCCAGTTGATTTATGGCATCCGAAACGACCTTGCGGGTATCCAATTCGTTGATGAATCGCTTACCATCGGTATTAACTAGAATAGCCCCTTCACCACGTACCGCTTCGCCAATTAAATAGGTATGCGGTTGATCTTGTTGCACGGTCGGGTGAATTTGAATCTGTTGCATATCAACAGTCTGCGCTCCAATTTGTGTAGCCAATTTAATACCATCACCCATCGCACCAGGTTGATTGGTGGTTTTATAATCTGACAGCTCAGGCCGATATCGACCGATCAACGTTTGATTAGCACCAAAACCGCCGCTTGCAATAATGACCGTCGGCGCCTTGATGACTTGCTGTTTTTTATTAACATCGATTTCAACACCAGCAATCTGATGATCAGTTAGCTGCAATTTCGTCACTTCAGTATCAGTAAAAATTGGTACGTTTAGCTGTGCGGTCTGTTTGAGCAAGCCATTAATTAAATAACCACCAATCGCTGCTAAACTAGCTGGCCGATGTGTCCGTTTTGTGGTCATACCACCTGTAATTGTGACGTCATCCAGATTGATGTCATGTTCAGCTAGCCAATCAATCGCCAATGCACTGTGTTCCGTAAAATAATGCAGCAACGCAGGATCATTTAACTGCCCACCACCTTGCAGTGTTTCGTCATAAAATGCTGTAAAACTGTCAACAATATGGTGGCGTAATTGCACGGATGTTTCTGCCGCGTTCATCCCCGAAGACGCTCGAGTCGTATTGCCACCGATTTTGGGCATTTTTTCAAAAATGACTGGCTTCAATCCTAATTCACTAGCCTGAATGGCACTGGTAATGCCAGCGCCACCACTACCGATAATAACAACATCATATTGCGTTTGTAGTTCACTCATCGCAGTTGGTTCAAATCTGAATGGTTCAGCCATTTTCATCGTCTCCATTTTCTAATCGTCATGACGGTCAACATTGGTCATTTTGAGCGGATCGACCCACTCGTCAAATTGCTGCTCGGTGACTTTACCAGATTGAATTGCCGCTTTTCTCAGTGTTAAATGTTCTTTTTGAGCAAATTGGGCAATTTTTGCGCTATCATGATAGCCGATATGTGGTGATAATGCGGTCACAGTCATGAGTGATTGATCTACTAATTGTTGCATCCGTTCTTCATTCACCGTTAACCCAGCAATCATCAAGTCACTAAAGCCTTGCATCGTGCCGTTCAACAATTCAGCAGATTCTAAAAATGTACTGATTAAAACAGGTTTATAAACGTTCATTTCAAAATTACCTTGGCTGGCCGCAATCGAGATGGTGACATCGTTACCCATCACCCGTGCAGCGGCCATCGTAATGGCTTCCGCTTGGGTCGGGTTAACCTTGCCAGGCATAATTGAAGAGCCCGGTTCATTTGCAGGTAATTGTAATTCGCCATACCCCGATCTTGGTCCGCTACCCAAGAAACGCACGTCATTCGCGATTTTCATTAGGTCATTAGCCAACGTTTTCATGGCCCCATGCACGGCACTCAATGCAGAATGATGGGCTAAGCCATAATATTTATTCGATTCAGCAGTAAATTGAATTCCATAAATTTGACTCATTTGTTGCGCAATCTCTTCGGCAAAACCAGGTGCGGCATTTAACCCGGTCCCGACAGCTGTGCCACCAATTGCTAATTCATTTAATGAAGGAGCCAATGACTCAAGAAATATTAAATCATGTTCAAGCGCACTTTGCCAACCGCTAATTTCTTGGCCAAACGTAATTGGTGTCGCATCTTGCAAATGCGTACGGCCAATTTTAACTGTGTGCCAGTAGGCTTTTCTTTTTTCTTCCAACTGATCAATTAAATGTTGCACAGCGGCTGTCATTTTTTGAACTGTTAACGCAGCAGTGATATTCATCGCGGTTGGAAAAATATCATTTGAACTCTGACCATGATTTACGTCATCGTTAGGCAAAATTTCAAGATTTGGATTTATTCGAGCTGCAACATGAGCGACAACTTCATTCACATTCATGTTAGTCTGCGTACCGGAGCCAGTTTGATAAACTACGAGTGGAAAATCTTTTCTGAGTTGGTCGTCATCTAACTTGAGCAGTTGGTCAATTGCTGCAATGATGAGTGTTGCTTTATCCTCTGCAATTCCGTGAGCATCCTGATTAGCTTTGGCTGCAGCTTTTTTCAACTGTAGCAACACACGAATAATGGCTAATGGCATCTTTTCACCGGTGGTAAAATTATGCCGGCTTCGTTCAGTCTGCGCACCCCATTGTGCATCTGCTGGAATTTTAACGTCACCCAATGTATCTGATTCAATCCGATAATCTTGCATGCTCTTCCTCCAAATTAATTTTGTTTAAGCTTGGTAATATTTTACAACATCACTATCCAAATAAAACATTTATTTCATTTCTATTATAAAACAGACAATCTGCTCTATAATCAAAGTGGAGGAATTTTATATGGAACCCTACTTCAACAAAATGACCCAAACCGGCTATGACGAAATTGAAACAGAAATCGAACAATTAAAACAAGATCGGCCGGCTAAAATTCAAGCATTACAAGCTGCCAGAGCACTTGGTGATCTGTCTGAAAATGCAGAGTATAGTTCTGCTAAACGTGATTTGCGCCGATTGGAAGGTCGACTTCGTTTTTTAAATAAGCAATTACAATATGCCCAGGTGGTCGCACCAACAACAGGTAATACAGTCGAAATTGGTTCCGTGGTCACACTGGAATTTCTTGATGACCACGATCAAGTAACCTACACGGTTGTAGGTAAGCAAGAAGCCAATATTCAAAAGCAAAAAATTTCGTTTGACTCTCCTTTAGGCAGCGTTATTGTGCATCAAAAATCAGGTACCATTGTGACTGTCACTGCACCAAATGGCAGTTATCAAGTTAAAATTCTAGCGATCAATTGACAAAAACCTATTTTTTTCATATCGTAAAGATAATTAAACATCTCGCAAGTCTGGGGTGCTCATATTCGAGCTGAGAAATACCCATTGAACCTGATACAGCTAATACTGTCGAAGGAAGACATCAAAGCACCTCACTTGCCTAGACTAGTGAGGTGTTTTATTATCAAAATTTTGTCGAGGAGTAATCATATGTTTGTAGATCAATTACACGAAGATGCCAAACCAATTTGGCAAAAAAGTTTTGACCATCCTTTTATTCAAGAACTTGTTGCCGGAACACTACCAAAGGAAATTTACCGTTTCTATTTGAAACAAGATCGTTACTATCTTGAACAATTTGGTAAATTTCATTTAGAAATTGCTCATCATATTGATGATCCCAAGGCAATCAAAGTTTTAAAAGAAGGTGCATTGGGTCTTGAGGATGGCGAAATTGATATTCGCGAATCGATGTTTAACCAACTGCACATCACTGACGATGAAATTCAAAATACTCCAATCGCACCTACTGCATATAATTATGTGACCCACATGCATTATGAACTAATGTCTGGTTCGGTTGGTCGAGCAATTGCAGCCTTGCTACCATGCTATTGGTTGTATAATGAAATTGGCAAAAAATTAGCTGGACAACATTCACCTGTGAAAATTTACCAACAATTTTTAGACAGTTATGCAAGCGATGGGTTCACCGATGGTACCACGAATATGATTAATCTATTGAAAAAGTACAGTCAAAATGCGCCACAAGCTGAACTTGATTTAATGAAACGCGCTTTTTTGAAAAGTAGTACTTACGAATTAGCTTTTTGGCAAATGGCCTATACCTTGGAACATTGGCCATTTTAACCAAAAAAACAATAAAAGATCACTAAATTAACTATTATTTTCACAAGCTCTGTTGTACACTGAAAACAGTTGTTGCATTGCAGTTTATTTGAATTAGGGAGATGCTATTATGCAATCAAATCAATCAGTTAAACGAATTATTATTCCAGCCATGTTAGTGGCAGTTACCGTGGTTATTGCCCGCTTCTTTATCATTCCTGTTCCTATGACACACGGTAACATCAACCTTTGTGATGCTGGTATTTTTATCGCTGCAATTATGTATGGTAAACGTGATGGCTTAATTGTCGGTGGCCTAAGTGGCTTTTTACTCGATTTAATTTCCGGCTACTCACAATATATGTTCTTTTCACTAATCGTTCATGGTGCAGAAGGATTTATTGTTGGTTTACTAGGTTACCAAAAAGATCGTAAAACTCAAGTTATTGCTTTATTGGTTGGTAGTCTTGTGATGGTCGCCGGTTACTTTCTTAGCGATACACTCCTCTACTCGTTAACTCCCGGACTAATTGGTATCCCAACCAATTTAATTCAAGCAGTTGTTGGTGCCGCTATTGGCTTGCCAATCGCTGTTAAATTACGTAAAGCACTGAAAATTGCTTAATCTTGTGAAAGTGAGTTCTAACAATGGAATCCACCCCAAAAACAACCTTAATTGCTGAAGACCTATCGGCTGTTGGTAATCTTTCAATGAGCGTGGCATTACCAATTTTGACGGCATTTAATCAGCAACTAATTACCTTGCCCACAGCCTTATTGTCAACACAAACAGAAACTTTCGGTCAACCTGTTAAAGCCCATTTAAATAACTGGTTGCCTGAAGCAGTTAACCACTTTAAAGAACAAAATATTCAGTTTGACAGTGCACTAATTGGTTACCTTGGTAGTGATCAAATTTGTGAGTTAATAGATAGCGCTTTGACGAACCGCACCAATTTGATTATTTTCGATCCTGCTATGGGTGATGATAACGAGCTTTATCCTGGTTTACCTACTGATTATCCTGAAAAAATGCGTCACTTACTTTCTAAGGCCGATGTGACAGTTCCTAACATTACTGAAGCACAATTTTTAACTGAAACCGCTGTTGATACCTATCCGAGAAAACAACAAAAATTAAAGTTATTAACTCAATTAGAGACCCGCATGCGGCCAGGTGGTCGAGCTGTCATTACTGACGTGTGGGTAGATAATTTAATTGGTTGCGCTTGGCTTGAAAACGGACAAGTTACTTATTATGGTCGTGAAAAGTTAAAGGGTCATTTCTTTGGTAGTGGTGATGTTTTCGCCGCTTTACTAACAGGATTTATGGAAACACAATCTGATTTCAGCACTGCCATTCGATTAGCGACTGATTACACATACAGTGCTTTAAAAGATACTGAAAATTCAGCGATACCACGTAATTTCGGTATGCAAATTGGACCTTTGTTAGGTCGAATCACTGCCTATACACACAAAACGACTAGCTAATTAGCTAGTCGTTTTTAGTTGCTGTTTCATAAGCCGCAAATGTCCGGTCATCAAAACAGACCATCGTGACGGTTTGCACGACATTGTCAGTTTTTAAAAAATTGTGAATTGTCGTGACCGCAATTTGAGCTGCTTGATCTAATGGAAAGCGGTAGATACCAGTACTAATCGATGGAAATGCCACAGTTTGGCAGTCGTTATCATGTGCGAGTTGCAAACTGTTAGCATATGAATTGTGTAATAACTGGGCTTCATCATGACTTCCACCAGTCCAAACGGGACCAGGTGTATGAATGACAAATTTCGCCGGCAGTTTAAATCCCGGTGTAATTTTGGCTTCTCCAGTCGGACAACCATGTAATTTGCGGCATGCTGCTAACAACTCGGGACCCGCTGCTTGATGGATTGCACCGTCCACACCACCGCCACCAAGTAATGTGGTGTTAGCTGCATTGACGATCGCATCGACGTCCATTTTAGTAATATCACCTTTAATGACATGTAATTGGGCCATTATTTCCATCTCCTATCAAGCTAATCATAACATATCAATTTGAAAACGAATTCATGAAAAAACTTGCTGTCTGGGGGTTGTTATCTTGAATTGTTGATGTTAGTATTTTGTTACAAAATCAAATAGCAATTGCCTATATAATGTCGTAATATGGTCGACGAGTTTCTACCCAGAACCGTAAATTCTGGACTATAAGCAAATTGAGCGCTTATTAGTGGACTCTTTTTGCCTGTGTGCAAAAAGAGTCTTTTTTAGCTCAATCTACTTGGTAGCATTTGGCAGATTGCACCTAGGAGGATCTTTTGAAAGCGATGAGTTCTGTTTCAACAGCTGTTCGTCCACAGTCTTCAACCGGTGAGGTGTCAACATGGAAAGCCATGATTTTAGGTTTTCAACATCTCTTAGCCATGTACTCTGGTGATGTGTTAGTGCCTTTGTTAATTGGGGGGGCGCTTCACTTTAACGCCGCACAAATGACCTATCTTGTTTCGATGGACATCTTTATGTGTGGCATTGCAACTTTGCTTCAACTGAAACGCACAGCGTTAACAGGAATTGGGTTACCGGTAGTTCTAGGATGCGCAGTACAAGCTGTTGCACCTTTATCTTCTATCGGTGGTACCCAGGGAATTACCTACATGTACGGTGCGATTATTGCGGCTGGTATTTTTGTTTTCCTAATTGCTGGTCTCTTTTCCAAAATTAAGCACCTTTTTCCACCCGTTGTTACAGGCTCATTAATTACCGTGATTGGGTTTACACTCGTACCCGTTGGTTTTCAAAATCTGGGTGGCGGTGATGTGGCCGCCAAGTCATTTGGATCAATTTCTTCATTAGAAGTCGGATTAATCACGATTGTCATTATTATTGCGATTAATGCTTTTGCTAAAGGTTTCATCCGCTCCATTGCCATTTTAATCGGTATCTTGGCTGGTTCATTTATTGCTGGTGCTTTTGGCTTAGTTTCTTTAAAGTCAGTGGGTCAAGCCAACTGGTTCCACCTGCCACAACTTTTTTACTTTGGTGTTCCTGCTTTTAAATTTTCTTCTATTATAACGATGTGTTTAGTTACCCTAACGACAATGATTGAATCGACAGGCGTTTTCTTTGCACTAAGCGAAGTGACTGGCCAAAAGATTTCAAGTGACGACTTGAAACGTGGTTACCGCGCAGAAGGAATTGCTGCTGTCCTTGGTGGCCTCTTCAATACCTTTCCCTACTCAACGTTTTCACAAAACGTGGGAGTGCTGAAATTATCCGGGGTTAAAACACGCAAGCCAATTTACTTTGCTGCTGTTTTCTTAATGATTCTCGGTTTACTTCCTAAAGTTGGTGCACTTGCTACTGTTATTCCAAGTTCTGTTCTTGGCGGTGCCATGATTGTGATGTTTGGAATGGTCGGTGTGCAGGGTATGCAAATTTTGCACAAAGTTGATTTTTCTAAAAATAGTAATTTATTAGTTGCTTCTATTTCAATCGGACTTGGCTTAGGCGTCACCGTCTATCCTCAAATTTTCCAACACTTACCTGAAGCATGGCAGTTAATGCTCAGTAATGGTGTGGTTGTTGGTAGTGTCAGTGCTGTTGTTTTAAATCTTGTTTTAAATCACAATTCTCTTAAAGCTCGACAAGTTGAATCATAAGTAAAAGCGTGAATCAAAACGATTCACGCTTTTTATATTCGTTTACTTTATAACTTCTTTTTCACATCAAATCGTTTCGAAATGAAACCGTATAAAATCCAACCTGCGAAAGTTACGATGGATCCACCAACGAGCGCACTGGAGCCAGCTGTATAAACTGCATAAAGACTGTAAACTCCAGCAACTAGTGCCACAACAATCGTTGTTTTTTGCCCCTTAGTAGGAATGTTTTCTTGAATCATCATCGTTTGTAATGATGCCATTGATAGTAAGTATGGAATGACATTTGTTACCACTGCTAAATTAACCAAGATGGTAAATTGTTCCGATAACGATGGGCTGATTGTCATTAGCGAAAGTAGTGATTGTAACACTGTAATAATTAGCATTCCCACTAATGGCGTACCATTGCCAATCGTCTTATTGAAGACTTTAGGAAAATAACCTTCCTGTGCTGACGATCGAAAAACTTCAGCAATTGTGAACTGCCAGCCCAGTAAGGAACCAAAACACGACATAACCATTAGTGCCATAACAATGCTCCCAATTACTGGTGTAAACATCATACTAAACGCTAGTCCGAATGGTGCGTTTGAATGTAACAAGTCTTGATTAGGAACAATGCCGGCCATTACATTAGTCGACAAAATGTACATGATAGCAGCCCCAATGGTTCCACCAAGAACCGCAATCGGAACATTTTTCTTTGGGTTCTCAACTGAATCCATGTTGGCTGACGCTGATTCAAGCCCTAAAAACGCCCATAAGGTAATCGAAATTGATTTACCAATTCCTTTTAAGAAGCCGAAATGATAAGGATTCCAAGCGTTCACGTAGCGCGTGTCACTGAACCAGAACCAACCGATCACCGAAATGGCAATCACTGGGATAATAACACCCCATACGGTAATCGAACTGATCTTTCCGGTGATGCTCGCACCACCAAAATTCAAAACAGTCGCTAACCAGAGGGTAAAGATTGTCCATAGTGCGGTTTCAAGTGGATCTAATTTCGTATTTAACAAAACAGAGGCATACCCAACTGCCGATATGGCAATTGCGGCGTTAGCAATCACTAACGATACACCGTAGGTATAATTAGCTAAGAAGGCTCCGGCTTTACCGAATGAGTATTCAGCATAACCACCCATTCCGCCACCATTGGTAGTATACATGCCAGCCCTTGAAAACGCGTAGGCAAGTGTCATTGCGCCAACCGCCGTTACCAACCAGGACAAAATAGACATCGTCCCAACCTGTGCCAGGTTAGTCGGTAACATAATAATACCGGATCCCATCATATTAATGGCAGTAATGATGGTTAGCTGAACAACACTCATTTTCTTTTTTTCTTCAGCCATAGTCCTACTCCTTTATGAGTCATATTTTATGTTTCATTAGTGACGTACCCATAAGCATTGATATGATCATTTTCTTCTTTGAAGTAGACGCCTTGTATTTCAGGAGCGAATCCAGGAAACTTGTTAATACCATCTTCTAAAATTGTGAAGTAAGTTTGTGCGTTTTCGTTCCATTTTTCGCCCGGAACAACACAGAAAATTCCTGGTGGATATGGAAGTGCCCCTTCAACGGCAGTGCGTCCGACAATCTCGGCTAGTTTGACTAACTCAACATTATTTTTTAACATTTCAACATTTGCATCGAACGGTGACAGTGCTTGTTCTGGTAAATATTCACTTCTAAAAAGTTTCTTTTGATAATCTTTAGTATCCACTTCTTTGTAAAAGTCATGCAGTTCTTGGCACAGTTGACGAATAGTATATCCATCATAACGTTCCTTATTTGCTTCATAAAGGCTCGGCAAAACTTCTTGAAGTGGTGCATCCTGTTCAACTAAATGTTCAAATTTAACCAGTTGTGTCACTAAATTATTCATTTTTGCAGGTGTTTCTGCAGGAGTCATCAAGAACAAGATAGAATTTAAATCATTTTTCTCCGGAATAATTCCATGCTCACGCAGATAATTGGCTAGGATGGTAGCTGGAATACCAAATGGTTCATATTCATCTGTCTCTGGATTAATTCCCGGAGTCGTTAGCATAAATTTATTTGGATCAACAAAGTACTGATTATCACTATAACCAGCAAAGCCGTGCCATTTGGCATCTTTTTCAAAGCGCCAATAATCAATGTTGGTCGCAATTTCTTCAGTGTCCGCGTCTGCCCATTTCTTGCCATTGACAACTGGTGGCACAAACGGCTTAATCAGTTCACAATTTTTCATAATACTCTTTCGCGCGTTTACTGTAGTCACAATGCAGTCATGCCATAGTTTTTCGCCGGCTGGGCCCTCTTGCATTTTTGCGTTAACATCTAGCGAAGCAAACATTGGATAAAATGGAGATGTGGACGCAAATTTTAAATAAGCGTTGTTGAACCGTTTATGATCAATATAACGTTTTTGGCCTTTAATGTGTTTATCTTTTTTATGAATTTGCGACGCCTGCGAAAAGCCAGCTTGTTGTTTGTGCACAGATTGAACAACCAGAACACCAGGGTCTTTCGGTCCCAGTTCAATTTTAAGTGGTGAGCAATCATTCATCATCGGAATAAACTGTTCATATCCTACCCAAGCTGAATCAAATAAAATATAGTCGCATAGATGACCAATCTTATCAATAATTTGTTTAGCATTGGCAATTGTCCCGTCATATGTTCCCAATTGGATGATTGCCAACCGAAACGGACGTTCCTGCTGTGCGCGTTCAGGATCAAGCTCTGCTGCTTGCTTTCTTAAATAATCCTCGTCAAACGCTTTATCATAAACGCCACCAATAAATCCGTAAGAGTCGCGTGAAGTTTCCATGTAAACCGGACGACCACCGTCCATCACAAGTGCACTATTATAGGCTGACTTATGATTATTACGGTCAAACAAGACTAAATCGCCCGGAGCAATAGCTGCAGTGATCGCAATATTATTTGAAGTTGTCGACCCATTCATGACAAAGTATGTTTTGTCTGCATTATAGATCCGAGCAGCGTTTTTTTCCGCTTGCATCGCGGGACCTTCATGAATTAACAAATCACCAAGGGCCACATCGGCATTGCAAATATCAGCACGAAAAGTGTTTTCGCCAATAAAGTCATAAAATGCACGTCCGGCTGGATGTTTTCGATAATATTGACCACCCTGATGACCTGGGCAGTCAAATTGTAAGTTACCACGGCCAACATAATCTTTTAAGGCATCAAAAAAAGGGGGCAAGACCTTTTTTTCATATTGATCAGCGGCTGCTTCAATTTCACGATTATATAATTCGTGATCAAATTGATTACTAGCATCTAAAATGTGATAAATCATTTTCATGGTGGCACCGTCAATCGAATTACTATCGCTAGTAATCACAAAAATTGGAATGCCAAAGCTAGTCTCAGCGACTTGGTTAATTAATTCAATGTCCTCATCTAACACGATTGCGGCAGCAACATCTGTAAAATCAGTTTCCTCAATATCTACGGTCGGACGGTGGGTTTCAAAAAATAAACTCGCATCTTGCGTTGTGGCAATTTTCATTGTACTCATCGTGATACCTCCTGAATTTTGTGTAATCGCTTACACCCAGGATAATAAACAATTCACAATGTTTGTACAAGCAATATGGTTGAATTCTAATTCAACGTTCATAATTATTTTGCCAATACAGCCCGATTAACCTGCAACCACTGATATAGCACTAAAATTAGTTACCCATATTCACAACTTAACAAATTTTAATCGAGGTTATTAATATTTTTATTTATGTGATCTCATTCACTTAATACTTATTATTACAATAGCTACTAATTATCTTGAAATAGCTGCACTTGATTTTTGGTTTTGGTAATAATAAATAGATACCAAATAAATAAAATCCCGTTTGCAAAAATACAAATCAAAAATAGTGTTCTATAGCTCACAACTTCAATGATAAAACCACCAAACAGTGGGCCGAATGCTCTACCAAGCGAAGAAAATGAGTTAACATATCCTTGATATTTACCTTTTTGACTCGGAACAGTCAATTGATTAACGTAGGCTGGGATGGCTGGAACAATTAATGCCTCCCCCATTGTTAAGACAATCATCGCAATGACAAACCAATAATATTGGTTTGCAAAAAGTAAAAAAATAAAGGAAACCGACAAGAAAAATGTGCCACAGTAAATTTGTAAATTCAGTGTATTAAAGAAACGACCTAAATAGCCAACTCCCAATTGAAATAGAACAATTAAAAACCCATTGAGTGTCCACAATAAACTGTAACTTTCGGTGGAAATACCAAATTTTTGCATGTAAATGGATAAGTTACTCATCCACTGTTCGTACATAACCCAGATGATGATTAATCCTAGTAAAAAAGAAAAAATGATTGTTAAATTCACACCCGGCATTTTGGTACCATTGTTAGTTGGTTCAGTGGCCTTGTTTGTTGCCTTGTTCACATTGATGCCACGAAAATGCAGCCAGGTAATCACTAAACTAATCATGTACAAAACAGTAATGATACCAAATAAAATTCCAATGCCAAACTTATAGATAAATCCAGTAATGGCGGTTCCTAATACCAAGCCAACATTTTCAACCAAATACAATAAATTAAACACCTTATTACTCGAATATTTGCGGACCTTAGTTCCTAAAGAATTGATCACAGTCAAAATCCAACCTGTTCCGAACCCAAAAAAACATAACAAGATTGGATATGCCGGCCACCCATTTTGAAAAGTTAACAGCAAGACTGTTAGAAGTGTGATGATTTGACCGAATAATTTAAGATGAAACGTGTTTTGCCGATCAAATAAAATTCCGGCTAAGTAACTTCCTAAAACATTGGCTAATGAATAAAACAATAGTACAATTCCTACAAAGATTAGCGATTCATGTAATTCGTTATGCATGTAAATCGTGGTTAATGGCCAAACACAACTGTAACCAACACTATTGAAAAAAGCTAACACACATAACCATTTTAATTTAATTTGCAAAATATCCCGCCTATTTTTATAAATCTCTTTCAACAACCTCAATTGTCGAGTATTCTTGTAGTTAAGTCAATCAATGTGAGAAACATCTCATATTTAAATTTATTGGGGGTTTTCTTCATGTCAAAAGCGACGCAAGTTCATCATCTTTTCCAAACTATTGCTGGCAATTATGATCAAATGAATAATATTATTAGCCTAGGTACGCATCAATCTTGGCGAACCAAGGCCACAAGTTTTATGAATTTAAGGCCCAATTATCATGTTTTAGACTTATGCTGTGGAACTGGTGATTGGACGATTAAACTCGGGCAATCACTTGGCCAGCGCGGTAGTGTCACTGGCCTAGATTTCAGCGAAAACATGCTACAAATTGCCCATGAAAAAATAGCACAGCATGATTTCAAATCATCCGTGAGACTGATACAAGGCGATGCCATGCATTTGCCGTTTGCAGATAATCGATTCGATGCTGTCACCATCGGTTTTGGGTTACGTAATGTCAGCGACCGGATGCAAACATTAAATGAAATTTATCGCGTTTTGAAACCAGGCGGTCAACTAACCTGTCTGGAAACCTCGCAGCCGACTACTCCAGTGATTCGTCAAGGTTGGGAGTTATACTTTGGTCACTTAGTTCCGTTGCTTGGCAAAGTATTAGTTGATGAAGAATCTGAATATACCTATTTGACACAGTCAACCAATACCTTTGTCACGCCACGCCAATTAGCCAGCATGTTTCACAAAGCCGGTTTTAAGGATGTTAGTTACCGAAAACTACTATTTGGTTCAGCAACAATTCATATTGGGACAAAAAAAGAGAGCTGATTTTGAAAAAAATTCAAAATCGCTCCTTTTTTTATTACCAAATATTAACACGCTTGTTTGGGGCCAAGTACATTTTGTCGCCTTTATGGATATTGAAGGTTTCAAAAAAGTCGGCAAAGTTTTGTGCTTGCACATTTGCTCTTAATTTAGCTGGAGCATGTACGTCGATCGACAATAACAATTGCATGTATTGTGTCGTGGCCTTCATGCGCCAAATCGTGGCCCAGTTAATAAAGAAATCATGCACATTAACGTCATCCTCAGATTTGGCCGCTTCAAGGGCACAGCTTAAACCGCCCGCATCAGCAATATTTTCTGACACCGTCAATTTACCATTAACAGTTTGACCAGCAAACTCAATCCCATCAAATTCATTAATCATTTTTTGCGCTAATTGTTTAAAGTGTGCTGAATCTTCATCTGACCACCAGTTATTTAAGTTACCATATTCGTCAAATAAAGCACCGTTGTTATCAAATGCGTGTGAAATTTCATGAGCAATGACGGCACCAATGCCACCATAATTTTGACTGCTGCTTTGTTTGAGACTATAAAATGGTGCTTGCAAAATAGCTGCTGGGAACACAATGATATTTTTAAATGGATGATAGTATGCGTTGACGGTTGCAGCGCTCATTTCCCACCGATTACGATCAACGGGTTGGTTCCATTTACTAAACATGTCTTTTGAAGCAATGGTGGTAAAATTAATTTCATTTTCTAAGAGTGTCTTGTTTTGATCCACGTGAAACTTTTGATAGAGTGGATCAATTTTATCTGGATAACCCACTTGAATACCTAATTTACTTAATTTCAAAATGGCTTTATCCCGTGTTGCTTGACCTAACCAATCATTATTGGCCAGCCTATTTTGATACACTTTAATCATTTTTTCGACCATTTGGTGGACATCTGCTTTGGCCTGTTCTCCAAAATATTTGCGCCCGTAGTAGTCACCGACGACTTGGCCAAAATTACCCATGGCTAGGTAGTAAGCAAACTTTTTATGTTTCATTGGCTTTTTACTTCCCGACATTGCCCGGCTGTATTCACCGCCAATTTCGCGTAATTCATCAGTCAACAAGCTTGTCATGCCACGAACTGTTTGAACGAGGAGCCAATCTTTGAATGCTGCGAAATGATCAGTTGTGAGAATGTCATCTAAAGCATCGTAAAATTTTGGTTCCATGACAATAATTTTGGTTGGTGTGTGGCCGATTAATGCTTGGATGGTTTCATCTAACTTCAGCACTGAACTATGGTCAACAAAGTCGTTGAAGTTCTGTGGATTATACATTTTACTGTAATCAGCAGACTCTTCTGCGCTTTTAACATGTGGTACCAATAGTTGATCAAACTTGATGGCGCCTTCGACTTTTGCTTGCGCTTCAGCTTGATCATAGCCAACTTTCGTTAAAATCTTAGTCATCATATCGCTGTAAACTTTTAAAAGCGCTGGTCCACTTTGATTGTCTTTTTCATAATATGTCTTATCAGGCAAAATCAGTTTAGGCGCACCAGCAAATAGCGCGTTGACTGTTGCATTTTTCATGTCTGCATCAATATCAAAAGCGACCGGTGATGGCCGTCCTTGCAATGTCCAATCTGCCATGTGTTGTTGATAATCAGTAAATGATTGGAGCTGTTCAATTTCTTCAATGATTGGTTGTAACGGTTGTGCTTGTTCTTTTTCACGGCGATCAAAGTCTTGGGCCAATTCATAATAGTTAATAAATTCTTGCATCATTGAGTTAGCTGGTTTTTGTTTGCCTGCACTCATTTCATCGGCATCGTGCATCATTTGTTTATCAATATCATCGACTAAATCATTAAATCCACCAGTTGCTGGTTTATCGTCGGGAATTTTAGCTTCTTTAATCCACTCACCATTCACGGCTTCATATAGATCATCTTTAATTAGTTGTTCATCAATAGCCATTACATATCCTCCGTTATCTGTTTAGTAAATTATTATAGCTGTTTTAAAAATAATTAGATATTATCTTGCATAAAAAAAGAAGAAAGTTGACTTTTTTACTCAACTTTCTTCTATTATATTATGATTACATTAAACAAGTTGTTTACGTAGAGCCAAAGCACGCTCAATCGTCTTGTCCACCAAAATTGATTGGGCATCTGCGACTGGATAATCATGATCTGGTGCTTGTTCTTGTGCAAGTGATAGTTCTGTACACCCCAAAACAACGATGTCACAATGTTGTTCTTCAATCATTCTTTGTAATAGTGAATGATAGCGATCAGGATCAACTGTTCCTTTTTGCTTGATATCTTTGAAAATGAGATCTTCAGTATCTGCAATAATTTGATCAGTTGGTTTGACCAGTTCGTAACCATTTTTTTCAATAAAGTGATTATATAAACCAATCTTAATTGTTCCTGGTGTTCCTAGAATACCAACCCGCTTTGCATTTGGGCTCAACGTTTTGATCTCTTCAACAGCTAATTTGGGCATATGCAAAATTGGAATATCTGTTTCAGCTTGCATTTGATCATAGAAATAATGTGCTGAATTACATGTCAAAACAAAGAATTCTGGATTCAATGAACTTTGTTGTTTAACATCTTCCACAAGTTCTGGTAATGGATTTTCTGCAGTATGGTCCAAGATATAGGTCGAACGATCTGGGATTGTTGCGTGGTTAACAACGATATAGTCCAAGTAATCTTGATCTTTGGTGGTTGGCGTTCGCTGATTTAACAAACGAACATAGCTTTCTGTTGCTAAAGATCCCATTCCGCCAAATACGGTAAAGAAATTGCGCATATTATCAACAACCTTTCTGTTCTATTAAAAGATATCAAAATAATCAATTAATTTCACTAAAATTGTTTATTATTTTTCGTGCGGCAAGACACTTAATCCTAGCTCCATTAATTGTTGATCCGAAACTTCAGCAGGTGCATCCGTCATTGGTTCTGTTGCTCTCGAGTTTTTAGGAAAAGCAATAACATCTCGAATGTTTTCGCGTTGTGCCAATAACATCGCAAAACGGTCCAACCCAATTGCAATTCCACCATGAGGTGGGAAGCCCATTTCTAGCGCATTAATCAAAAAGCCAAACGCTTGTTGAGCTCGTTCTTTCGTAAATCCGAGTGCTTTTAACATTTTTTCTTGTACTTCTTTAGTGTGGATTCGAATTGATCCTCCACCAATTTCATAACCATTTAAAACAATATCATAACTTTGTGCGTGAGCTTTGTGCGGATCTTCGCCTTCATTCAGATAATGTAAATCCTCTTCGTTTGGCATTGTAAATGGATGATGCGCTGCAATCCAACGATGAATTCCTTCATCATATTCAAACAGTGGCCAATTGACCACCCAAAGATAGGCAAACTGTGATTCATCAATCATATCCAATTCTTTGGCAATTGATTTACGTAAATAGCCTAGTGTGTCTGAAACAATCTTAAAACTGTCTGCAGCAAACAAAATCAAATCTCCAACTTTGGCATCCATTTTTTCACAAATTGCATCTTGGTAATCTGTTAAAAACTTACCGACAGGTCCAGAGAAACCATCGTCTGTCACTTTAACCCATGCTAATCCTTTTGCACCATATCGTTCAATATATTGTGCCTTTTGATCAAGATCTTTGCGTTAATAGCGCTCAGCACCATTGGGAACACAAATCGCCTTAACATAGCCTCCATTACTTAACGCATTCGCAAAAACTTTAAAATCACTTTCTTTAACCACTTCGGATAAATCTTTGAGCTCCATACCAAATCGAATATCCGGTTTATCTGACCCAAAGCGATCCATTGCTTCTTGCCACTCAATACGTGGTAGTGGTGTTTTAATTTCAATTCCTAAAACATCATGCATCACTTGTTTCAATAATCCTTCAGTTTCAGTTTGGATTTCTTCTGCTGTTAAGAAACTGGTTTCTACATCAATTTGTGTAAATTCAGGTTGACGATCACCACGTAAATCTTCATCACGAAAACAACGGGCAATTTGGTAATAGCGATCAAAACCCGACCCCATCAATAATTGTTTAAACAATTGTGGGGATTGTGGTAATGCATAAAAATGGCCCGGATAAACTCGTGAGGGCACTAAGTAATCCCTAGCACCTTCAGGAGTTGATGCAGTCAAATCAGGTGTCTCAATATCATAAAAGCCATGATTATCAAAATATTTATGAGTGGCTTGTTTGATTTGACTTCGAATTTTGATACTTCGTTGCATTTCAGGGCGACGAAGATCTAAATAGCGATACTTAAGTTTTAATTCTTCAGAAACATTAATACCATCTTCAATATAAAACGGCGGTGTCTTTGCTGTTGCTAACAAATTAGCTTTGTGAACTTCAACTTCGATTTCACCAGTTTTCATATTCGGATTAATTTCATTTTCTGCACGTTTTTTAACGATTCCTTCAATTTCAATTACATATTCATTTCGTAAATCATCCGCAACCGCCCATGCATTTTCGCTAAATTCTTGACTAAATACTAATTGGACAATTCCTTCACGATCTCGTAAATCAATAAAAATTAAGCCACCAAGATCTCGACGTTTTTGAACCCATCCTTTTAAAACAACGGTTTCATCCGTCAATTTCACGTCAACTAATCCAGCATAATTTGTTCTTTTCATAGTTTCCCGACTCCATTTACATGATTTTTTTCAATAGTAAAAGTAATTAGTACCTCTTCAATCAGTATTAGCAAGTATTTGCATTGACATCGTTCATTAACTAACTACTTTAAATTTCTTTAACTTAATAAGACTAAGAAAATTGGTCCTAATAGTGTTAAAACAACATTCCCAATAACGTACGCTGGTGCAACAGTCGCAGCATAGTAAGGACCACCAATTTCACCCGACCGTTCGGTAATTGCATTTAGTCCAGCTGATAAGGTATCAGCACCGGTTAACGATCCAATTAGTGCAATTGGTTCCATGTGGAGAACCCACTTACCAAATAGTAAGGCAATAATGTGTGGCACAATCGAAATGATAGCACCAATTAAGAAAACACTGATTCCTAGTGACTTGAAGGCGCTGGTAAACGTACGAGCAGCATTTAAACCAACGGTGACAATGAATAAGTTCAATCCAATACTCTGGAAGAACATTGAGACACTATCTGGGATTGATTCCAATGATTGATAACGGTTAACCCAAATACTTAAGGCCAAGCCCATCAACAAACTAGCAGTCCCATCACCTAATTGAAGTGGAATACCATTAACTTTCGTTCCAGCGATTCCAAGCAACGCACTAACCCCAATTCCGAAACAGAATAGCGCATAATTAATTGCGTTACGTTCAGCACGCCATGAACCCATTTTGTTCAATGTATCTTTTAAGTCACTGGTTTCGCCAGTTAAACCGATAATATCACCGGCTTTTAAATCATCTGGCTTTTGTTCGTTACCATCTTTAGGACTAAAGAAGTTAACGAAAACGTGATTATCATTTAAAGTTTTAAGTTGCGTTTTGTCAAAATGTTTACCTAAAACAAACATTTTTTCTTTGAACTTCGACTTTGGATTCACAACTTCAGAAACATCTTCGCCATTAACCGCTTTTGAAACAGCATCAACATAACCGACCAAAGTAATCTGGTCACCGGGTTGTAATTCATAATCTGTAGCTGTAACCACTTCACCATCATGATAGGTATCCAAAACGATGACACCATAACCAATTGACTTACGTAAAACAGGAAGTGTCCAGCCGATAAAACGTGATTCACTCAAAATTGAGAAAGTACGAATCCGTGTCCGACTTGGTAATGCAGTATGAAAATCCATTTTTAAAGCAGTTTCAGTTGCTTGCTTTTTAATATCGATATGCAAAATTTTTGGTGCGATGTCTCGTAAGAAAATCAAAACACCGATCGTTCCAAAAACATAGGTCAAAGCATAAACAATTGGCACTTGTGCCGAATACGTTGCTTTAACAGCTGCACTCACAGGTAATTTTTGGATCGTATCTAAAGAACTTCCAATAACGGCAGATTGTGTCAAAGAACCTGCGATGGTACCTGCAGCAATTCCAGGTCCAACTTTAAAGATCTTAAAGCACGCCCATGCAACAAGAAACGCAGCAAGCAGGTAAACAAAACTTGAAATAACAATCTTTTTACCAAACTTTTTCATACTTGATACAAATGAAGGTCCAACACGATAACCAACTGCAAACATGAAGGCATCGAAGAAGATAGCACCTAACACTTTGTCTCGTGAAAATGCACCAATTTGACCAATTATCAGTGACACAATTAAAACACCAACAGTGGCACCTAAATTAAATGAACCAAATTTGATTTTCCCTAATAAGTATCCTAACGCTAGACAAATAAAAATTGAAAACACGGGTGTGTTAACCATAAAACTTGCAATTGTACTCATAATAACTACTTCCTACTAATTAATTTTTTTGATATTCAAGATAATATTCATCAATTAAGGTCTTCATGCAATCGGCCAAGTCGCGGTAGTCACTTGAAGTCAAGTTAGCTAATGAAATTCTTACGTATCCTTTACGAGCGCCAAATCCTGATGCATCCATGACAACAGCACCAAATTCTTTAGCAAGACGGTATGGGAAACTTAAGTATGAATATTGTGAGCGGAAGTATTCAGCAAAGTCAGCTCCGTGAATTTTTTCCACTAAATCATAAATATTAACTAGTGTGTAGTACTTAGTATTCGCGTGTGAATTATCGACATTAACACCGATTTCATCCCAGAGTGCGTGGTAACGATAGTTAACTAGCTTCTTAGAACTCAATAAGTAATCGTCAACGTTATCTCCGGCGATTAAACTTGTTAATGCAAATAAATCCATCATGATTTGTTGTGGTGTTGAAAGGCCTGATGTGTGATAGAGTCCAATTGCACGACTATCAGCGACAGTTCGGTCAATAAACTTCATTTTTTCTGGTTCTGGCACAACCATTGAGTAACGATCATTAAATTCTTTTTTAACTTCTGCATCTGCAGCAGTCATTTCTTGAAGCATCTTGTCACAAACATTATCTTTGTGCGCAGCAATTAAACCTAAACGATGACCAGTGGCACCATATAGCTTAGAAAATGAGTAAACTAACAATGTGTTGTGTGGAATTGCAGCATAAACTGATTGATATTCATCAGCAAATGTTCCATAAACGTCATCAGTAACTACGATTAAGTTTGGATTTGCTTCAACAATTTCTTTGAAATGATCTAAAGTGTGTGGGCTGTAAGCACGAGCAGATGGGTTAGTCGGATTAACATCAAAGAATGCTTTAATTCGTGTGTCCTTTAACATATCCATTTGTTCGTCAGTCATTTGCCAGTTGTCATCTTCATCAGCTGCCAACTTAACAATCTTCAAATTGTATTCACTTAATTCAGGAATTTGTAGATAAGGTGTGAAAATTGGTGAATTAATGGCAATCGTATCGCCTGGTTTTAAGATGTGTGATTGACTCAATTCTTGGAATAAATAAACCATTGCTGCTGTTCCACCTTCAGTTGGGAACACATCGGTTTGATCTGCCAAATCAACATCTTTAAACAAATTCTTTTGCAAATACTGTTGTAGAATTAATTCTGTATATTTTAACGAACGTGATGGTACTGGATAGTTATTACCGATAACACCGTTTAATAATTCGGCTACAAACTCATCTTTGTCAAAACCGAGTGTATTAACACAATAATTAAGTGAGGACGACAAAAATTGGTCAACTGTATCCGTGTCAGATAATGTGGCCATCAATCGATCAGCAACACCATCGCTTTCAATAAAGCCCGCCATGACACCATCGTCACGCTCAAATGTATTGCCTGATTCCTTAATTCCAAAATTAATTAATTTGCTGTAAGCAGCACGAGACAATGTGTTAATCCAGTTTGGATTTCCACGTCCAGCATTAATAACTCGATTATTACGAATATTTTTTGCTGCGTATTTTAAGAAAATAGCAGAAACTTCAAAGTTTGACAGTTTGGTGAATTTACTTAGTTCTGAGTCGTCTATTTTTTCAAATGTATCTAAATCGACAGTTGTCGATACGTCTTTAACAGTCATAATTAATAACCTCATTCCATTAATTTTCGCCTAAAAATGAATAATCAGTTCAAATTTAATAGCGTAAAAAAATTTATTATTTTCTACTGGCCGGTAGACATGGAAAAAACGATACAAGTTTGCGGGGCTTGGTAACCGTTTTCATCCTTCTTTGTTATAACACTCACTTTCTGGTTTTGCAATGAAAGATATTACAATTCTAATATAGTTACATATACCAAAACTTATGATCTGCTTCAGCTCGCGATTTGTGTTCATTATTTTTTTCAAATTCTATTCATCAATTTTTAATATTTTAATAATTCAAGTTTTATTTTATCTATCATTTCCAACTTTATTCACTAATTACACAATTTTGTACTGAACATTTGCATCAATTAAACATTTAGGCAAAATAAAAAAGGTCGTGAGTTTTCATCATGACCTTTATTGCCAACGGTTATCCTTAGCCCCTACAACAAAATCAGAATGAGATAATTTTGTTCGAGATTGATTGGATCTCGGGAGTTTGTGATAAGTTCTATTTGTAATTTATGTTAAAGCCCCGCTAGACTAACACAAATGTAAATTCACCAAACTGTGTGACCTATCCAGAACCGTGGCTTGCACATGAGCTATCTCTATCTGTTTTCATAATATGCATCCCCTTTACTAGTGTCTTACTTTCATTTTTTAATTTTAATAAAAAAAACCGCGCCCTTGTAATTAACAAGGGCGCGATACGCTGTACCACCTTAGTGTTTATCTCTTTGATAACGTTCTTAAAAGAACGGAAACTTTCAACCTAGAAGCTGTCTTCGCACATTCAATCCTACTACGACCTTCCACCAACGCCGCTCGCTAAAGTAATGAAATATGCTACTAATTCCTCATATTTGGTATTTTATATTTGATTACAGTGAATCATAACGCGTTTTGATAGCGCTGTCAAGTTCTGTTTATTCAATATTTAAAATCCACATAAACCCTATGAACACAAAGAACAACAGGTACATGATTGGATGAACTTCTTTGCCGCGTTTTGCCGCAATCATTGTGATTGGATAGACAATAAAGCCTAACGCAATCCCATCAGAAATACTATAAGTCAGTGGCATCCCTAAGACAATCAGAAATGATGGAATGGCCACTTCCATTTTATCCCATGAAATGTATTTCAGTGACTGGGCCATTAATACCCCAACAATGATCAGTGCTGGTGCAGTTACTTGATTAGTCACCACAGACAGAAGTGGTGAGAAAAACATCCCGAAGATAAAGAGAATTCCAGTCGTGACAGCAGTTAATCCCGAACGACCACCCACGGCAATTCCGGCTGATGATTCAACGTAAGCACCAACAGGCGAAGTTCCTAAAATGGACCCCGCTAACATGGCAGTCGAATCTGACATCAAGGCTTTTCCAACGCGTGGCATTTTGTTATCTTTCATAAAACCAGCTTGTTGGGCTAAACCAACCAATGTACCGGCTGTATCAAAAAAGGTAACCAGCAGGAACGTGAGCACCACGACCCATAATTGCACGGTATTGATATCACCGATATGTTTAATGCCAACTCCAAATGTTGGTGCGAGACTCGGAGCTCCAGCAATAAATTGTTGAGGCATCGGAATTAATTTAGTCACCAGACCCAAAATGGCAGTCAATACCATCCCGATAAAGATTCCACCAGGAACGCGTCGTACTAGTAGGATTGCAGTCACAATCAAACCAAAAATAGTTAACCAAGTCGTTCCCACACTCAGTGATCCGAGGCCTACAACAGTTGATTTGTTGGCCACGATTAAACCACCATCGTGTAAGCCTAAAAAGGCAATGAATAATCCAATCCCACTGGAAATGGCGTACTTTAAGTCGCTTGGAATCGCATCAATAATTAATTCACGTAGTTTGAAAACAGTGATGATTAAGAAAATAATTGAGGCTACAAACACACCAGCTAAGGCTGTCTGCCATGGTACCTTCATTCCAATAACAACTGAATAAGCAAAGAACGCATTAATTCCCAATGCTGGTGCTGTGGCAATTGGGTACTTCGCCAAAATCCCCATCAACACACAACCTAATGCGCTGGCTAATGCTGTCGCGGTAAACACCGCTCCTTTGTCCATGCCAGAAGCGCCCAAAACGCTAGGATTAACAAACAGGATATAGGCCATTGAAATAAATGTGGTAAATCCTGCTAAAATTTCACGTGAAACATTTGTATGTAATTCATCTAATTGAAAATATTTTGCAATAGAAGACATCGTTACTCCCCATTTCCATTAATTCGTTTTATCGAACGAAACAACATAATATATCATATAATATTCGGAATTAGATGTAAAGTGTTCCTGGAGAAAATGATTCGATTTAATCAAACGGACGGAGCAATTCTTGCTTGGCACTCGCGGTTAACCATTGATCATGATGATTAATAAATTTTTGCACATCTGCGTATTCATCTAGTTGGTAGTGACCTGTGACTAAATTACTTGCTTGCAGTCGTCTGGCAAAAATAACGTCACTATCCTTAATAAGATCGCTGAAAAGATGATTTTCATCGGTTTGCCAGTCTTCTAATAGTAACTTGATTGCTCGCTGATAACGTTTGTCATGGACTAAGACTGATTGCATATCACCAGGCGTTAAAAATTTAATTTGGTTTGTCATTATTTATTCACCACTTTTTGAAAGTTTTGATCATTCACTAATGAAACAACACGGCCAACGGGATGCTTCAAGGAAAACTCAGATAAGTCAGTCGTCAAAATCCACAACACATTACTAAAGTTAAATGGATCAATGGTCGCTTCTCCCCACCCATCAGATAAAATAACTGCTAGAACTGAATTATTTTGGGCATGTACCTGCTTAAGATAGTCAAAAACGCTCTGAAAACGCGTGCCACCCCCACCTAGCCGCTGATAACGAATTTGGCTTTGACTTGTTAGCTCATAAGCCTGTTGAGTATTAACTTTCGTATCAAAGGTTAGGACCTTAATGTTAGCTTCATAAACCTTGGTCATGTTCTTAATTTCATTCAAGAGATAACTAATTTCAGTTTCGCTCATTGACCCTGAGTTATCGACAAACACCATAATGTTAACGACTAAGTTAGTCACTTGGCCTGGTAAATCCATGCGTCGTGGTTGTCGGCGGTTAAAACGACTATATGAATCTCGTTTGCCTAATGGCATATTGCCAATTGAACGTTTCAGTAATTGACGCCAGTTTAAACTTGATGGTGCATCGATTTGCGCTAGTTCAGCCACAACATCCCCTGGCAACAAGCCACGTTGTTTATCCGGCGTCTGCTGCCAAGCCTCATTTAAAAGATGACGAAGTTTGGCATTTTGAACTGTGATGTTGGGTTGCGATTCTTGCTGTTGCCAACCACTATGAACATCCAATTGTACATCATCAGTTGGGTTATTGTTCGTGTTTTGCTGCTTTTCTTGTTCAATTGGTTGATTTAATTGAAATTGTTGTGACTGTCTTTGATTGCTTTTAGCAAAGTGCCCGGCTTCAATTAACTTTAAATAAACTTGCGAATCCGCAAAACTCGGAATTGAATCTTCCGGTAATAATTCTTTGAGTTGTGGTAACGTTAACGTGTTTTTGGGTGGCAGCTCCAAATATTGATTAATAGCGACATCAGTTGCCATCGCCACATTTTTTTGATGACGAACCATCCGATAACGTAATGGATGTTGCCAAACAATATGCAAAACTTCATGTTTTAATAGCGCCGTCAGTTGATTGCGATTTTCGATTGCGTTGGCAAAGAAAATTGGATTGATGATGAGTTGCAAATTATCCTGGTCAAAACCCAGACCTGCCACTCCTGTTTGATCGGTATGATAGACGCGTGGCACCCGAATTAAAACCTCACCAAATAAACGATTGTCTTGTAGCAAATCGATAACGGCCGCACTCACCATTTTTTCTGTGATTTGGCTACCACTGACTTGATCATAAGTAGCGGCTTGAGTGATTTCAATGAGTTGTTGACGCCATCTTTGAAAAACAGTTCCATTCACTAGTCATCATCCCCAGTGTCATTTCTCGTTGCGACCTGTCCAAAATATTGATAAAGTTTGGCAACCGCTGACGTCGGCTCATCAATAGCGTCATACATAGGTTCCAAGATATCCTTTTGATGTTCTACAGCACCAATTGATTGCACAATTGCAAATTGACCATCTGCACTTAATGTCTGCAATAATTGCAAAAATTTGGCCGCATTAGCATTATTATTTAATGGATATTCATCTGCTTGGGTAATCGTTTGTTGCAATAATTGTTGTTTTTGTACTTCATCTAACTTGCTAAAGTCAGTGACTGTCTGTGGCTGCTCATCTGCAAATAAATTCTCAGGCGTCAGTTCATCTGCTTGTGATTTTAAGAAATTTTCAAAAACAAAGCCCACCGTTTGGCCGAGGTCACCTTGTAAAATATCTAGTTCAATTGCTTGTCGTTGATCTGGCGGCAGTTGATCCAATTGATATAAATGCGTCGAAACACGTTGCCAAGCTCGAGGGGTTGGGTAAAGATCGTCGCCATGCTGACTTGGAAATAGCATGTCGGGTTCTTCCATAATATACGCTTGAACCAGTGCGTGAATGTTGGCTTGCCCATCTGTCATTTGCTTAGCCCAGTGTAGCCAGTCTTTTGATTCCGCACGCATCACTAACCGCACAGTCCGGTCTTTAATCGCTGCATCCCCAGCTGTCACCCCGTAACTAGAGTCTTCAAAGCCGGCCATGGTGGCATCCGGATTTTCTGCAATAATAATGTGCACCTGATCCGGTAATTTAAGTGCATTGATTTCACGTTGTAGCACCAAATTCATTAATTCGCTTTGCACAGCTTGCGTACCCCGATTAAATTCATCTAACAACCAGATAATTGGTTGTGCTGGGTGGGCCTCTGCATATGTAATGATGCTAACCAACGTATGCGAATAACCAAATTGCACATCCGCGAGTTGGCCAAAATGCTTAGTTTGCACAAAGGAATCACTGGTTAATGGTGGTACAGGAATTGCTAAATCACCTTTTTCCGATAAACTCACTACCGTAGTAAAGAGTTTGGCTTGCATTGCGTTAGCAATATCATTAACCAAAGCCGATTTGCCAATCCCGGCTTCTCCGACAATATTGGGCACATTGCCTGCTTTTAAGACCACCGGAATGGCAGTTAATAAAGACTGATATGAAAGACTCATCACGTTTCCTCCCACTTGATTGTAAAGAATGTGAGTTAAAGGTTGATTCTGACCCACAATTCCATTTAATTATTGTTATTATACAAGTTTTACTATTTATTTCAGTAAAAAAATAAGAAGATAAAATTTTAGAATTGATTGTGTATTGTTCACATTCGCGGTACAATATTTACCAATTTAAGACGTACCCGTCAGAAATTGGAGATGATTCAAATGTTCGACGACATCGGTAACATTATCATGGACAACGAAATCGTCGCAACTGCCAGTGATTTTAACATGGGTATCGAAGTTGAAATGCACCGAATTGATGCTTCTGGTAAGCTGAGCGATCGCCCTTACCCACATGCAATTGGTAGTCAGCGCAAAAATAAATACATAAAAAATGATTTCTTACAGATGCAAACGGAAATCATTACCCCAACCACTGCTCACTCTGCTGATGCAATGGATTACTTAATGCAATTAAATGATACGTTACGCAATGCGTTAGCTCCTGATGAATTATTATGGCCACTAAGTATGCCACCGGAATTACCAAAAGATAAAACTCAAATTGCCATTTCAGATGTTGATCCTGATAAAAAGGAATATTACAAAAAATGGGCAGCCATTCATGGCTATACTTCAGGTATTCCGACTGGCGTTCACTTAAACATCAGTGTGAACCAAAAAGTCATGGATGTGATTTGGAAAAAATTACAACACCATACTGAGATGAATCACGCTCAATTTATCAATTATGTCTACGAGAAAATTGTGCAAGGGATCGTTTCATATGAGTGGTTAACCACTTATCTCTTTGGTAATAGCCCAATTGCTGAAAAGAACTTTTTTGATGATGATGGTCCAACAGACCCTGTTCGTAGCATTCGTGAGTCCCATTTCGGCCTGGGCAATAAATTAAAGGGTGATTACTCATCAGTTGAAAACTACATTAAAAGTGTTGAGCAAGGCATTAAAGATGGTGAGCTACTCAACGAAGCTGAATTTCACGGTAGCGTTCGTTTCAAAACAACAGGCAAGCCATTGGCCGATGCCTTAACTAGTGGTGTCAACTATATTGAACTGCGGATGTTAGATTTGGATCCGACCACTGCCGTTGGTGTGCGGACTTCAACGGTTCGTTTCTTACGAATCTTATTGAGTTACTTCTTGATGACTGAGCCACTAGCTAGTCGTGATGATATTGCTGCTAAAATCGCCCAAGGCATGGCGATGAATGAAACGGTTGCTTTGGAAAATCCAAAAGAAACCACCATTTATCAACATGAGGGGCAAGAATTGATGGAAAAATTGCAAACGTTTGGCGCAACCATCCACTGGGGCCCTGAATATCAAGAAGTCCTCGATATTATGCAAGATCGTCTTGATAATGCAAATCTAACGCCCAGTGCCACCTTATGTGACCACATCAAAAATGACTCACTGCGTTTATACGCACTGCGGGTCGGCAGTCGTTACCAAAATCGAGCACATAAAAATCCGACACCATTTAAGGGATTCGAAGAAAATCCCGAGATGCCGGAAAATGAATTGCGAAAAGAGTTATTTGATAAATCTGGGCGGCCAGCCAAGTTTCATCCTGGCCAGGCAGACGATTAACTAGCTCCACCCGCGTGACGTGAAATCCATGTCACGCTTTTTTGTTTGTGACACGTATGGATTATGCGCAACATAATAACGGTACGGGTGTAATCCGGTTTTGGCATTAGCGTTAACGCCAATGCGTGCACTGCTCAAAATATTGGCTGGCGTTTGACCATCAGTAATATCAACGGTTAATTTGGCCTGTTCTAATGGCTGCATGTTCATCTCTTTTGATTGAACACCCAACGCCTGCATCAATTTTCCTGGGCCATTGGTAATATTGACGCCAGCCACTGGTCGATTTTCTTGCATAATGGTGAGGCCTTCTTTAGGTTCGATCGCGCGGATTAAGACTCCTTGGGGCACATCCTGATCTTGGACAGCAATGTCAAACATGTATTGGCGATGCAATTGATAAATATAAATGGTAGCTGGTGGTCCATATAAGGGTTCCGTAAAGGAGGTTCTGCGACCTTTGAAAGCATGGGCTGCCGAGTCATCTTGACCTAAATAGGCTTCAGTTTCAACAATGTACCCACTCACTACGCCATTTGGACCATCGTACCTGAGAATTTTACCTAATAGTGCTTGGGCAATCTCTTGCGTTGGTCGATTTGTAAAAAATGTTTGATAAGGTGTCATTGCGTATCCCTTTCCAAATTTAAGATGTGTTGTAAGATAAAAGATGAGGTGAACAATCATGGAACTAAAAATTGAACGCATTTATACGAAACCAATCGATACCAATGGCTATCGCATTTTAGTTGACCGCTTATGGCCCCGTGGTATTTCAAAGGAAAACGCCAAACTTGATCTGTGGCAAAAAGAAATCGGCCCTTCTAACGAACTTAGAAAGTGGTTTGGCCATGATCCTGCCAAATTTGATGAATTTAAAGAAAAATACTTAGCCGAGTTGGCAAATAATTCTGAATATCCTAATTTTATCAAACTTGTGCAAACGCAGCTCAAAACATCCAATGTCATTTTATTATACGGCGCTAAAGACGAAACACACAATCAAGCTGTTATTTTGCTTGAGGATCTACAGCATCATTTGGCACAATAAAACTAAATTCTGAGGTTAACTTCTTGAAAATTATCATTGCCCCAACTAAAAAAATGCAAGTCGATCTAGATTCTTTTCCTGTTCAAGCTAAGCCGGAATTTTTGCAACAAGCCAAACAGCTACAAGCTTGGATGAAGTCATTAGATTATCAGCAATTGAAAACGCTTTGGCATTGCAGTGATAAATTGGCTCACGAAAATTATCAACAATTACAAATTCAAAACCTGGATGATCAGTTAACGCCGGCAATTCTAGCGTATGTTGGTATTCAATATCAGTACATGGCACCGGATTTATTCACGCAAGCTGCATTAGATTATATTCAAGCAAATTTGTGTATCTTATCAGGCTTTTATGGTATTTTACGCCCATTTGATGGCATTGCGCGTTATCGCTTGGAAATGCAAAGTAAGGTTACATTGCCTAGTTACGATAATCTATACGAATTTTGGCAGCAGCAAATTTTTGATATCTTGGCACCCCAACCCGAAACTATTATCAATTTAGCTTCCGTTGAATATGCTAAAGCAATAACACCCTACTTGCGATCGTCTGACCACTATATTACCTGTCTATTTGGTGAGCTACAAGATGGTAAGGTAAAACAAAAAGCCACTGCCGCAAAAATGGCTCGTGGCGAGATGGTTCGTTTTATGGCTGAACATCAAATTGAACAGCCGCAGGACTTAAAAAAATTTGATCGGTTAAATTATCGATTTAGTACCAAATTTTCTGACGAAAATACGTTGGTATTTTTACACTAACAGCTTAAAAGAAGTGATGGTTAAAAACCATCACTTCTTTTTTACCATTTACCCGGATTCCACATACGACCATCTAGTTCTGCTTGTTTTTGATCAATCCGTTTTTGTTGTTCATGCATCACTTGTTTCACTGCTAGTAAAAGTGAGACCTCTTGAAAACTTTTACTCGTTTCTGCGAGTTGTGTCAGTTCTTGGTTAACCCATGCTTGTTTTTCCACGCTAGTCGTCCTCTTTATTTCTCATCAGTTTCAAGGCCCAATTTAAATCATCAATCGCATCCATATTATCTGTTAACGTTTGTTGGATGGCACTCAAGCGTGCTTTACGTGTTTCATCTGATTCGCGCGCAATGAGTTGCTGCAATTGTTCATTAACCCACTGCTGTTGGCCAGCAAAGCTGGCGAATGCTGAATTAGTCACATATTGTTGATAATTCACTAATAGTTGTTGCTGTTGCTCCTGTTCTAAGTATGCAAATTGATACACCACTAGTGGTGTGAGATAGGTCATTTTTAATTTACTAGCCATTGCTTGATACGGTCTTAACAATTCAGAAAGTGTAAATTGTTCACCTGCTCCAGCTTGAAAATCATGCTGAGCATCCCCGGTTGTAACCACTAGTCCTAATTCTTTACCTTGCAGCGCAAACTGGTCCCCTGTTGCATAGGAACTGGTCAAAACGTCATCTAACCACTTTTTTAAAATAGCTGGTGCACTGTACCAATACAGTGGAAACTGAAAAATAATACGATCATTTTGACCGATTAATTCACGTTCGCGTTCGACGTTAATCGAGGCCCCCAAACGATGCCAAGTGACTGTACTAAAATCGGCCACCGCCGCTTTAAAAAATTGTTGCGTAGTAGAATCATCATATTTAGGATGGGCAATAATTACTAAAGTACGCACACACTAACCTCCAAAAATTAATTCAATCTGACCTTTGCGCGGGGCAAAGTTAATCCCTAAAATTGGCTGCCGCAAAATTTTTTCGTACTCACTTAAAACATCAGTGGGTAAGGGTGTATGGTTAGCAAATTTTGTCAGTAATTCATCTACTGTAAATACACTTTTTAAATTAATGAAAATATCAATACTACCAACTACGTCCCGAATCAAATCGGTTAATAATCCGTTTGGTTTACCACTATCATCAATAATGACAATTTGTGTCGTGCCAATTTGGCGATGATTTACATGAATCATCTTTAGTGCCGTGAATACATCAAACATCTTGCCCGCTCCTCTTTTTTCTAAATATACTATGAATTTTTTGTAGTTACTAAATTATTTTGTTATTGCAATTTTCTGGCATCTCGAAGCTGTTGTTCATTAATCGATTCATTCGTAAATCGTTGCAGTGGGACTTCTTGGTGACGATCTTTAAAAGCCATCTTTTCACGATCAATAATGGCCACCAGCAAATCATTTTCTGTCAAAAAAAGTTGTCCCACTGCTTTAAAGTGACCTTTCGTATGTTTTCCTGTTCGCCAAGTGTGCAATTTGATTTCATGATGTGCATCATATTTAAATTGATACTGCCCCGAATTATCTTGTTCAACTGGAATTCCAAAATAACGATAAACTTCATATTTGGCTTTTGTCATTGTCGTCACCCGATTAATGTGATAGCTCCATTATACAATTAATAATATACAATAATAGTCAAAACAACTCATCTCTAAATAAAAAGATGAGTTGTTTTATAAATATTTTTATGAAACTTTAATTTAATCCGACACGGTCAAATATTTGATCTACAAAGCGCAAATGATAATGATAATCAAAAGCATCATCAATTTCCACCTGCGATAAGCGCTTTGAAATCACAGGATCCTTTTCAACAAGTGGTTTAAACTGCACCTGCTCGTCCCAAGATTTGGCCGTTAATTTTTGCACTGTATCATAGGCCTCTTCACGTGAAAGACCCGTTTCAATTAATTTGAGCAAGACTCGTTGGCTATAAATTAAACCATACGTCCGATCCATGTTTTTCTTCATGGTCTCTGGAAAAACAGTTAAATTTTCAACAATTGACGTAAAACGGTGCAACATATAATCGATTAGAATCGTGGTATCAGGTAAAATCACGCGTTCCGCAGATGAATGCGAAATATCACGTTCATGCCATAACGATACATTTTCGTAGGCTGTTTGAATGTGGCCACGAATCACACGCGCTAATCCCGTCACATTTTCAGAGCCAATTGGGTTGCGTTTGTGTGGCATTGCAGAAGATCCCTTTTGACCGGCACTGAAATGTTCTTCCACTTCATGAATTTCTGATCGTTGAAGTGAACGAATTTCGGTAGCAAACTCTTCAATACTAGTGGCGATTAGCCCTAACATCGCAATATATTCAGCATGTAAATCACGCGGCAAAACTTGACTAGCAATTGGTTGCTGAACCAAGCCTAGTTCGTTTAAAACGTTGGTTTCAACATCTGGAGTGACATTAGCAAACGTACCAACAGCACCACTAATTTTGCCCGTTTCAACTTCTTTAGAAATACGTTTAAAGCGGTCAATATCACGTTTAATTTCGGCATACCAGCGTGCTAATTTTAAGCCAAAAGTGGTTGGTTCAGCATGGACGCCATGCGTGCGTCCCATCATGACTGTCATTTTGTACTTACGGGCTTGCTTACCGACAACTTCTAAAAAGCGATCCAAGTCTTTGCCAATAATGGCATTCGCTTGTTTTAACAAGACACCATTTGCTGTATCAACAACATCTGTACTGGTTAAACCATAGTGAACCCACTTTTTTTCAGCGCCTAGTGATTCTGACACCGTTCTAGTGAACGCTACAACATCGTGATGCGTTTTTGATTCAATTTCTGCAATCCGTTGGACAGTAAACTTAGCATTTTCAGCAATTTTTTGCGCATCTTCAGCAGGCACTTCGCCTTCCTTAACCCAAGCATTCGTCGCTGCAATTTCAACTTCTAGCCAGGCTTGATACTTATTTTCTAAGGACCAAATTTTTCCCATTTCTGGGCGTGTGTAGCGTTCTAACATTATTTGTCCTCCTTAACATCCCAAGGATCGGTAATAATAATTGTTTGGTTACGGTCTGGGCCAACAGACACTGTGGCAAGTGGTGCATTTGATAATTCAGATAAGCGATTCAAATAATTTTTCGCATTTTGTGGTAGTTCATCATAGTTTTTAATATTGGTAATATCTTCAGTCCATCCTGGAAATTCTTCGTAGACTGGCACACATTTTTCCAATGTCTTTAAATTAGCTGGGTAATAATCAATTTTTTGCCCATCCAATTCATATGCTGTACAAATCTTAATCGTATCTAATCCAGTTAAAACATCTAGCAAGTTCAAACTTAATTGACTCAACCCTGAAACACGATTTGCATGGCGCATGGCCACACTGTCAAACCAACCAATTCGGCGTGGTCGTTTCGTCACTGTTCCATATTCATGACCAGCTTCGCGAATGGTATCACCGATTTCATTATTGAGTTCTGTTGGAAATGGACCATCGCCAACACGCGTTGAATAAGCTTTGCAGACACCGACTGCTTGTGAAATACGGTTAGGCCCAACACCAGCACCGACTGCCGCACCGCCGGCAACCGGATTTGATGACGTCACAAATGGATAGGTGCCGTGATCAATATCTAACATCACACCCTGTGCACCTTCAAATAAAACGTTTTTGCCTTCATCCAATGCTTCATTAATTAAAACCGACGTATCTGTCACGTAGTCTTTTAATTCTTGGCCATAGGCATAATATTCATCAAAAATGGCTTGAAAATCGACAGCTGGTTTTTGATACATTAATTTAAAGAGACGATTTTTTTCATCGATATTTTCTTTTAATTTGGTAGCAAATATTTCCTTATCAAGTAAATCTGCAAAGCGAATACCAATTCTTGCCACCTTATCCATATAGGCAGGCCCAATTCCTTTATGGGTCGTCCCCACTTTTTGATCGCCCTTTGCTTCTTCTTGATACTGATCAAGCAAGATATGGTAAGGCAATAACACCTGGGCCCGACTGGAAATGCGCAACCCCTTTGGATCTACATCGTTATTTTTTAAATAAGTTAATTCTTCTAAAGCGGCCTTTGGATTAACCACCACGCCATTGCCTATCACACTTAATTTATCCGCAAAAAAGATACCGGACGGAATTAAATGTAATTTAAATGTTCTTCCATTGAAGGCAATTGTATGGCCAGCATTGTTTCCCCCTTGGTAACGGACAATGACCCCTGCTTTTTGACTCAGGTAATCAGTCATCTTTCCTTTTCCTTCGTCACCCCATTGGCTTCCGACAATTACTGTTGCTGTCATAACTACACCTCATCATTTTATTATTCTCATACCCATCTATTTTAACAAGGAACGTAGTTAGGGTCAAGGTAAACACGAACATTATTTTTTTGTTTTTTATTAATGTACGACTTTTTTGTTGACTTTTTGTAAGAATGTCTGTATATTCGATAGGTGGTTTAGAAAAACGAACGATACTAAGGAGTTAGGTATATGGAAACTTTTGACTACGATGATATTCAACTAATCCCAAGTAAATGCATTATTGAAAGCAGAAGCGATGCTGATACGAGTATTCAATTTGGTCCCCGCAAATTCAAAATTCCAGTGGTGCCCGCTAATATGGCGAGCGTGATTGATGAAGAATTAGCAATTTGGATGGCTGAAAATGATTATTTTTATGTCATGCACCGTTTCAATCCAGAAACGCGGCTAGCCTTCGTTAAGCATTTACAAGATAAAGGCCTATTTGCTTCTATTTCGGTCGGCATTAAAGATAGCGAATACCACTTTATTCGTGACCTTGCCGCTGCTAATTTAACTCCTGAATACATTACCATCGATGTTGCCCATGGTCATTCAGACTATGTCATCAAGATGATTAAATTTATTAAAAATCAATTACCGGGGTCTTTTGTGATTGCAGGTAACGTGGCAACTCCTGAAGCTGTCCGAGAATTAGAAAATGCCGGTGCAGATGCTACTAAAGTTGGCGTTGGGCCTGGTAAAGCCTGCATTACTAAACTAAAAACCGGTTTTGGGACTGGTGGCTGGCAATTAGCTGCACTTAAGTGGTGTAGCAAAGCGGCCCGTAAACCGTTAATTGCTGACGGTGGTATTCGTCACAATGGTGATATTGCTAAGTCTGTCCGCTTTGGTGCTTCGATGGTCATGGTTGGTTCACTACTTGCTGGCCACGTTGAATCACCAGGAAACATGATCAAAATTGATGGTAAGGACTACAAGCAATACTGGGGTTCCGCTTCAGAAACACAAAAAGGGGCCTATCGTAACGTTGAAGGTAAGCAAATGTTAGTGCCATTCCGCGGTAGCATCAAAGATACCCTATATGAGATGCAAGAAGATTTACAGTCATCGATTTCTTATGCTGGTGGCAAAGACTTACAATCACTTGAAAAAGTCGATTACGTAGTTGTTAAAAATTCAATTATGAATGGCGATTATTAAATTTAAAAAGGGTTACACACTGATTAATCAGTGTGTAACCTTTTTTCACATTCTTAAATATTGAATAAAGCGCCAAACGCTCCATATGAATACGACTAGTTCAAACACAATAAACACGAAATAGCCAAAGACAAAATTGCTGGCGCCACTGGCAGTGCCCATAATCATAATTTGTGCGACCGTCAAAGCTAATTGACTAAATGCCACAAAAGCAAACGCTTCAATTACAATGAGTCCTGCAAAAATCAAGATGCCCGTTATTTTTATATTAAGAAAATGCGTGAGCTTCGTTTTCATTAACCTATCTCCTTGAACTGAACAGCTTTAATCATACATTGAATACCTGGTATTCGCAATTTTAGTGTTTTATTTTTAACTAGCAACAATGTTAGAATGAAATCAGCACATTTTTCAAGGAGTGATAACATGTCATTTGATACGATTGTTGATCGATCACAAACAACTAACCATAAATGGGCTATTACTAATGAAAAAGGGCACCAAGATGTCATCGCAATGACAATTGCTGATATGGATTTTGAAACCCCAGACTTCGTTTTGAATAGTCTAGTCCCTAAATCTCATATTTTTGGGTACGACTCTCCAGGCACCGATTATTATCAGAGTATTATTAATTGGCAAGCCAAAAACCATCATGTTCAAATTAATCCTGAGGAAATTATTTCATTAACTGGTGTTTTGAGTGGTGTTTCCACTGCGCTCCGAACTGTAACTGATCCACAAGACAATGTTTTAATTTTCGATCCAGTCTATGCACCGTTTTCTGCAGCAGTGACCAAAACAAAACGCAATTTGGTTGAATTTGATCTCACATTAACCAGCCAAAATCAATATCAAATTGATTTTGCCAAATTAGAGGCAACAATTACTGCCAAAAATATTGCAGCTATCATTTTATGTAATCCACAAAACCCAAGTGGTCATGTTTGGACCAAAGATGATTTATCAAAGCTCGTCGCTTTAGCACAGCAATATCATTTCTTCATTATTTCAGATGAAATTCATCAAGATTTAGTCTTTCAGCCAACCGACTATACTTCGCTATATGAATTGCCTGAAGCTAGTCAAATTAGCACCGTTGTTACTTCAGCTACGAAAACTTTTAACATGCCTGGCGTAAAAAATGCCTATATGTTCGTCAAAAATGAATATCTACGTAACAAGATGAACGATTTGATCGAATCTGAGTTTGCAGGCGGTATTTCAACACCTGGAATTAACGCGACTACTAGTGCATTAACAAATGGGCAACAATGGCACGATGAATTGATGAGTTATCTTAAAAATAATCGCGAGGTCGCAATGCAATTATTCGAAAATTCGCCCATCCACCCAATGCTGCCAGAATCAACCTACCTGATGTGGTTAGATTTTAATAATATCGATTTAACCGAGACGCAAATTTACCAAAAATTAGTTGATGAAGCAGGTGTAGAATTGATTAACGGTTCTCATTTTGGCGCCAATGGTGATAAATGGTTTAGAATGAACTTTGCTACCTCAACTGCGCAAATGACGACCGCAATTAGTCACATTTTGGAAAATTTTAGATAATTAAAAAGCCTGAAACTGATTGTTTCAGGCTTTTTTATTCCCGTAACGGATTATTATCAACTTTGATTTTAATTTGAAAAGCAATTAAGTATGAAACTACCATAAAGACCGCAACCACGATGTATGGTAGATGATAATTCCAATCTAGCAAGGCCCCTGCCATGATTGGTCCAACAACATTCCCAACACTGGTTAATGACATATTCAGGCCATTAATTAATCCTTGATTCTTGGCGCTAATCTTAGTTAGTAATGTTGTAATTGCCGGTCGCAACAGATCAAATGCCGTAAAGTTAATTAAAGTTGCAACCACGACTTCCCACTTCGAGTGGGCAAAAACAATCCACAACGTCCCAACAAAGCTGAATAAGAAACAATAGCGAATCACCTTTGTTTCGCTGAACCAAATAATTAAACGATCAAACATGACAACTTGCATGAATAACGAAATTAATCCATTCAGTGTTAGGACTAAGGCAATATTGTCCAAGCTAAACTTAAATACTTCATTAACGTAAATGCTATAAATACTCTCAAACCCTTGTAAGGCAAAAGACGACACTAAAATCATTAAAAACAAAATAATGACCGGTTTAGTCAAAATAGCCATGAACTTGGTTGGTGGTTCAGCAATATCTGGTCGAATTGGACCACCATCATGATGCACTAGTTCACTTTCCTTAGGCAACATAATTGCTAAAGCAATCGTACTCAGAATTCCTAACACACCAGCTGACCAAAATGGCGCTTTGTAATCGATTTTAGCTAAAATACCGCCAATTCCGGGGCCTAGAATTAAGCCACCACTAAATGCAGCCGATAGCCACCCAATCACTTTCGCACGTTGTTGTTTAGTAGTAATATCAGCTGCCATCGCCATCGCTGTTGGCACCACCATTGCTGCAGAAAGGCCACCGACCACCCGCGAAATGTTGAACATGTATAGTTTATTTGTGATCGCAAATAGAACTTCAGATAACATATACAAAAATAGTCCGACAACCAAAACTGGTTTTCGACCCATTTTGTCAGAAATACGACCCACGATTGGCGAGGCAATGAACTGTGCCAACGCAAACAAGGATGTCATGATTCCCATGTCAGTCGCTGTTAAATGAAGTTCATTCTTGATAAATGGCATGACCGGAATTACTAAGCTAATTCCGAGACAGACCAAGAATTCACTAAAAATTAAAATGAAAATCGCTTGTTTGGTTTTCTTAGTCACAATTGCACCTCCCCATTTAAAATAACCGCACAGTCCAGTATATCGACTTTTTAGTTAAAAGGCTAGCTTGCGCAATTGTGATAAATAAAAAGACCAGCAATAATATTTTGCTGGCCCTTCCTTAATCACATCAGTCGTTTTCACCGTTATTCACGGACGCTGATGTCTTAAGTTGTTTTCCATTAGACAAAAGACATCACCTCCTTTATTGATTGCCACGACTATAGCACCATTTTAGCAGCCGTGCAACTGCTTTGAATTATTAATTATTCAAACATTTTTTTCGTCGCACGAGCCAATACCTTCGGATCTTTATCAAAACGTGGATTCTTGACTAAATGATCCATTGGTACTCCTGCGAAGTGATATGCCGCAATTTCACCTGAACGCACAGCACTTTGTTCGGTAAAGACCATCTGGTAAGGTTGTTCCACAAATTCGCCAGTGAATGCTAAGTTAGTTGAATGTTGTGGAATGACTTCAGGCCGATCAGTTTTGGCACGATTATTAAACAGTGCTGAAGCATATGGCATGTAAACAGGAATATTGTTAATGACACTATCATAGATGTCATCCGCTTTTTCTGAAATATTAAGTGGCCCTGGATCAACTTTTGCTAGTTGCCCAAGCAATTCAGTTAGCATTTCTTTACCTGTCATTTCAATATATGGTTTGTCGACAAATTCACCAGAGCGTCTTGGGTAGAGGAAATAACCCCAAATAACAGACTCGTTTGGTTTTTGGGTTGTAAAGTGTGGTTGATGATGAACCACAATTGACATGTTCACATCTTCATAACCCATTGAACTGATTGGTTTGGTCGAGATAAACGAATTTAAGGCGTTACCAGGTACTTGTGTTGTAATACGGGTAATTTCGTTCAGTAACAGATGATTTTTGGTTGTGAGTGTGAAACTTACCCATTCACTGGCATTCCGGTCCGCAAAGAACTTGTCCGGATTACCTAAATTGTAAAAATGCTCTGTTGCTTTCTTCCATAATCCTGCAGCCGCACCGTAATCCATGTTTTCTGGTGCTGCAGTATTATAATCCCCCATTGTAGCTGAATCTGTGATTGACCCATTTGTGAAGAACACAGCAGTGTCATCGTCAATTTCTAGTTGATCAACATCCCCGGTTTTTGTATTTTCAATGCTCAGTCCAGTAACCGTAATTTCATCTTGCATCGCTGTTTCTTTAAATTGCCAATCCTGGACACGCCGGTTCAAAATAATCTGACAACCTTGTTCTTTCAAGTAATTAATTAACGGTAGCATAATACTTTCATATTGGTTGTAGCGCGTGCGGTTAACACCAACTAAATGTTCAATTTGCGTAAACTCATAAATCATTTGATGCATATAGCGTCGCAATTCTTGTGCTGAACTTTGAATTCGAAAGGCAAACGTTGTTTCCCACATGTACCAAAAATTCGTGGTAAAAATATGTGGTGATGATTCAAAATAATCAGCAATGCTGACATTATCAAGCTTTTCTTCTTGTGAATCGGGCATTAATACTAACCGACTTAACAGCATACGGTCCTTATTGTTCAGACCCAAGTGGCCACCGTTGATAATGCCATTTCCGCCTTGTAACAGCCGCGCTTTATCAAACGTACGGTGTTTAGCATCGAAATCATGTGTATCCTGAGCAGCTGTCATATTGGGTTCTGTCGCTGATGGCACGCGATCCAATAAGTCCATCAAATCAACATAGGTTCGATAGTTTAACATCCGTCCGCCACGGGCAACATAGCCTTTGGTATTTTCCATTGGATGTTGCTTATTCCAATATTCATCCGTTGTTTCATCGGTAGGCGCACCATCATTTGCACCATGATCGTCCAACGCATAGAAGGTGATTTGATCACCTTGCCAGTGTCCTTCTTGAATCAAATACACCGCTGCTGCCATATTCGCCAATCCTGCACCAATCATTACTGCTTTACTTTTAGTCATGATATGCACCTCCGAGATATTTTATGGTTCCTGTTCTTTAATTATATATCGAGGTGCAACTAATGTCCATGGCAATGATTGCCTATATCAACTTTAATTAGTTTAATAATTGTGCAAATTGTTGATACTCGTCAGCAAAGTAACTATTTTTTAAATATACTAAATTCAGTGGATGATGAATGTTAAAATCACGGATGTGAATTTGTCGTAATTCGTGTCGATCAATGGCTTCTTTAACTAATGATTCATACATAAAACTAATGCCCACTCCTTTTTTTAGCAGTGTGGTAATTGACATTGGTGAAGCCACTTCAATTTGTCGATCAAAATCGTTTAATTCAAAATTTTGCGTTGCCAGCCAACTCTTGAAAATATCACGAGTACCAGATCCGGATTCACGAATCAATAAAGGTTGATCAAACAACTCTTCAATTGTTACTCTTTCTGATTGTAATTTTTTCTTGGTGACGCCAATGAAGGGTTCATTCTTAATTTTGATGGCATCAAATTCAACCTTATCAAAATTACCTTCAATCAAACCAAAATCAATTTGACCATTTCGCAATGCTGTTAACACATCATCCGTATTACCAATAATAGTTTGGATATTTTGATTAGCTTGGTCAATTTGTTGAATTAAATCTGGTAATAGAAAAATGGCTAATGATCTGGTTGACCCGATTTTGAGTGTCCTTTGCGTCATCTCGCTATTCAACAATTTCATTAATTTATTAGCTTCCGACTGCGTTTTGTCAACAAACTCTACTAAGTTTTTGCCGGCAGCTGTAATTTGTAGTGTTTGATGTTCATAGTTCACTAATTTCAATGCTAATTCAGCTTCTAAACTAGCAATTTGTTGCGACACAGCGGGTTGTGTCATAAATAATTGTTTAGCTGTTGCTGTGTATGATTTTGTTTTGGCTAACAGGGCCAATGTTAGATAACGTTTATCAAGCATTTTTTCTCCTTTATTCATTATAAGCAAATTTTATTAAGGTACAAATATTTTTAATTTTTACTTATACAGCATAACTGGTAAACTAATTTTATTCAATTGCAAATCATGAGGAGGAGTTATTCAATGCAAGCTTTCGGTGTTTTAAAAACGCGTGAATTTTATTTTGCCGCCCTGTTTACGCTGATTTGTTCTTTGTTAGGAACTTTTCTCGGCGGATTACCTTATCTATCAGTAATCGGAGCGCTGGTATTATCTTTAATTTTAGGAATGGTGGCTCAGGTTGCCAAGCCGGCGATCGATTCAGTTAAACCTGGTATCGGTTTTATTTCTAATAAATTTTTGCGTTTAGGAATTATTCTTTTAGGATTTAAACTTAATTTAATCGATCTTGCCCAGGCTGGTGTGAAAACCATTCTCTTAGCTATTTTCATTGTCACTGGTACCATTATCGTGACTTATAATATCGCCAGAAAATTTGGTGTGGATCCGCAACTAGCAATTTTAGCCGCTAGCGGAACTGGAATTTGTGGTGCTGCCGCCGTAATGGGTATTTCCTCACAGATTCAAGTGACCAAAGAAGAAGTAACAAAAAAGAATGAAAATGATGTTTTAGCCGTTGCGATTGTTGCCATTTTAGGAACTGTCTTTACACTCATCGAAATCGGTATCAAGCCACTATTACACATGACCCCCACTCAATTTGGGGTCATGACTGGTGGTTCATTACATGAAATTGCCCATGCCGTCGCTGCTGGTAGCGCTGGTGGTCCAATTAGTTTAAACACTGCCATCATCACAAAATTATCACGAGTTTTAATGTTAGCACCGGCTGCATTAATCATTGGTTTGTGGTATCAAAAAAATCATTCCACTGTTAAAAATGAAGGCGACACCAAGCTCCCGATTCCATGGTTCATGGCTGGTTTTATTGCTGCCAGTGTCATTGGTACTTTTGTTCCATTAGGTGCAGCTAACTTAGCGCTATTGGTCAAAATTGCCTATATTATTTTAGGAATGGCCATGGCTGCCCTTGGAATGAGCGTGAACTTCCGCGTTATTCTGCAACGTGGTAAAAATGTTTTCCTCGCTGCCATTACCAGTTCAGTGATTCTATTAGTTTGTGTCATTATTGCTAGCAAATTATTCTTTTAAAACTAATCATCAAAAAAAGGAGAGACGCGCGTCTCTCCTTTTTAGTCTCTATTATTTATTTAAAAGCCACTTGACTGTCATCTTGACCTGTTTCAATCAAGTTTTTATTACTGTTCAATGCAAATTGAACCATGTTCTTAACAGCTGTTGTGGTGTAGAAAGCAATATGTGGTGTAACCAACACATTATCTCGTTTCATTAAATTCTTAAGTCGTTCATCTGGAATGTCATCGAAACTACCAAAGTCAGAGTTAAAAATACCAACTTCATCTTCGTAGACATCCAGAGCAGCTCCACCAATCTTACCACTATCAAGACCACGAATTAATGCATCAGTATCCACCAATGCGCCACGAGCTGGATTTAAGAAGATCACACCGTCTTTCATCTTGGCAATTGAGTCATCATTAATCATATGCTCATTTTCTTTGGTGGCTGGTGAGTGAATAGAAATCACATCTGCTTGTGCATAAAGTTCATCTAATGTGTCAACATAAATTCCCTCTTTTTCCAACTCAGGGTTATGGAAAATATCATAGGCGATAATTTTAGCTCCAAATCCTTTATAAATCTGGATGACTGCACGACCAATTCGCCCTGTAGCAATTACACCAACAGTTAACTGACCTAATTCAGTTGCAATATCTGGGGCCCAACGTAAGTCACCCGCTGCTTGTTTTTTATCAAAAACATTGGTCTTACGTAGTAAACGCATTACTTGAGTTATCGTTAATTCAGCAATGGCTGCTGGTGAATAAGCTGGCACATTGGTAACTTTGATATCATTACGTTTGATGGCATCAGCATCAATATTATCAACCCCAACGTTACGAAGTGATAATGATTTGATACCAAAACTTGCAAGCGTATCTAACACTTCAGCGGTGTATGGTTTTTGTTGATAAACTACCGCACCATCGAATCCTTTAGCCTGTTGAACTGTTGTTTCATCTAGCAGTTCACTGACCGCTTTTACTTCAATTCCTTGGTCTTTTGACCACTGATCTAAATAAGGACGTTCATCGTCACGAATACCATAAGCAATAATTTTCATAATGCACCTCCATCATATTTTCCATTCCAAGTTTCTGTTACACGTGAAACCTCTAAGCTCTAACGCCACCATCAACAGTAAACTCAGCACCGTTAGCATACTTAGATTCCTCACTCCCTAAATAGACACAAATTTCACCAATATCTCGTGGTTCTCCTAAATGGCCTGCAGGAATGGTTTTGATAATCATTTCTTTGGCCTCTTTAGGAATAATATTTGTGTCAATCCAACCAGGATGAACTGAATTAACACGAATATTAATTTTGCGTTGCGCAAGTGATAGTGCAACTGCATGGGTAAACATTCTCGTTCCACCTTTGCTAGCTGAATAATCAGGCGCCATTGGTAACCCTACCAATCCAGCTACCGATGACACATTGATAATGGATCCATTACCATTATTCGTTTCTTTCATCGCGTTAATAGCTGCTTTCACACCTAAAAAATTACCAGTGAGATTGATATTGATGGTATTCTGCCAAGCGGCAAGATCCATATCTTCGATTGGTTGTCCACCGCCACCAATTCCGGCATTATTCACCAGAACATCTAATTTACCAAACTTATCAATGGTTTCTTTAATAACTCGTTGCCAATCCGCTTCATCAGCCACATTCTGTTGAACAAATAATGCACGATCACTGCCAAATCTCTCAACCGCTTTTTTTCCGCCATCCACATTGTGATTAGCCGTAATAACGATGTTCGCTCCTTCGCGAATATAGCATTCGGCGATACCCAGTCCTATACCGGCAACACCGCCTGTGATGACTGCTACTTTGCCCTTTAATCTATCTGCCATTCAAATACCTCCACATAATAATAATGAAACTATTACAATTTCTAGTATAATATGTAAGCGTTTTCTTAGCAAAGATTTAACTTATTTAAGTTTCAATATAAATACAGACGTTGCCTCTTTAACCAATAGCTGCAAGGCTTCAAATAATAATAAAATCCAGCCAAATGCCAGAATGAACGAAACAATTTCAAATGCAGTTAGGGACCAATAATGAAACACTTGAAAAGTTAAACTACCAACAAATAAAATCACACCAATGATATACGAGGTCATCAGAAATTCTGTATTAATTTTCGGCAATAACCACCGGATACCCACAATTAAAATAATAATTAAATAGACTAAAATGCGGGCCAACCAGTCATGTAACACATGAAATTGGGCGTCATTGGGAAAAACACCCACGGCCCCGAGGTCTACCGCTGTTAAAGTTAATAATATCCGTAATGTAATTAAACGCCAGGTATTATGAAAAGTATGCTGGAGTGACACAAATAATAAATCAACCAAGGCAACGGTTAATAACGCTGAGAAAATCAGCGTCAAATTAAATTGCCAACTGTTACTTGCCAACTGTGTTCCTAAAAAGCTGAGATTATACTGCCACCAACGTCGTTGACTATTGGAGGCCATTGAAATAATCACACCTGTCGTAATCACCAGTATCAAGAGTGATGTGAGCATAGTGGTCGAAAGGGACCGTGCTGCTAAAATCATAAAATAATTGCTCATCGCATTAAACACAAAGAAAATAATCATGGCTGTCACGAGATCAAACGATGCGCCATCAAAAATCGTGCCAAAGACCCAAAAAATTCCCAGAAGCGCAAACGATAACATTAGCGCAAACGAGATCACAATTGTCGGAAAGTTACGCCAGTAGATGTAGCGCGAATAAATATTATCCGAGTGACGACGGCTTTTAACAAAGAAAATGCCAAATAATAAAATACCCGTAATGACTCCTAAAATAATAACGGCTGTGGCAATTGACCGTTCTCCCGTTAATTTTAGTTGCGCAACTTTTAAATTAAGAAAATAACCGTAAAAAAAGACAGCTGACAGTAATGCTGGAATAATCGCCCACCACACAGATGATGGTTGCGATTCTTCTGGTGTCATCGGTTTAACTAGCGCATCCCCAGCACGTAAGGTTAATTTAATATCATCACCAGATTGCAGATGATATTTATCAATCACTTCAGTGGGAACTTCAATTTTTAGCTTTTGACTCATTTTATCCTCCAAGATCTAACATACTTTCATTATAAGTGATTCCTTAATAAATAGCAGTTAACTCGCTAACCTGGCTGAATAATTGCACAAAAAAAGAATGTAGCAACGCTACATTCCGTTAGAAAACTTATTCAAAACTGCCATCTGCAATTTCTTCTAACAAAGTTCTAGAAGGAATAAAGAATAATTGTCCGGATAAAATATCTGAAAAAGTAAGCAAGAAATCATTGGTATCAAGCATCTGTTGTAACATCAGTCTCGTAACAGTCCAATGTCTTGCGTAACCCATAAAGTAAGTTCCGGTATTGTCAGAAGCTGGATCAGAATAAGGTACATTCATGCGAATGATTTTTTGTTCTTCGCCATCGACTTCGACTTTTGAACTGACATTATGTGCATTTTCGTATTTGTCGTCATCTTCTAATTCCAAATCATTAAATTTTTCACGGCCAACGGCTTTTTCTTGGTCTTCGGTCTTCATTTTTTCCCAGAAGTCCATATTATGACGCCATTTTTGTGCAAACGCATATGAACCATTTTCAAATTGTGGATCCTCATCGCCAATCAAAGCGTAGTCTTGAGCGTCTTCAACAGCTGGTGCTTCTGTACCATCGATAAAACCAATAATCGCACGGCCTTCAAAATAACGAAACCCTTTTGTTTCATCAACGACATCAGTAATATCTTTCAAAAATTTACTAAATTGCGTTTGTGCTTCATATACAACTGCTTCATTACTAGCGCGAATGTGAAAGAAAATATCTCCTTCACTAGCTGGCATTTCATATTTAGGGCCTTTTAAGCCTTGATAAGTTTCTAATTCTTTTGGTTTAGGTGCATTGGGGAATAAATAATCCCAGGCACTATTACTAAACCCGATTGCCACCTTTAAACCTGATTCAGATTCTAAGTGTGAATCTCGAATTCGTAGTGATCGAACAATTGCTTGGCTACGATCAGCAAACTCACGAACAGCAGCTTGATCCTTTGCTTGATCCTCTCGTTTTAACTTTAAAACTGTAAATTGAACGTGTTGACCAACGTCTTTCCAGACATCTTGAGCTTTTTTGGCATTGATTGGCATTGAAAATTCCTCCTAATGATTTGTTAAGTTCACCTCTCAGGATACTGTAGCTAATTTTAAATGTCAACTAGTTAAGAATCATTCTAAATAACTCAATGTTTCACTAATGAAATATGGTCCTTACGATAAGCTACGAGAACTACACCGATGTTAATCAGGACCAGTAATGTGGTCATCAAAAAAACATATCGATAATCTAAAATACCAGCAACACCAGAGGCCAGCATCGGTCCAATCACTGACCCAATGGCCTGAAATGATTGGTTATAGCTAAAGATACGACTAATCGAAGTGGTTGGTGTATTAATCGTCATCACAGATTGCGTCACTGGCAGTAACGCAGCATCCGCAATCCCCACAATAAATCGCAAAATACCGAGCTGTACGACCATGGTTGTGAAAAACATAGGAAAAAAGACCAGGCCTGACAAAACTAGTCCACCAATTAACACCCGTTGTGGGCCAATGTGGTCCCCTAATGATCCGAGTCGTGAAGCACTTAGTAACGTGGCAATTCCTGGCATGGCGGCAATCACCCCACTAACAAACGCAACATTACCTTGATGATGCATTAATTGTTGCACAAACAGACTGATAATCGGATTAATCGAATTGGTGGCAGCTTGAATTAACATTGAAGAAATAATCATTGCCCAAACAACATGAACATTTTTAACCCCTTCAAACGCACTCGTTTCATGATCTCGATCAACTTTCGGTAGTGGTTTAAAATCTTCTTTCACACCAAATAAGGTGACAAAGGTGGCAATCACCATTAAGACCCCAAACATGAAGAATGGAATTCGGTACCCAAAAATACCGGCGATAAAGCCACCAATAATCGGCCCCACTAATTGGCCGCCAACCGCCCCGGTTGTGAGAAAACCCATGGCTCGACCACTTTGTGATTGAGGCACTTCACTAGCAATCAAAGCGTAGGCATTATTGATATAACCTGAAAAGCCCCCCTGAACCAGTCGCAGAAAAATCAGCACCCAGACATTAGGAGAAAAGCCAGTCAAAGTCGCTGTGATTGTCATTCCAATTGAAGCACGCATTAACATTGGTTTACGCCCAGTTCGATCAGCTAATTTTCCCCACATTGGTGACACGATGGCCTGGCTTAAAAACGTGACCGCAAAGGCTATCCCTGCGTAAAGTGTTAGTTCCCATTTGGGAAAGTTATCCATTGAGGCAATGAATAATGGTAAAAATGGCAGGCTCATACTGGCGCCCGCACCAGTGGCAAAATTACCCAGCCATAAAGCGTAAATGTTTTTGCGCCATTGATTATTTTTTGGTTCTTCTGCCATTATTTGATCTCCTTTTTATGTATTTTTAACTAACCTTGTGAATTTTTTCGATAATTCTATTATTTTACTTAATTTTGTTGTACAGTATTCTTTAATACTCTGATCAACAAATGTGTTGATTAATAATAATAGTATGAGAAAGGGTTTAGAGGTTTTATGAAACAACATCATTTTATTCAAACTGATTCAATGTATGTGAACGACGAACGCAAAATTGCCGTATTAGATTACAGCCAGAAATATCTTAGTAATGCTTTTGACGTTTTAAATAGTGACGAAATGGCGAAAATTGTGGCCCTATACCTGAAATCAAAAAAACACGCTGATGAACCTAAAAGTTTTGAACAAACTGATGTAAAGACCTATTTGAATGTGGTCAAACAAATTCTCGTTGATACACCTGATGCATTAGGTGAATTTGACCAGACCGAAGTACTACAAAGTATCGAAGATTTATACTCATTCTACCGTTCATTTCTCAGAATTTCAGTGATTAATTTAAAAAATAATAACATTGTGGCGAGTGAATTTATGTCGATTGATAATCGCTTTAATGAATTAATTCGTGGCATCTACCGAAATGTCGAAGAAAAACTACAAGGTTTTACTAATAAAACTTATCGACAAGTTAATGCTGGAACCAACGCTTGCGTGTTAGTTGAACCACATCGCTGGCAAATGCCCGCCAACTATTCGGCGTTGAAAAAAATTAATTTTGTCGACACAATTATGTTACGACCCCCAATGATGATGCACACGAAAAGTAATAAGCGCGAAGGTGTCTTCAGTGCCGTTAACTACAATCCAATTGACCATTTTAATGGTGATAAAAATGATTGGTTCTGTTTTCCAGCTAAAATTGGTGAAAGTTTAGCCTTTATTTATTTCCACAAAGATTACTTTGTCAGTGGCTTAGCACTAGCCAACTTGTTTGAAGTTGCATCTAGTGAAGAAGTCGAAAATGCTAAACCCGATTTGGTTTTATTATTCGGTTTAGAGCAAACCGAAGGCCAAGTTAGCCACTATTATCATGATGAAGAAAATGATATCTGGGTTGGTGAAGTGCCATATAATGACAAGACCACCTACTTTGGCTACATGAAGAAAATGTGTTTAACGTTGCATAACTTGCACATGATTTATTCTGATCGTCTTCCTATTCATGGCTCAATGGTTAGAATTAAATTTTCAAATGGTAAAAATAAAACCGTTGTGTTCTTTGGTGATTCTGGTGCCGGTAAGTCTGAGTCAATTGAAGCACTGCAAGAAATTGCCGATGAAAAAATTGTTGAATTAGAAACGATTTTTGATGATATGGGCAGCTTTGCGCTCGATGACAATGGACAGGTTTACGCTCAAGGAACCGAAACCGGCGCGTTTGTGCGACTCGATGACTTAAGTACGGCGGTAGCGTTTAATAACATGGACCGTGGGGTTTATTTAAATCCTGAACGTAAAAATGCCCGTGTTATTATTCCTGCCAATAATTTCAAGCGTGTGGTCACACACCATACTATTGATATGTGGGTTTACGCCAACAATTATGATTCTGAAATTGGGGTTCATCAGTTTGAAAATCCACAAATTGCCCAAGAAACATTTATTGCCGGTAAACGTAAGGCACTAGGAACCACTGATGAAGTTGGCATGAGTACTACATTTTTTGCCAATCCTTTTGGCCCAGTGCAAGAAGAAGCTAAAACACGTCCTTTAATTAACACGATGTTTGAACAACTATATAAGCAAAATATTTACGTTGGTGAAATTTATACACATCTTGGTAACGACAAGTCTAAAGGTGCTTTAAATGAATCTGCTAAACAACTTTTAGATGTTTTAATGCATCTATAGAAAAAGGCTCGCTTCCTGCGAGCCTTTTTGCTTACTCTTTTAAATATCAACGTGATGTTTTAATTGTGGAAAAACGTGCGTATCAGACCAACTCATCAGCGCCCCTTGAATTGTTAATGCTAAGACAGTCCCATACCCAATTGCTTCGATCTTGCCTGTTGCCAAAACAGATACTACGATAATAATAATCGGCGGGACGTAACTGACCCATTGTCCCAAAATTGCAGAACCTTTTAAAAATTTAAACCTCAAGATATAAGAAAGGTCATCATTCGGATGCATTAATAGATTGGAACGCTGATAGATCGATACAGCGGCAGCAATCACAAAAATTCCTAAAGTATCTAATATAACCCTAATTGGCACGCTCCACAAAGGCACCCCAATAAAATTCCAAACCATCGTAAATCCAGATACAAGGTAGCTGAACGGGAACGCATAAAGAAGATTAGAAAGAAATCGACGCCGATCAAAATGGCCCAGTAAAATTTGATTAACAATTGTAATCACCACGCCATAAATAAACAGAGTGGTCCCAAGCTCAATATGAATCCAGTTTGATAAATTAACCGACGACCCGGTCCAAACTGCACTCCCCAAATGGGTCGAAATTGTTAAGCCATTACCGGCCGCATTCATGAAGATAGATAACACCCAAAAGCGCATTCGTTGGGGGAAATCTTTTATTTTAGCCACTAATCTCTTCCTCCGTTTCACTCATTTGGTTATTCTACACTTTTACGGCGTAAATGTTGACTCCCCTTTTTAAAAAATCTGTTAATTCTGCAAAAACTAATTGTCGCGCGACCGTAGTTTCTATATAGTTAACCTATTAAGTTTTGGAGGAATAACGTGATTATGAATAATAAAAAAGTCATTGGCATTGTTATCGTTTTTATCGCGATTATTGGTGGTATTTTTGCCTATCAAAAGATGAATAACACCGTTTACTATGCTAGAGTTACTGACAACTATAGCGCGCACACGCAAAAAGACAAAAATGGTAAAGTGATGGGACATAACTACATTTATCATTTAGTTGGTTATGATCAAAAGGGCCGTTCTGAAAGGTTAACCGTCCAATCAATGGCCGGAACTAAATTTACAACTGGCCATTACATCAAAGTTGATTGGTCCCATAGTAAGGGCGTTAAAAAATATGAGCGCATCAGCTGGAATAAAATTCCAAAAAATGCGCAAACCAAACTCAAACAAACTCAGTAATTCTATCTGTCTATAATGCGATTTCTAGGGTTTGAGCATTAAGTGAAGAGCTAGTTGATTGAATCGCAAAGGTTTGATCAACTAGCTTTTTTAGTTCATCAATGGCTGCATTAGCACGAACAGCTTTTTCTTGGTTGATGGCCTCGACCACCATGACAGCATCGGTTGTTTCTTCAGTCAGCATCGTTCTTTGCGCTTCACGCCAATTAAAACAACGACATACTGCACCTGTTTGATCGTAATAAATCACTTCACCGGGTAAAGCAGGTGCGTCTTCTGTAGCACCAAGTGGTTTGAAAGATTCGCCGCCATCGGCGACCCCCAAATGCAAATCGCCATCAATAGCACTGATGGTTTCACCACCAACTGGAACGGCATATTTTAATGAAACACTATTATAAATATCGACTAAGGGAATAATTGGGGTAAACTCATGTCCCTGACTAACCCTCTTTAGTAACGCTTCAATAGACGAGCGTGCGCCTTTTTTGGTTTTAAATTTCGTAAATGCATCGCGCCACTGGCTGACCACTGGATTATTGCGAAATGGTTCAACAGTCACATATTGTTGCGCTTCTTTTTCGGCATCTACCAATAACTGCTGGAATGTATCTTGCTTAGATTCTTGAACGTGATTGTCAAAATCACTTAAACGTAATAAGTTGATTTGAACATCTGGAAATAGTTCTATAACTTCTGGATCAATGACAAATTTTTTCATTATGGTCACTCCTCTTTAAACTGTTATTTTAATCCCGACAATCCCAATTAACAACATGGCAACAAATATCCAAGTAATTAATGGAATACGATCACCAAATAAAATCACGCCGGCAATAATGGCACCGACAGCACCAATCCCTGTCCAAATGGGATAGGCAATACCTAGTGGCAATACTTTAATGGCTTTAGCGAGCAGCAACACGCTCACCGCCATAAAAACAACCGTTAACACTGAATAACCCATTTTTTGGAACCCATCGCTAAGTTTCATCGTGGTTGCCCATGCTGTTTCAAATAATCCTGCAATAATTAAATAGATCCATGCCATTGTTAGCCCTCCTAAACAAAAAAGCACTAGTTGCGCTTCTTCAAAGACCTAACGAAGCGCACCTAGTACCCGGTGGTAGTTTTTTTATTGACGTAATTATACCACATTAATTTACTCACAAAAAAGGCCTGAGACAAGTGTCTCAGGCCTTCAACGTTATGCAGGTTGTTTTTCTTTTGTGGCATCAAGAATTTGAATCGTGCCATCAACTAATTCTGCTTTTAATTGATGAACATCTAAATGATCCAAATAAAAGTCAGTTACTTTGTCACGAATTTGTTGTTCAATCACCCGACGTAATGGCCGAGCACCCATTGCTTCGTCGTAACCTTGTTCAATTAACCAATTTTTAGCATCATCTGAAACTGTCAGTGTAATATCTTTCTTAGCTAAAGTTTGGTTAACTTCAGTCATCATCAAATCAACAATTTTACCTAAATCATCTTTAGTTAAATGACTAAATTCTACAATACCGTTGAACCGGTTCAAGAATTCTGGTCTGAAGTATGGTGCTAATTTTTCCATTAACGTTTGATCTTTTTGATCATCCCCGGAAAGGCTTTCTGCACCAAAACCAGCGTTCGAAGTGGCAATCACAACGGTGTTCTTGAAGTTGACCACATTACCTTGACCATCCGTCAAGCGACCGTCATCCATCAATTGTAACAACAGTGTTAAAACTTGTGGATGGGCCTTTTCAATTTCATCTAACAAGACGATGGAATATGGATTTCGACGAACCTTTTCAGTTAAAGTATTGCCGTTATCTTCATAACCAACATACCCAGCACTCGTTCCAATCAACTTGGAAACGGCAGTGAGATCAGAGTATTCAGACATGTCTAAACGAATAATGTTGTCTTTACTGCCAAACAGGTCTAATGCTAATTGCTTAGCCAATTCTGTTTTACCAACACCTGTTGGTCCAACAAACAAGAAGCTACCAATTGGGCGATTACCCTCGTCAAAACCAGCACGATTTCTGCGAATGGCTTTGGCAATCATATCAACAGCTTCATCTTGGCCAATCACTTTGCCTCGCAAGCGATCTCCGAGACCCTTTAAGCGTTCAATGTCTGAGGTACCCATCTTTGATACTGGAATACCTGTCAGTCGTTCCGTTGCTTGGGCAACATCGTTGACTGTGGCAGTAACTTTTGGCGTATCATCTTGCGTGTCATCAGCTGTATTAAGTTGCTTTTCAATTTTTTCAACAGTTTGTTTAGCACTTTGAGCGTCTTCATAGCGTTCTTCTTTAGCCGCGTCACTTTGGGCTTGCTTTGCTTCTTTTAATTGTTTCTCCAAAGAAACCTTATCAGTGACAGGGTGTTTAGCTGACAAATGCGCAGCCGTCATGTCGATCAAATCAATTGCCTTATCAGGTAATGAACGCTGTGGAATGTATTGAATCGAAAAATCAACGGCAGCTTTTAAGACATCATCTGGTAATTCAACGTGATGATGCTTTTCATATAACCCTTTGATGCCTTGTAAGATCTTAAATGTATCTTCTGCACTTGGGGCGTTAACTGTTACTTCGTTAAATCGCCGTGCCAACGCAGCATCTTTCATGATGGTGTTACGATATTCATCTTGGGTGGTAGCACCAATAACGGTAATTTCGCCGCGGCTCAATGCTGGTTTAATCATATCAGCTAATCCTTTTGAGCCAGAATCTGATCCGGTAGAACCAGCACCTAAAATTTGATGAATTTCATCAAAGAATAAGATGACGTTGCCAGCAGATTTAACTTCTTCAATTAATTTTTGAATGTTTTCTTCAAAACTACCACGGTATTGTGTTCCAGCTTCCAAGTTGGAAAGATCAATACTGATAATTTGCTTATCTTTAATTGCTGCTGGCACATTACCGCTCACAATTGCTTGTGCCAAGCCTTCAACAACAGCTGTTTTACCAACTCCGGCATCTCCGACCAACACAGGGTTATTCTTAATCCGACGGCTCAAAATTTCAGCTGTTTCCTGAATTTCTTGGTTACGGCCGATTACTGGATCTAATTTGCCGGCTTTAGCTTCGGCGGTCAAATTACGGCCTAATTTTTCCAGAATGCTATCGCCTTTCTTAGCTTGTCCACCTTGTTGCAATTGTCCTTTTTGAGCAGCTTGTTGACGCATTTGTTCCAATTGTTCTGCAGTGACTTCTTGGCCATTAACCAAGTAGTGTTTTTCCGAGTTAACGCCATTCATGCCATGCATCATGTCGTTAAAAATGTCGTCAAACCCGTTGTTTGAAAAGAATGGATCATTGTTGTTAAAAAATGAATTGTCCATGTAAAATTCCTCCTTATACAGAGCGGAAGTTCTAAATAACTTCTTCATTAAGAGAAATACTCTATTTAGTTGTCCACTCTACTTTAAATAATTACTTTCTAGTTCTTTTAAGACTTCCCACATATTCTGGTGCATGGTTTGCGCCAAAGCATGTAAATCTCTTAAATTTAATGAGGTGGCATCCGATTGTGTTTTATTAAACGATTTATGAATGGTGGTATAACCGTATCCTCCCGTTTTTGCGACTTGATAGATCGTTAAGTCATGATCTTCAAGGTATGCTTTCACATCAATTTCCATTTTCTGAACCTCCTCGATTTATAATATATCACATTTGTGCTATATAGTCAAGAAAGGTCAAACTTTTTCTTGACGATAAAAAATAACACATTCCTGTGTTATTCATTAGCTTTCATTCTATTGATATCATCGACTGCGCGCGGTAATTCTCCAGTACCTTCAATGAGCTGTGTGGGCTTTGCTTCTTGCAATTCCTGCTTAGTGCCAAATCCATATGTCACACCAATTGTAGTTAATCCATTGACCTGACCACCGGTAATGTCAGAAGGCCGATCACCCACCATCACCACTTCTTCTGGCTTAAACAAGTTTAGTTGATCTAAGCCATATTTGATAATATCTATTTTGCTAGTGCGAGACTGGTCTAACGTCGCCCCAAACACTTTTTCAAAATACTGATCTAACTCAAAATGATCGATAATTTGTTGAGCATAGACCTCTGGCTTGGCTGTGGCAATATATAAATGGTAATTGTGTTGAAGTGTTTGCAGTGCTTCTGTCATTCCAGCGTAAACTTCATTTTCAAATAGACCTTGCTTAGCATAGTACTCACGGTATTTTTGTACAGCTTTTAGAGTTGTTTCATCATCAAGATGACAATAGTCTTGGAAAGCTTGAAAAAGTGGTGGACCAATAAACAAATTCAAGGTTTTTTCACTTAATTTTTGTAATCCCAATTGTTCGATCGCGTAATTAACTGCATTCACGATACCCGCTTGAGAATTAGTTACTGTGCCATCTAAATCAAAAAATACTGCTTTAATCATGAGTGCTGTTGCCTCCGAAATCCTGACTGTAATAGTTCAAAAACTGTTGGGAAGTGTCTGGCATGATCGTAATTTTGCTGACACTGGCATTCTCTGGTTCTAATACTGCCAACGGATCAGCTGCTTTTAACGCGTTAACCACAAAGCTTCTGATTGTAAAGCCATGTGACACAACCACGATTTTTTCATGTGGATATTTTCGCACAATATCATAAGTGAAATCTGCTACCCGTTGTTCAACATCACTAAATTTTTCGCCGTGTGCAACTGAAGCGTATTCTGGTAATACATCTTCAGTCTCCGAGCTAAATAATTGGGGAAATGTTTTGAGTAGTTCGGCTTTTTGATGACCATCCCAATCGCCATATGAAATTTCAAGTAATCGTTTGTCCTGTATAACCGGCAGTTGTGCCGTCTGATTGACAATTTCGGCAGTTTGCATGGTTCTCACCAACGGACTCACGATTAGTAGATCCGCAAAACTAATATCGAAATGTTTTTGCAGTTTCTCAGCCTGTTTAATTCCAGTATCATTTAAATAGGCAATTTCAGTATTCGTAATGCCTTGGTTGATTTTCAAAACGTTACCTTTGGTTTGACCATGGCGAATTAAATATAATTCAGTCATTTGTTACTCCTTTGCAGCAAAGATTTGATTCATAATACCATATTTTTGCTTACGGTGAATCTACAAAAAAAGCATTGGTTCTCCAATGCTATGTGTCAATCATATGTTTCACGTGAAACATAATTTAGTGAATAAACAGGCGAATGGCCGTAATAATCAAATTAACACCGTAAATCATCACAATTGCACCTGAGATAATATTGATCCACATTAAAAGCTTACGTGGCAATCGATTTTTTAAGCTGCCAACAATCAACGTAATCCCAAAAAACCAAATCGCAGTCGCTAAAATAATCCCACCTAAAAAAGGTAAGGCTTGCCATTCACTTAACGTGCTCCGAAACGCCCCTAGGCTGATACCTGTATCAATAATAGCCTGTGGATTAGCAAATGTGACAATCCAAGCACCCTTGAATGCTTGTGTCAGCGTCATTTCTTTGTCGTCATTCCCCAGGCCCATTTGATTAGCTGAGCGCAAAATACCGTAGCCCATCCAGATCACAATTAGACCACCAACAGCCATAATGATCTGTTTTAAAATGAGATACTTGCCAATCAGTGCGCCCATGCCTAAAAACGCCACTGAAGTCAATGCTGTATCAGCAATCCAAATGAACACTGTGATTAGCAGCGCTTTACGTAATCGGTGCGTCATGGCGTTATTAAACACAAAAATATTTTGCATCCCAATTGATGAAACGAGGGCGAAACTAATCAGCATCCCCTTTAAAACTGTTGCTAGCATAATCTACTCTCCTTAAAAAAATAAATAGGCATTCAGCTCCAGTCTTATAACACGTTTCCGTGCGTAACCTACGACTGTGAGTTTGAATGCCTACTATCATTTGCCCGATGACAAATGTAATATTAATAGCGATTAATTTAAGAATTACTTTATCGAAATTTTTAGTAACTGTCAACCTGGTATTTACCGAACACTTACTACACTTTGGTCAATTCATCTAATGTTCGTCCGTTTTCATCAACTAATTCTAACCAGCCATTTGTATCGCCAAAATATAAAAACAAGCCCACTTCATTGACACTACGTAGTTTGATGTCAGTTGTTGTTTGGCCGTTTTTAATTGAATCTGCATGGTCAGCCCTTAATTTTTCGCCATATTTGGTTCCATAGCGGATTGATCCATCTTTATTCATAATCTGATTTTGGGCTAATTGAGCGCCTTTTTTGATTGTCATTTCTTTAGACTTGGTCCAGTAAACTGTCGCCTTACTGCCATTTCGTTCAACATTAAACGGATGGTTGATTAATGTTTTATCAAATCGATGTCTAGCTTTAGCAGATGTCGCTTTTGGTTTGCCGCCTAACGCAATTCCAAAGCGCCGTAGAATTGTTTCTATCATCGCAAAATAAGGTGTGAGTATCTTCATCTGGTTAGCTGGAATTTCTTGATAAGCAGTGGTTATTTTATTTTCAAAATACCGCGCAATAAACTCAGTCTCAATTGTCCACAGAGATTCTACAATAATGCGCTCGTCATAGGTTTTTGGCTCTTGATTTACTGCGATTACATGTCCTTTGGAGACAAATAATTGTAATTCATTGGTTGTCTGTTCTTGTTTATCGGCAATGAAAATCAATTTACCCTGCTTTTTTGGCAAAGTCACAATGGTCTGTGTATCTTCAATAGTTACATCAAATTCTAATTTCATCTGTACACTCCTATTGTCCTCAACTTAGATTAATTCATTTCATTAAATGTTGTGTTTAATCCGAATAGCCTCTAATCGACTTTTTACAATCTTTAAAATTAGCGCTGTCGGTAGCTCCTGATCATAAGGAAACTGAATCGCACCTTTAGATGTTTTGTATGCAGTTAGCTCATCTTTAAATTCAACAATTGGCGTTGCTGTGGGGTAAAATCCCAAATGAGTTTTAAAACCACCAAAATGAACGACATTTTCATGCCAGTAAAACGTAGGTAGTTGATAACTAATTTTTTCCTGGGCATCGGGTAATGTTTTTTTTAATAATTGATAGATTTCTTTTAATTTAGGTTGTTGGTTTTGTGGTGCGTTTTGAATGTAACTTTCAATTGGGGTGACCATCAAATTACTCCTCTCGCACAAATTATTCATCACTACTATACCCTATTTAACTGATTGGTGGTTGACAAATTAGTCAAGGTGAACTAAATTGCTTATTAAACAAAACATTAAAAAACAATGAGAAGAGTAACTAACAACGAGTAACAGAGACCGTTGGTATTGGTGCAACAACGGACTTGAAGTTGGTGAAGATGAGCTCTAAAAAGTTAATCATGGTTCACGCTGTGCTTACGATCGGCAATCGTTAACATGCTTTAGAGGCAATCTTTGGATTGTAAAGCTAGGTGGTACCACGGTTTAAATCGTAATCGTCCTTGTACAAAATAATTGTACAAGGACGATTTTTTATTAAACGAAAGAAGGATTTACAATGAAAATCAGCGCACAAGTTGAACAAACTTTTTTAGAACAAGTCTTTGCAGCATACCATTTTAATGAAGCGGATGCCCATTTACTGGCAGATACTCTAGTTGATGCTGACCTCCGAGGGATTTCATCACATGGTATCCAACGTCTTGCTTGGTATATCAACATGATTGAAGAACATATTATTGAACCAACCAAAGCTCCGATTATCTTAAAAGAAACACCAACCAGCTTATTAATTGATGCCAATCAAAACATGGGCCATATCGCATCCGCGTTGGCAATGAATAAACTGATTGAAAAAGCTAAAAAGTCTGTCGTGGCTGTCGCTGTCATTCGTAACTCCAATCACTTTGGAACTGCAGGATATTATTCCAGAATGGCTGCAGAAGCCGGCTTAATCGGCATTTCCAACACCAATACGCGGCCACTCGTCGTTCCCACAAATGCCAAAGATGCTTTTTTGGGGTCAAACGCCTTTGCCTTTACGTTCCCCGCAGATCCACATCCATTCGTTTTCGATGGCGCGACATCGGTTGTTTCCGGCGGTAAAATTCAAGTCTTAGCCAAAAAAGGTGGTCAAATTCCTGGTGAATGGGCCATTGATGGTGATCGAAATGTTGTTAAGGATGCTAATGCAGCTGAAGATATTTTATCAAAAGTAGCCTTCACAGAAGAACAACCCGGTGGTGGCGTGCTGACACTAGGCGGTAACTCAGAAGAAAATTCAAATTATAAAGGCTTCGGTAACTCATTAGTGGTTGAATTATTAACTGGTATTTTGGCTCAAGGGTCAATTTCTGCAGACACCAATACCGGCAAACACGATTTCAGCCAATTCTTTATGGCGATTGATCCTGCCTTCTTTGGTGATTTGGAAACCTTGAAGACAAACGTGGAAAATATGTTTGATCGCATTCGTAATCTCGATAAATTACCTGGGACACAAATCATGATTCCTGGCGATCGTGAGTATCGCCATTTTGATGATAATAAAATTAATGGCGTGACAATCGACGATAAAACCGCTGAGCAAATTCAAACAATTGCAACTCAATTACACTTAGATGCACCAAGTGCATTATAGACAAAAAGCGTTTGGAAAAATTCCAAACGCTTTTATTTATAGATACTCTTTAATCCGGCTAGATCCTCTGGAGATAGTTGCACAGTCCCGCGATCCATTGGGTACATTACCGAATCAAAACTGTCACTATGATCCAAGCCTAATGCATGCCCTAGTTCATGTAACGCCACTGATTTACGAATTGATTTCGCATAATAAATATTGAGTTTAGCGCTCCCATGGTTAAATGCGTAATCTCCACTTAAGTTACTTCCCTTGGTGATTGTCGGGCCACCTTCCCCGAGTTCAATTGTTTGTTGCTCAAGATTAGCCATCTTTTTTGAATAAACAGAAAAGGTAACGCGATTATCTGTAGTGTGACCCTTTCCTTTGACTAAATGAACAATTCCAGTTGCGTTATAGTCAGCAATTGCTTGATCAAACACTGCCCTAACAGTAGCTGGTGTTTTACTTGTATACTGATAATAGTATTTTTTTGACAACGAAACATTCTTAACTATTGATTCTACAGGTGTTGCACTACTGGAAATACTTGTCCCTGTTTGCTTATTGCTCACTCGTTTTTTTGATGATGCTTGATTGGCATCGTTATGAACCGCTTTTTGCCAATATAATTCAACTTTTTGAGAAGCACGGTCGGCATAAAAATTAAGCTTTTGATTAATCATTTTTTGGTGATCAAACAAAAACAAGCCTGCAGCTATTAAAATGACAGTTAGCAATGCTATTTTAATGTGTTTCAACGGCCTGCTCCTTAATTTACTTAATAATGCCTCTATTATTTCATAAATCTTAGTATGATTGTTTTAATAATACAACTCAATTGATCTTTTTAATCAAAATTTACAAATAAAAAATCATGACAACAGTCATGATTTTTTTTGAGATTAAATTTAATTATTCTTTTCTTCCGCTTGATGGCGCATTTCCATTTCAATTTCTTCAAGTGATTTTCCACGTGTTTCAGGAACAAAATAGATAACAAAGAAAATCGAAACAATGGCAAAGAAGGTAAAGACCGCAAATGGTCCGCCCACATTATTATGAAAAACTGATAATAAGACTAGGAAAAATTGTGACACAATAAAGTTTCCAATCCAGTTGGCTGCTGAACCAATTGAATTACCAACACCGCGAACGTTTAATGGGAAGATTTCACCAATCATTAACCAGCAAATTGGACCCCATGAAACCGCAAAACCAAAAATATAAATCGCGATTAAAATCATGGTTGGCACTGCTGCTGCTTTGACACTAATTGTGAAGTTCAAAATCGACAAAATACCAATGGCCACTGCCATCACTACGGAGCCGAATAACAGGATCGTGCGACGATTGAATTTATCCATAATCTTGTATGCCAATACGGTACAGACAAAATTAACAATTCCAATTCCCACTGAAATCCAAATCGCATTACTTTCTGCGAAACCAAATCCCTTAATGAATACTTGTGGTAAGAAGTAAATCACAGAATTAATCCCAACTAACTGTTGTAACAGCATTAATCCAACTGCCACAATCACGGCTGGACGCGCAAAAGTAAATAATTCTTTCAAGCCACCCTTAGGTTGATTAGCGACTTTTTGAATTGAGTCTAATTCGGCATCAGGATCTTCAGATGTGTTTTCACGCAACTCATGTAAAACAGTTCGCGCTTCGTCAACTTTACCCTTTTCAACTAAAAAGCGGGGAGATTCCGGTAGAATCAATGAGCCGATAAATAAAATGGCAGCTGGGATCAACGCTGACCCAAGCATCCAGCGCCAATCACGCATGCCAAGCAGGTTATGACCTAAAAAGCCTAGGTTGGAAACATAGGCCAGTAAAATACCTAATGTGATCATCAATTGGAACATCGTTCCCAAAGAGCCACGGTGAGGAGCGTCTGCTAATTCAGCTAAATAAGCTGGTGTTAATGCGGATGCTGACCCAACAGCGAATCCTAATATAATCCGCGCAATAATCATCGACACAAATCCAACCGCGGTCATCGATAATGTTGACCCAATCAAAAATAAAATTGATGCCACTAATAATAGGCGCTTGCGACCAAACCGGTCAGACAATGAGCCAATTGACAAGGCCCCAATTGAAGATCCAATCAATACTGATGATGTAATAAATCCTGTTTGTTCAATGTTTAAATGGAAGTCCGTCTCAATTAATGATGACGCACCTGAAATAATTCCTGTATCAAATCCAAATAACAGTCCACCTAAAGCACCGAAAACAAAAATAAAAAAGATGCTTAAATGTCTTGTTTTCATATCAATCTCTCCTAATCAATAGTAACTAACATATTTACAAAATCATATTGTAAGCCTTTTCAATGAGATTGCAAGCGATTAACTTACTGATATCAAGCGCTTTTTGTCACAAAGTAGACCAATTTATATTAACTGAATGTCACTTAAATATTGATTTAACAGATAATAAAACCATAATGTGAATTGCAAAAATTTGAAATGGTATACACCAAATATGTCTAAAATTTAAAGATTTTTTTTCTTTATTTGTTTGCACGTCTTGAATTTGATAAGATAGTATGACTATTAGAAATCAACCAAAGAAAAAGTGAGGTAACCAATTGTTAACTGTTAATAACGTGTCGATGACATTTTCAGATCGTAAATTATATGATCACGTCAATCTTAAATTTACCCCTGGCAACTGTTATGGCATTATCGGTGCCAATGGTGCCGGTAAATCAACATTTTTAAAAATCATTGAAGGCCAATTAGCGCCAACCACCGGTACTGTTACTATGGATCCTAACGAACGCATGAGTAGTCTTAAGCAAGATCACTTTGCTTTTGACGACCAGACTGTCATTAATACGGTTCTGCAAGGTTACCAGCAACTGTACGCCGTAATGGAGGAAAAAGATGCTTTGTATGCCAAAGAAAATTTTTCGGATGCGGATGGTATTAAAGCAGCAGAACTCGAAGGAGAATTTGCCGAAATGGATGGCTGGAATGCTGAAAGTGATGCCAGTCAACTATTACAATCATTAGGCATCCCAGAAAGTCAACACGATCTCTTAATGCAAGAACTTGCCGAAAGCGACAAAATTAAGGTCTTGTTAGCACAAGCGCTCTTTGGTAAGCCTGATATTTTGTTACTTGACGAACCGACCAACGGCCTTGACCCGCAAACGATTAGCTGGTTAGAAAATTTCTTAGCCGACTATGAGAATACTGTGTTAGTGGTCAGTCATGACCGACATTTTTTGAACGCTGTCTGTACCCACATGTGTGATGTTGACTTCGGTAAAATTGAACTTTTTGTGGGTAACTACGATTTCTGGTTACAAAGCTCACAACTGGCCGCACAATTGAAATCCCAATCAAATGCCAAAAAAGAAGAACAAATCAAGCAATTACAAGAATTTATTGCCCGTTTTTCAGCAAACGCCTCTAAATCAAAACAGGCAACTTCACGAAAGAAACAACTTGATAAAATCACGTTAGACGATATTAAACCAAGTTCTAGAAAGTATCCGTTTATTAAGTTTACGCCTGAACGCCAAATTGGTAATGATCTTCTGAAAGTTGAAAATGTCAGCAAACAAATTGATGGTCAACAAATTCTTGATCAAGTCAGCTTTACACTGCAACCTGGCGACAAAACTGCATTTATTTCGCGGAATGATATTGCCACTACCACTTTAATGCAAATCATTGCGGGTGATTTAGAACCTGACCGCGGCACGGTCACATGGGGTGTGACTACCACTCGCTCGTATATGCCAAAAGATCTTAATCCAGAATTTGACAGTGAAACACTCAACATTTTGGAATGGTTGCGTCAGTATGCCAGTAAAGAAGAAAGTGACAACACTTTCTTACGTGGTTTCTTAGGTCAAATGCTATTTAAAGGCGATGATGTGCTCAAAGAAGTTAACGTTTTATCTGGTGGTGAAAAAGTACGGAGCTTTCTTTCCAAATTGATGTTAACTAAATCTAACGTTTTATTACTTGATGACCCGACTAATCACCTTGATTTGGAAAGTATTACCAGTTTGAACAATGCGTTAATTAGTTTCCCTGGTTCGTTAGTATTTACTAGTCATGACCATGAATTTATTCAAACAATTGCTAACCATATTATTGAAGTAGGACCAAAAGGCATTGTTAATCGTGCAGATACCACCTATGATGAGTTCATGAAACACGATGTTGTTGCTGAACAATTGAAAACAATTTACTAAAATAAGGAATCGGGTTTATCCCCGATTCCTTATTATTTATGATGTTAATACAAAGTCAATATGTTCTATGCCATCAATTAGATACGGATCAGACACTGCTTGAAAGTTAAATGACTCATAAAACTTCTTCAAATAACTTTGTCCCTCAATCTTAATTTCATTTCCCGGGTAATTTTTTTGAATTTCGTTAATAGTTTTAGTCACAATTTGACGTCCAAATGAATTTCCGCGAAACTTTTTAACAACAAGCACTCTTCCAAAGCTAATGTGTTTGCCATCATCATGTGGAACAATACGAGTGTATCCAGCTAATTGGTTACCGACTTTAAGCATCACGTGAGTGGCTTGACCGTCCTTATGATCAACTTCTTGATAAGCACAGTTTTGGTCTACAACAAAAACTTTTGTACGCTCGTACATAATATTTACCAACTCTGCTGCCGTCAATTGTTGAGTCGTTTTTACAACAATATTTACTTCATCCATCATTTATATCTCCAGCATTCTCTTTTCAAAATTCTGTAAATCAATGAACAATTACTGGTGTTCCCAAGGATACTTCATTAAACAATTTGCTCATGAATGCCGGTGGATTGTTCACGCATCCGTGACTACCGTGTGATTGATACCAATTTCCGCCATATTTTGGTTGCCAAGGTGAATCATGCAGCCCAACCCCTGTGTCATCAATAGGCATCCAGTAGTTAACATGGCTAGCATATTTAGTTCCATTACCATTGTTACCCCTTAGAATGGCATTTGGCTGCTTACTCCAAACATCATATACTCCAGTTGGAGTAGCATTATTTTTGTTTGGATTACCAGTAACGACGGCACTTTCCAACATTAATTTACCGTTCTTGTAATAATATTCATGCTGTTGTTTTAGATCAACTTCCACATAAGTGTTGCCTATATCCGTGCCATTTTTGTGGTAACCGGAACCCTTTGTCTGAATCCATTGATTAAATTGTTGACCATTTAGAATTGTACGCTTCAAAGCTGCCACTTGTTTAGGTTTGTTAACTGTCCATCCATACAGACCGCCTTTAACCTTAATGCTGCCATCATTAGTAGATTTAAAGCCATGATCTTTGCCATAGGTACCATATTTATCATCAATTTTGGATAAAAACTGGCTCACATTAGCATCATCAAACTCAATACTGGTACCAGATTGCTTAACCCAACTTTGAACTTTATCTCTAGAAATATGAATTGTTTTATCATTGTAGATTTTAAGTGTGCCGGAAACCTTTCCAATTTTTTCCATCTTATTTTTTAAGGTTTTAAACTTGCTACTTTGAATCGTTAACTGTGGCTTTTCATAGGTATCACTCATTTTAATAACATTCGTGTTTTGATCGATGCTTTTTTGTACCGTCATAGCCAGTTGATCAGCTGCTATCTTATTGCCTTGAAACTGTTTTTTGACCATTAATTTGCCATTTTTAAATGATAATTGGGCGCTTTTTGACGATTGGCGATTTTCATTCAACACGGCTGCTTTTTTTTCGCTAAAATTTTGTAATTTTGATTTATTCAAAAGTGCCTGACCATTAGGTATTTCGTTTGGTTTAGTTGAGACTAATTTTATTGGCCAGGTCCATGCATTCTGCGATTTTGCTATCTGATCTAGCGGTACTCTAAAATCTTGACGAATGCCCAGTTCTTTTTGGCTAGCACTAAAAACTGTTTTGTCATTTTCTGTAAATTTGTACTCTGAAGTTTTAATGTTTTGATTTAATGTTTTACTTGCCGAGGTAACATTTTTGCCAGCAATGCTAGTTCCTAAAATTGTAGTTCGTGGCAGAAAATGATTGTGATAATGAATTACACCACCAAGATAGATTACAATCAAAAAGGCGCAAATAATACTAATCCATTTATTTCGATTCTGCTTTTTCACTTGTTTGCTTCTCCTAACAGTTCGGTTTTAACGTTTTCACAATAGCATGTTCACCTTTGAAACTCAATATTTCGGCAAAAACGCAATAAGTATTTATCAATTTGTTCGATTAATTCTTCTATATTGTAAGTAAACAACGAAATACCCGTTTCATGCAAATATAATGCTGTAAATTTATTTATGTCATCACATTGTGGAAATAAGATATTAAATTAAACATGCTATGATATAATGAAAACAATCACATTTCACGAAAGGAATATTCTTATGCAGTTAACGTCACGTCAAAAAGAAATCATTCAGATGCTCAAACAACAAAGTCCCATGACTGGCGAAGAAATCGCAAATAAGTTAAATCTTGGTGTCCCAACAATTCGAACGGACTTGCGAATTCTGTCAGCATTGGAATTACTGACGTCACGCCCAAAAGTTGGCTATAGCTATCAAATACCGCCAACAGTGGCTATCAATGCTCAAAAATATGATCAACCGATTTCAGAAATTTTGTTGCCGAGTACCGAAATTCATCAAGATGCTACTCTTGAAGAAGCTGTGACAACCATGTTTCTGGCCGATGTTGGTTCTTTATACGTTATTGATGCAGAAGGTGCGTTAGTGGGACTCATTTCACGCAAAGATTTGCTAAGAGCTAGCTTTACCAACAAAGATGCACCAGATTTGGTAGCAAGCATTGTCATGACACGAATGCCAAATATCGTTACGGTCAACGCCAAAACTTCAATCAGAGATGCCGGCAAGTTACTCATTAAGCACAATGTCGATTCACTACCGGTCATCACTGATGATGATACAGCCCATCCAATTGGTAAGATTACTAAAAATCGGATTTTTAAATATTTTATGGATCAAATTTAATCAGGGTAGAATCGCCTTTTGGCGGTTCTTTTTTTATTTCTTTTGAAGAAAACGCTTGCATTTTTTTAAATTAAATATTATATTACTATTCATAGATATATGATGTTTTATTTATTTAAAAGGTGGTAATCTGATGAAAGAAATATACTTATTTACTGAAGGAAACATGAAAATGCGTGATTTATTAGGTGGTAAAGGAGCTAACCTTGCTGAAATGACCAATTTAGGTATTCCAGTACCCAAAGGCTTTACGATTACCACTGCCGCTTGTCACGAATTTCAAGAAACCAATCAATTGAGTGAATCACTATTACAAGAGTTGGATGATGCACTTAATACACTTGCTAATGAATCTGGCAAGAAATTCAACGATTCACACAATCCACTGCTTGTTTCAGTGCGTTCTGGTGCGCCAATTTCGATGCCTGGCATGATGGACACCATTTTAAACATTGGTCTCAACGATGAAACCGTTGAAACCTTGGCTGAGATTACCAATAATCCACGATTTGCCTACGACAGTTATCGCCGTTTGCTAGCCATGTTTGGAAACGTTGTTTATGGCATTGATGAGCAATCATTTGATGACATTCTAACGGCAACCAAAAACGCCAATCATTATCAATCTGATCTCGAATTAACTACTGATGATTTGAAACAAATCGTTGCTGACTTTAAACAACTTTACAGCCAAAGTTCAGCAGGAACCTTTCCTCAAGATCCACAGGCCCAATTATTAGACGCGATTACAGCTGTCTTTGAATCTTGGAATAACCATCGTGCAATTGTTTATCGTCGCGAAAACAACATCCCCGCTGACTTAGGAACGGCAGTTAACGTGTGTGAAATGGTCTTTGGTAATGCGGGTGCGGATTCCGGAACAGGTGTTGCCTTTACCCGTGACCCTGCAACTGGAACCAATGCATTATTTGGTGAATATCTTTTAAACGCACAAGGTGAAGATGTGGTATCCGGTGTTCGGACGCCACAACCTGTTTCCACTTTACAAACCACCATGCCTGATGTTTATGAAGAATTAGCTAAAATTGCAACAACACTAGAGCAACATTATCACGATATGCAAGATATCGAATTTACGATTGAACATGGTAAACTTTTCTTACTGCAAGCACGTGATGGGAAACGGACAACCGCCGCAGCACTTAAAATTGCCGTTGACCAAGTTGACGAAGGCTTAATTACAAAGAAACAAGCGCTAATGCGTCTCAAACCAGATGATTTAAGTGAAATGCTTCATCCAGAATTTGAAGAAGCAACCTTAGCAAGTAGTACACCACTCGCTAGCGGCTTACCAGCTTCCCCTGGCGCTGCTAGTGGGCAAGCTTACTTTACAGCTGACAAAGCAAAAGCTGCACGCGATGCGGGTAAAGAGGTCATCTTAGTTCGTCAAGATACTTCACCAGAAGATATTGACGGAATGGTTGCTAGCAATGCCATCGTCACTGCCCGTGGTGGAATGACGTCTCACGCTGCCGTGGTTGCTCGTGGTATGGGCGCAACAGCCGTGGTTGGTGTGCAAGCATTACATGTAACCGACTCATCTGCTTCAGTTGATGATTTAGTCATTAATGAAGGTGATTGGTTATCAGTTGATGGTGCCAATGGTCATTTATATCTTGGCCAACTACCAACTACAGAAGCCAAATTAAATGACGATTTAGATACATTTCTTGATTGGGCAAAAGAAACTGCCCGCATGCAGGTATACACTAATGCGGATACACCACAAGACTTACAAAAAGCCCTTGATTTTGGAGCTGATGGTGTTGGCCTTGTTCGGACTGAGCACATGTTCTTTAAACAAGAACGCTTAATTCACATGCGCCGAATGATTTTGGCTGAAACGGCCGAAGAACGAAAAGATCCATTAGAACAGTTAGCAAAAATGCAAGAAACTGATTTCTATGCCTTGTACAAATTAGCTGGTGTGAAATCCATTACCATTCGTCTACTAGATCCACCATTGCATGAATTTTTACCACATGACGCACATGAAATTCAAACAGTGGCAAAGCAACTCGACATGGACCCAGCTACACTAAAGGCGCGTGTTGATTCATTAAAAGAAGTAAATCCAATGCTTGGTCACCGTGGTGATCGCTTGGCTGTCACTTATCCTGATATCTATCAAATGCAAGTGCGTGCCATGATGAATGCCGTGTGCCGCTTAGCAACTGAAGGATTGACTGTCACACCGCATGTGATGATCCCATTGACTAACACTGCAGTTGAAATGCAATGGATGCGTGAACTCGTCAGCAACGTTATTGAAGAAATTGCTGCTGACCACAACCTGGACATCAATTATGAAGTGGGTACCATGATTGAAACGCCACGTGCCTGTGTTACTTCAGCTCAAATCGCAGAATCTGCTGATTTCTTCAGTTTCGGGACCAATGATTTAACGCAATTAACTTTCGCATATTCTCGTGACGATATTGCCAGCTTCGTAGGTGCATATTTGGATAAAGGGTTACTTCCTACTGATCCATTCCAGCATCTTGATCAAGAAGGTGTCGGTGAAATGATGCGGTTAGCCGTGACAGGCGGGCGTCAGACTAATCCTGAATTACCAATTGGTGTTTGTGGTGAAATTGGTGGTGATCCACAATCAACCGACTTCTTTGAAAAAATTAATATTAGTTATGTTTCATGTTCACCATACCGGGTACCTGTTGCACGTCTTGCCACGGCACAGGCAACCATTAAAAATGAAGTCTCCGAAAAAGCCTTTGCTTAATTAATAACCTATTCACATTCCGAATAAATAACAAACGCCTTATCTCAATGAGATAAGGCGTTTTGCATGTTCTAACTAATTAACTTTTTCGAATACTGTTTTACTCTTAACTTGTCCTTGACCAGCTTTAGCAATTTGATAGGTAAAGCTATGTGAGGTAAATTTCTTATTGGTGGCTAAAATACTGTTATATTGCCACTGCGAAACCTTACTTTTTTCTTGCTTAGCCAGTGTTAACTTACTGCCATCTGCTTTATAAGTCCAAGTTGCATCCTTTGACTGGGTCGCATATTCTTTTTCAAACGAACTTGAACTGGCAGCCGCATCTAAAGCTGTATTTTTATCTTGATTCACAACAGCTTGATCACCGTTTTGTGCGAAAGTAATATACAATGTTTTATCTTTGGAAACACTTTGGTATCTGTAGGCGTTACCTGGTACTTTTTTGGCAACCGAATGACTCATATTCCAATACATGCCACCGGCAACACCCAAAATAATGATGATTACAATGCTAATAATGGTCCATTTTCTTTTTTTCATCAGCCTAAACTTCTCCTAGATTAATAATCAGTGTCATCAGTTGTATCAGTTGCTTCATCTGATTGACTGCTTTGACTTGATTCACTGTCAGTTGAATCGTTATCTGATGAATCTTCATCAGAACTGGTTTCATCTGAACTACTATCAGCATCAGAATTTGACGTTAATTGAATATTGAAGTCGAAGTCCTTACCATTTTGCGTGATGGTAATTTCAATTTCATCAGCATCTTTAACATCACTCAAGTTGTGATCTTTTTTCAATTGTTTGTAAATCTTTTTCACCAATTTATTGGCATTAATTTTGGTCAGCTTTGAACTGCTCAAGGTAACGGTTTGATCTTCATCATAAACCATTGAAGTATCTGAAGAATCAGCGTCATTTGATTCAGAATCACTGTCAGACTCGCTATCTTCGTCTTGGTTATCACTATCACTAGTAAAGTCAACAGAGACGTTATTTTTGTCTTCGTCGGCTAAGCCAATTTTAGTGGCAAATTTATCACTGACAGCGTCAGAGAACTTATCTTCTGCAGAAGTACTATCATCAGAACTTGATTGTGTATCACTTTCAGATGAGTCAGTGCTGCTTTGGTCGTCAGAAGAGGATGCTTCAAATCGATTATCATCTTGACTACTGTTGTTTGAATCGTTACTTTCTTGATTATCATTATTATTGTTATTGTTGTTGTTTTCAATAATGACTGGAGACACATCAATGTGAACTGAATGATCACTATTATCTGAAAAATCGTTGATCGTAACTTTTGTATTAGCTACTTGATTACCAGCACCATCGTATGTCCAGTTACTTGGCACAACGCCATCCCGATTTAAAATCAATACATCCCCTGCATAAATTAAATCAATGTTAGTAATTTTATTATCATAAGCTAACTTACTAACCGAAATACCAGTAGCAGCAGAAATGCCTGAAAGGGTATCGCCCCATTGGATAATATATCTTGCACCATTCAAATTGTTAACATCAATGTGTTGTGAACTGATATTATTGCCAATTTGTTCTGACGAATTAGCCACCCAATTTGTAATATCAGCACGTTGTGCGTTGGTTTGATTTGTATAAAAAGTATCTGCAGCTGCAGCTGTTGTTGTTGCAACAAACGGTGCAATTAATACTGCACTCGCCAATGCTGCCCCCAAGATTCGTTTCTTATTCATAGTTTTCCTCCAGTTAAGATATAAAACAGATATTATAATTACATTATTATAATATCTGTTTTGATAAGTGACTTCAACAAGTATCGACCTAATAATTACCTGCTTTAAACTTACCTAAACATTTTTTTGGACCATTCTTCACCAAAAGTTTAAACTACTTACAACAACAATTTGTGCCAGGAGGTTCATCCATTGCATGCTAACCATGTTTCTAATCAGACAAAATTGGCAATATTTGCCACCAGTATGTTGTCCTTCATTGGTATCCTAGTTGAAACATCTTTAAACGTAACTTTTCCGACGATGACTAAGCAATTTAATTTACCTCTTTCAACTGTTCAGTTGCTCACATCCGGATACTTGCTCATGGTCACTATTGTGATGAGCACTTCTGCATTCTTAATTAAGCGATTCAACGCTCGTGAATTATTCCGTTTCGCCATTATTATTAGTCTCCTTGGTACTCTTTTGTGTGCGTTGACGCAGAACTATTGGATTTTGCTCTCTGGTAGGCTCCTTCAGGCCGTTGCCACTGGGATTTCAACGCCCTTAATGTTTCACGTCATCTTGTCACTCATCCCGAAAGCTAGATTAGGCACATACGTTGGACTAGCCAGTATGATTACATCATTTGCGCCAGCACTAGGGCCAACCTATGGTGGCTTATTAAACTATTACTTGTCTTGGCATGCGATTTTTTGGTTTGCAATCCCACTCCTACTGATCGCCACATTTGTGGGCGAAGTAAGTCTTCGTTTAGAGGCCGAAAATGCTGGGACCAATTTTGATACTTTAGGCGTTATTTGGTTGAGCATCTTTCTTTTTAGTTTCATCGAAGTATTTAATCAAGCTAGTAGTGCAGGACTATTTAGTTTCAATGTTGTTTTAACATTCATTATTACTTTAATTACATTTGGTTTGATGCTGTTTCATAGTAGAAAAAGCGCTCATCCACTGCTAAACTTTAATATTTTACGCCAAAAGATTGTCGCATTGCGCGGAACCAACTACGTTATTTTGCAATTTATTAATATTGGCATTTCCTTTGTCATCCCTGTTTTTGCACAGAACTATCTTGGCGCCAATTCATTATCTGCGGGCTTAGTGCTATTGCCTGGATCGCTTTTAGGAGCTGTGATTGCGCCAGTTGCTGGAACATTATATGATCGCTATGGTGCCACGCTGGTACTGTTAATTTCTAATTCATCCATGATTATTGGCTCACTGCTGCTTTGGTACTTTGCCCGCGACTCTTCTTTAATCCTAATCACTGGTCTATATATGTTTTTACGATTTGGTTTTAATTTCGGTTTTGGTAATACACTATCCGATGCTAGTAAATCATTACCAGCTAATGATCAGACCGATTTAAATTCAATTCTTAACACTGGGCAACAGTATGCGGGTGCACTTGGTACTAGCGTGTTATCATTTGTCTTTTCTAGCACGCAACTTAGCCATCCAAATTTTACAACTCATCACAATGCCGTTTTAGGTGCACAAAATTCATTTGGCGTTCTCACCATTTTGGCGCTTGTGGCACTGTCAACAACAATAATAGTTGCACTGTCTCGTCGTCACCAATCCATTTAAAATAAATAAAAGCTACTTGATTATAAAATATCAAGTAGCTTATTTGTTTCATGTGAAACATTTTTATTTATCTAATTTTTCTTCATTTTTACGTAATTGAAGCAATTGCTTTAACACTGTTGGCATCGCTGTTTTGGGCTTTTCATGCCCACCTGCTGTCAATAGCGCCTGCAGTAATTCACCTACTGAAGAAGTGACTTGCTGTCTAATTTCAGGGTCTGTTGCTTGAATTTGTGTCACAATCATTTTGGTGTTTGTCGGTACTGCCTGTTTAAAGTCCTTGAACTGATTGATATCACTTTCTTTAAAAATTGCATATACAGCATCAAGAATGAGTTGCCGATCCGCGAGGCTCATTTCTGATAACCACGCGTCAATAGCTCGTTGCAAATAAAGCGCAGACCATTTCAAAGCTTCACCAAACACAAATTGATCACCATCTAATTCCCAAGTCAACAGATTATGTTGGTTAATCCCAATTGCGGTACTTTTGACAATTTGAAATTCCTGAGTTGTTTCTAATAACAGTCCAATTACAGTTGATTCTGGTACAAATTTAGCGACCCGCGAAATTATTGCTTTTGGCAACGTTTCTTTAAACCCGGGACCATCAAAATTAAATACTTTTTGAATTGCCATTTGCGTTTGCTGGTCACTATGGGCCAACGCAAACACTGCCAAATTACCACCCTTGGAATGACCGCCAACATAATAATGACCAGGTTTTGCCTGCACACGTTGCTTCAGATATCTAGCGGCTAATTTTTGTGATGGCACAGCCTCCAGATAAGTCATGTTAAAATCCTCTTTCCAATCTAAGAGGGTGGCTTGAGTTCCACGATATGCCACAAAATAGTAATCAGGTCCAATTTCAAACGTGATGGCCGCAAATTGTAATTCAAGATCTGGATCGTTAGTATTAACGGCATCATGCCAAGAAATTGATTTAAAACGCGCACTTTGCGCAATTGCCTCCAACAACTGTTTATTGAGCTCCCCCATCCAAATTCCTTGATTCATCTGATCAAGTAATTGTGCGTCATTTAGCACTGCTAGGGTTGGCTGCAAGTCAGCAGGAACAACCGTATAGTCAAGATAACTTAACTGCGCAAAAATAGCGGCATCCACCATATTTAGTTCACGCTCAGCAAATGAAACATTCCCTTGCTGCTGCACATAGTCTACTAAAGTTTTGGTTGATTCCGCCATAATCAGTCTCCATATTATTCAATTATTGATTGGTTGTTTTTTTAATTAGCGTTGCTGCACCCATACCGCCGCCAATACATAATGAGGCAACGCCAGTTTGAGCGTCTGAATGAAGTAAATCATAGATTAGTGTTACTAAAATACGACTTCCAGACGCGCCCACAGGATGACCAAGGGCAATTGCACCACCATTTGGATTAACGCGATCTTGATCAATACCTAACTCATTAATACAAGCAATTGATTGAGCTGCGAATGCTTCATTAAGTTCAAAGGTGTCAACATCACTAGCATTCATCTGTTGCTTTTCTAAAAGTTGGCTCACAGCATAATAAGGTCCCATGCCCATCATGTGTGGATCAAGACCAACGAATGCTGCATCAACCCATTCAGCAAGAGGCGTTAAATTAAATTTCTCAACCGCTTCTTGTGAAGCTAGCATGACTACTGCGGCACCATCATTTAATCCAGAAGCGTTACCAGCAGTAACAGTTCCTTGATCTTTAAACACTGGTTTTAGTGTGGCTAGTTTTTCAATTGACGTATCGGGACGTACTGCTTGATCAGCAGTAACAGTGTCAATTGGCACAATTTCATCTTCGAACGCTCTGGTTCTTTGCGCATCGACAGCTTTCATATGACTATTAAACGAAAATTCATCCATCTGTTCCCTAGTAACATGGTAATTGTCGGCAATGTTTTCAGCAGTCATTCCCATTTGATAACCGCCCCACGCATCAGTCAATGCATCCGATTGAACCGTGTCGATCAAATCATCACGGTCAAATTGATCGTTCACTTGATCTTTTTGGACAACAAAAGGTGCTAACGACATACTTTCCATTCCACCAGCAATCACCACTTGTGCTTGTCCAGCAGCAATTAAACTCGCTGCTAAATTGACACTGGAAAGGCCAGAGCCACAAACATCGTTAATCGTAATTGCTGGAATACTAAAATCAAGTCCAGCTTTAACAGCAGCTTGGCGTGCTGGGTTTTGCCCAACACCAGCTTGAATGACGTTACCCATCAATACTTGATCAATATTATTAGGATCAATCTTAGACTGATTAACGGCACCTTTAATCGCATAGCTACCCAAATCTACGGCTGATTTAGTTGCCAAACTACCATTCATTTTACCGATTGCAGTGCGTTTAGCAGCTACAATATAAGTTCTGCTCAATTTACTTTCCTCCGAGACCCGCGAATAATTTTTCGTCATTACTCTATAATACCTTAACCATAATATAATATCCTATTTGGGCACATTTCGCGAAGAAAAAAATTGAGTTTATTATTTCCTTAAGTAATCGATTAACTAAAATGACGGCCTAAAATATCAAGATCACGTTTTTGATCATCCATTAATGCTACTTCTGGCAGGCGTCCCCAGGTTTCAAATCCATTTTTTTCAAAAAGCCCAAGACTAGGTTTGTTATGACCAAAAATAAATGCGACTAACGTATTTATATCTAAAGACTTTAATTGCCCGAATACAAAATCCAGAGCTTGCTGTCCTAGACCCTGATGACGAAAGTTTTGATCAATATAAATACTGATCTCCGCAGTATGAATATATGCTGGGCGTCCATAAAAATATTCGACAGAAACCCAACCAGCAATTTTGCCCTTACTTTCCATGACCCAAATTGGCCGTTGTTCATGGTTAAACGCCTCAAACCACGGTTGCCGATAAGCAACACTGACAGGCTCCAAGTCGGCTGTTGCTAGTCGACTGGGAATAATTTCATTATAAATATTAACAATCGTTTCTAAATCATCTTGCGTTGCGTACCTAAATGCTAAATTCATGGTTGAAGCCTCCAAAAAAGATTGGATTTATTTTATACCAAATGACGCGAAAAGAAAATATGACATTGTCATGTCATAAACAATTCGTTTTTTGCTTTAGCCCTATGCCCGTCTGCGATCACGACGAATAATTAAAATCAGTCCGGCCGAAGCCGCAACGATAACAACGGCTACAATTAAGCGCGTTATATTTAAATGCAAGACCGCATCCCCACCAAAAGCATAGAAAAAAGCGGTCGGGATACTGCCCAAGATAATTAACTCATTTAACTGGGATCGATTAATTTTTAAATCAGACGCAGCAATATGAACCAATGCGTTAGGTACAAATGGAACACAATAACCGAGTAACACACCAATTTTAGGATGCTGCATTTTAAGCAAATCGTCTAAGATTCGCGATGGTTTTGACTGTTTTCGCAAATCCTCGAGACGATCGACTAAAAATGACCCAATCATATTACCAATGCTCAACCCGACCACATTTGCAATAAATCCCAAAGGCGCACCTAAACAAATGCCACTGATCACAGCCATTACAGAGTTGGGGGCACCTGGAACGACTGTCACAGCAGCAACAAGTAACGTCAATGGTAAAATCGCCATCAACCCTTGGCCACGGAACACATGAATAAAGGTTTGCTGATTAAATTTTAGACCACGTAATTCATGTATTACAGGGCGATAGTTCATCACTAACACGATTAGAAATATGATAATAATGATTCCGCTGAGCAGCGCAATTTGTTGCCGATGACTTAACTTCATATCGTTACCTCTCTAACGATTAATTCTCTTCGAAAACATTTGGCCCCACTACCAACGATTCAGCCAATAACACTTCATTATAAAGTTGATAAACGCATTTTTGGTAACGCACTTCGCTTTGCGAAATCATATCTAAATATTGTCTTTCCTGTAAAAATGCATTCATAAACGCCCGCATTTCCAATTCTTTTTCAGCACCGGTAAATTCTGGGTGACGAACCACTTCATACCAGGCTTTGACAAAATCGCGCGTCCTCGTCATTTGTTTTTGGGTCATTAAATCAAATATGACGGACTTTTTGACATTAGCTGGTAAATACATGCGATTGACCGCAGCCACGGCCTGATGGACCATTTTGACACGGATTTGATCGACCTCTTTCAAAACCTCTTTGTCTGGAACGTCGGCATTTAGAAGAAAACGGAATGCAATTGTTGGTACAACCATACTCAAAATGATTAAGAAACTGGCTGACAATAATACTAAATTGAAAGCACCACTTTTAACATGCATTTCCGCCACCGTGTATGCTAATGCTAGCGTAACTGCACCATGGACACCACCAAGTGAAAAAATCCAGGCGTCTTTATTTGTCATTTGGAGACGAACACGACTATACCCGTATCGAATTAGTGTGTTCACGACGTACAGAACCGTACCAATTAAGAGCCAATTCAATGAATGAACCATACTTTTTTCTTCAACGACAATACTGACAAACATGAATCCCAAAATAACAAAGACCATGCTGTTAAAAATTTCGATAATCATGGCAACTAGATCAAACCCAAAATGAATTTGACGTGAATTTAAAAGGCGGCTCCGCTGTGCTTCAGCATTATGAACCATTCCTGCACAGACTACAGTGATAATACCTGAAACATGAATCATTTCGGCTAGATAATACAAAATAAATGGTGTGACAATATAAATTAAAATTTGTGCATTTAAAGAAGTATAAGCTGTCCGCAATAATTGCTGACGAGCCAATACCACCACCCACGCACCGACAAAACCAAATAAAGCCCCACCAACCGCTGAGATTAGGAAGTTTTCAATAGTTTCTGAATAATTGATATAACCGTTGACGTACCAGAGCGCAGCCATGTTCAGGAGAATGATTCCAGAAGCATCGTTAAACAACGATTCCATCTTCAACATACTTTGGTCTGTGGCTGGCATTTTCAATTCATTAGTGACAGATTCCATCGCGGTAGCATCCGTTGGCGTACTGACAGCTGCTAGAATAAATGCTAATGGCATACTAATACCGGCAAGCCACCAGACACTAAACCCAGAAACAACTAAGCACAAGAGTACTAACGAAACTGTCATTTGAAAAATATGTTTTAGCTCTTGACCCACAAAATTGAGGTGCATTGATTGCCCTTCAAAGAATAATAGCGGTGCAATTATAAGTCCCAAAAAAATATCTGAATTAAAATGCTCAATATTATTACGAATAATTGGGAAAAAGAAAATGATGGCCCCACTAATCATACTGATATAATTTCCAGAAATTTTTGGAAACACCTGTGAAATAAAAATACTAATCACAGCTGTTAATAATAAAATTAGTGTCGATACCATCAGGCCCATTATGTCGTTCCCCCACAATTGTTTTAATCGTTCAATTCGTCAACCTATCTTACCAAATTTAATCCCAAAAGAAAAAAATATCACCAATTTTTCGCCAATATTTTTTAATTCATTTATTTTTTTGTATTCGAAGTTATTAAAGCTTTCTCAACAAATTTTAGAATCACCACGGTCGCTAGCAAACTACCAACAAATACACCCGCTGAAAAGCTGCCAATTCCACGAAAATAAACGCTGAGCACGTTAGTGAGTAAAAACACGACCACTAACTCCCATCTAATAATAGTCAGTTTTTTCTTGGAATTATCGTCTCTTCCCACGAGCTCTCGTCTTCGTTTAGATTCTGATAACAGCGTAATAACATTAACTAAAATGCCAATATTCAACAAAATTTGTGCTCCCGTTGCTAGTTTGAAATCTTTCAACCCCATTAAACTCATAACCAAGAGAATCAATAAAATAATATCAACAATCATTGAAGCGTAGTAGACCTGTCGATTTTGTTTAAGTTCACGTTCCTTTTTTTCTAGATTACTCATCATCGCTTTGTCTCCCTTCAATAGTTCATCCAAGGAGTGCTGATATAAATCACTTAACGCAATTAGACTAGAAACGTCTGGGTAACTTCTTCCCGTCTCCCAATTTGAAATCGTTTGACGAGTTAAAAAAAGATATTGTGCTACTTGTTGCTGTGTGAGTTGGTTGTCTAGCCTGGCCTGTGTTAATTTTTCACCAATTGTCATTTAATCACCGCTCCTTTCTTTAAAACTATCAAGGTTGTTATCATTATACTAGCTAAGTTTTGTGGCGACAGCTATTTCCAGGGAAATAATGGCGCAATGTTTCTTAGCACAAAAAAAGGATGTGTTTATTACCACACCCTATAGTTTTAGTTTGACAACCAATCACCAATTTGTTGATTTGAAATTTTACTGTTTTGAATAAAAGGCTCGTGATGCTGACTGTTCGTTCCACTTTGCTGCAGAAAGTCACTAACAAAATTACCAGCATCGCTCGCAAATGTTCCAAAAAGAAATGTTGGTATTTCTGATAATTTAACTTTAGTTAAAAAACTAGCAATTGGTGTGGCAATTCGGCCACTCCAAACAGGACTACCAATGATGATCCTTTGATACTTTGTACTATCTGGTACTGCCGTTAAATTGGGTAATTGACCAGTTTCATACTGCCTTTTAGCTAAGTCAGAAGTTTGATACATATCAGTAGGAAAAGGTGTTACAGGTTTTACTTGAAAGAGATCAGCTTCACTGACTTTTGCAATTTGTTGGGCTAGCTTTTTCGTATTACCGGTTCTGGAATAGTATACAACTAACGTTTTCAACATTAATGATCCTTTCGATTGATTCCTAAACTTTCACGATTCGCCATTTGCGGATCATGAATCAATTTAGCCACTAGGTCTGCAATGCTGACAATCGATACATCGTGCCCACCAAACGGTTCACCTTTATGTGTCACTTCATAATTCAAGTCGAATTGATTATCAAACCATCCTGGTCGAATAATTGTGTAATTTAAATCTGACCCTTCAACAATATCTGCAGCTTGGCGATATGGCTGGAGAACTGGATTATTGCTGACATTGCCGTTTGCGCCAACAGAACTAGGGATTTCATCGTAAATTCCCATTGATGTAATGAAAATTAGTCGTTTCGTAGCTGCTATTGACATCTGGTCCACCAATGCTTGTGCCATTTTTGGTAAGTTACCACTTAAGGCTGCAAAAACAACATCTTGATTTTTTAATGCTTTTTTCAAATCCTGTTCATTCAACACGTCTCCATTTACAACGGTTTCGCGATTCTTGTCAACCAACCCTAACTTAGCGGTATGTCGTGCCATTAAAGTTAACTGATCTTCACTATTTTCAATTAAATATTTTCTAACGGCTGCACCAATTGTGCCAGTGGCGCCAATAATTAATACACGTTTCATCATTGATCATCTTCCTTACTTTTTGCTGCATGTTGACGTTCAATTGCCCGCAATTCATTTTCGGTATCCACCATATGATCGTCATAATGATCAAGTTTATAGTGTAAATGATCAATTGCCGATTGGATATCATCACGCCGCTCTTCCATTTCTGCTAACTGTTCTTTCAATAATTCAATTTGTTCCTTAGTATTATCTTCTTGAGCATCAAACAATTGAATATAGTGTCGAAGATTTTCAATACTCATGCCCGCTGCTCGCATTTGCCGAGCAAACACAATTCGGCGAATAATACGTTCGTCAATTTCACGATTACCCGCTTCGCTGCGCTCAATACTAGGAATTAATCCTTCTTTTTCGTAATAACGAATTGCAGCTGATGATACACCGGTTTGTTTACTTGCTTCTTTAATATTCATCTTTGTCCTCCGTTAATAAATTGGCCGATTAGCCCCTTGAGTAGTTGGATCCGCTAATCCGAGACTATCTTTTGAACCAAGCGCTGGATCTAACATCATTTTTGACACCAAATCAGCAACACTTTGTCTGGAACCCGAAACACCAATATATGGTTCATCTTGGTGAGTTACTGAATACTTAACTTCATTTTTATCATTTAACCACGGTAATCGCAATGTTGTATAGTCTAAACCAGAATTTTGTAACAGCCGATCCGAGTTAATCGCGGCAGCCAAACCACCACTGACTTGCTGGTGATTCCATACACCAAACTCTCCTGGCACCTCATTGTAAATTCCCAAAATATTAGTGAAAATAACACGTTTAACTTGATGCTTTTGCATTGCGTTAATCACATTTTTCGTCCAATTGTTGTCACGGGTATGATCAACTACTGCCACAAAGACAAGATCTTGACCGTTGACAGCACTGTCAACCGCTTGTGCATCATCTAAGCTACCTTCTAGTAATGTCACTCGAGAATTCGTGTCTAAGTTTGCCAGCCGATGTGCATTTCGTAAAAATAATGTTAACTCAATATTTTCGAATTGTGATTCTGCTAAAATTCGTTGTTCGATAATTCGCGCAATTTGGCCGTTAGCAGCCAGTATTAAAACCTTCATAAGTAATCTCCTTTATTCATTTTGAAACTAGTCTATCCCCTTCAAGTAACTTTAAGGCAAGACTTTTTTATTTTTTTGTCCAAAATAAATATTAATAACAGCCAACACTGAAATTAGCATAAAAATCGTCATTATTGACGTTGCGGTGTTGTACGAGATGACTGGGCTAGTTAAGTTGGCAGTGATCATCGTGATAACTGACAGGCCCACCGAACTTCCAATTTGATGGACAGTATTTACAACGCCTGATGCCGAACCAGCAATTTGCGGATCAGTATTGGCTACCCCTGCGACAGTTAGTGTACTCAGTGAAAAGCCTTGACCAATTCCGATAATCACCATTGGGATTGCAACCGCCCACAGATAACCTGATTGAATTTTAACAATATCAATCATAACTAACCCAATAGTAGTGATCACACCACCAACCAACATGATTTGCGTATTTGTAAACCTAGTAGTTAAGCGTGAAACCAATGTCGCAAAGAAAAATTGTGGTAATGTTTCCGGAAGAAAGCCAATGGCTGCCATTAAAGGCGTAAAGTGATAAACGTTTTGCATCGCCTGCGGTGTCAAAAAGAAATAAGAAATCATGGCGCCTAGGAAGAAAAATCTGGCAACATACGCACTACTGCGTTCGCGATCTTTAAAAAGTTGTAATGGCATTATTGGATGGTCACTGCGATGCTCTTGTAAAATAAACAACGCCAAAAAGAAAAAACCAATAACTAATGTCAAAACAGGTCGAGAAGCACCATTGATGCCGAACACAATCAAAATTAGACCAATCACCGAATAAATTGCTCCCAACCAGTCAATTTTTTCATTTGTTGGTTGACTAGCCGATACAAATTTCATTGTAAACAGGCCCATCATGACGCCAATTGGTACATTTAAGAAAAAGCCAATACGCCATGACCAGTAACTGGCGATTAAGCCACCAATCACTAGACCGAAACTAGCTCCTAGTCCACCAGTGGCACCGTAATATATAATTGCGCGAGTACGCATGTCACCCCGGTAGCTATCCATTAATAGTGCTAACGTTGTGGGTGCCAAAATTGCTGACCCAATTCCTTGAAGTCCTCTCATGATAATTAACATTAGCCCATTAGTTGCCATGCCAACAAACAATGAACCAATACTAAAAATCACCAAACCAATTAAAAACACACGTCGCCGGCCAAAAACATCGCCGGCTCGTCCACCTAACATCAAAAAACCACCGAAAGTTAGGGCATATGCATTGGTTACCCAAGATAAGACTTGCGCATTTAACTGTAAATCAGCAGCCATTTTCACTGTACTAGTAAACACAATGGAGTTATCCAACAAAATCATAAAATAACTGATTAAAATAATGGGTAATACCATTCCAAATTTTGAACGATTCATTCTTTTTCCTCACTTTGATCATTAATTTATTTGCATTTAGTACGATATGCCCTTCAAGTAACTTCAAGGCAAGGAAAATTTCAAAAAAAAAATACAGTTTATAAAAACTGTATTTTGCACTACCTATTCACTAACAATCAATAATGATTTGATTGCCTCACGCTTATCCATTGCTTCATATGCATCTTGGATATGGTCTAGGTCAAACCGTTTAGTGAAAACTTTACCTGGATGAATATCGCCATTCAACACGGCATCGAGTAATATTTTACGATCATCGGTAGTCACTGATGCAATTCCACCTCGTAAACCAGTGTTACGCCAGAATAAATTATTGGTGTTCATCATTGGATTTTGTGGAATGCCGACACGACCAACAATTGCGCCAGGGCGACCAACTTTAATCGCCGTATCAACAGATTGTTCTGTTCCGACACACTCTAAAATTGCATCTGCTCCGGCACCATCAGTGAGTTTCATCACTTCTGCGACAGCTTCGTCACCCCGACTAGCAACAATGTCTGTTGCACCGAATTCTTTGGCTAACTTTTGACGATCTTCATGTCGACTCATTGCAATAATACGAGTGGCGCCTAAAAGTTTAACCGCAATCACCCCGCACAAACCAACCGCACCATCACCCATCACAACCGCCGTACTACCAGGTTTTACTTCAGCACTATCGGCTGCATGAAAACCAGTGGCCATCACATCAGACAACGCTAGTAAATCATTTAGTTGATCATCACTGTAGTCAGAAGGTTGTCCTGGAACCTTTACTAGGGCCCAATCGGCATTTTTAAAGCGTAAATATTCGCCTTGATAACCGACAATTTCATTATCAGGAATGTTTTGGCAATCCCCATCAAAGCCCGCTAAACATGCAGCACAATGACCACATCCATGAGTGAATGGTGCCACAACAAAGTCTCCAGGTTTCACATTGGTCACTTGTGAGCCAACGGTTTCAACAATCCCAATGGCTTCATGCCCAGTCGGTGTGTTGGCTTGACGTTCATTCAAACCGCGATACCACCATAAATCAGAACCGCAGACACATGCGCGCACAATTTTTAAAATGGCATCATGTTCATCTTTAATTTCTGGTTTAGGTAATTCATGAGCCTCCATCTTACCAGGTTCAATAAATACAGCTGTTTTCATCTGTTATTCCCCCATTACGTTAAGTTAATTTCAATTGTAGACCCTTGAAGTTAGCTTAAGTCAAGCAAAAATTAAGTTATGCTTCACCATAAATAGCTTTCGCAAGTGAAAATGCAGACCAGGCTTTTGGCCAGCCAGTATAAAATGATAGGTGGGTAATTAATTCCACAATTTCTTCTTTTGTGACACCATTTTGTTGAGCAATTTTTAAATGGGCTTCCAATTGTGGTACCCCTTGTGTCATCAAGCTAGCTACTGTAATTAAGCTACGATCATGGGCCGACATTTGTGATTCTCGTGACCAAACTTCACCAAATAAAACGTCATCGTTTAATTCTGCAAACTTGGGAGCGAATTGTCCCAAATTATCCCGTCCAGCTGTTTGTTTTTTTGCCATTTTACTCATCCTCTCCTGCGTGTTGATATTGTTCGTCAGAAACTGGTTCCAGCCACTCTGGCGTGCCAGCGGTAATGGCAATATGACTGAACCAACTGTCTTTAGTCGCACCATGCCAGTGTTTGACACCATCATGAGTCACAATCACATCACCTGGATTTAATAATTGGGCTTTGCGTCCCTCTTCTTGATACCAGCCTTGACCGCCAGTGACGAGTAAAATTTGATAACCATCGTGATGGATGTGCCAGTTGTTACGACAACCTGGTTCAAAAGTGACATTACCAACGCCAACATTGACACTAGGATCATTCACTAAACCATTTAGATAACTTTGACCGGTAAAATATTTTGCGTAAGCGTCATTTTTGGAACCTTTTTCAAAAATAATGCCGTCTTTAACTGTTTCATTTTGTGCCATTTTGTCTTCTCCTTTTATTTCCTGGGTAATAGTTGCATCGTTGTACTACGTGGACCTGCCTGAATCATTGGTGGCATATAAACACTGTCAGCGTATTTTTGTTGATAGGTTTGATCCACTTTTTTATTAATCGTTTCATCGGTTAATTTTTCGAAAAATACTTCATAATTTTCTTTAGCTAAATGTATCCGACCGCGTTTTTGTTCAAGTGCAGATCGATACCACCGCGAACGAGGCCCGTTCCAGGCACGAATATATAGCTGACCTTCAACTACAACTGACCATATCCATGTCGGCGTTCCATATGTTTTACCATCGCTATAAAATGGTGAAACTTTCATATCGTCGGCAGTAGCAAATTTTTGAATGAGTTCTTCAGACCATTGTGTATTCGTCATATGCTTTACCATGGTTGATCCGTTGGGCCGATTGTAAATTCACTGACGTTGGTGTCATCGGGCTGATCCATGGCAAATGCCACAACACTCGCAATTCGTTCTGGACTAATTTGATATTGATCATATAGCTGCTGCATACCTTTTGCAGCCGCATCATCAGTAATTGTGTTCAATAATTCTGTTTTAATGGCAGCTGGATAAATCGTTGCTGTGCGAATGTGGGAGCCTTCTTGTGCCGATTCCATTCGTAATACTTCCATCAAATCGCGCACTGCCCATTTAGTAGCACCATATACACCACCATTAGGATATGCTTTGAGACCTGCTACTGATGATGTTGTGATGATATGGCCCGATTTTTGTTCTTTGAATGTTGGTAACACAGCTGCAATCCCATTCATAACACCTTTCAAGTTGACATCAACCATCTTATTCCATTCAGCTGTTTTTAATGCTGATAATGGTGAACTTGGCATTAATCCAGCATTTAGGAAAATAGCATCTACATGGCCATATGTTTGCTTAGCAAGTTCAACCAGTTGTTCACTATCTTTGGGATTGGTTACATCGGTGACACGATAAACAGCTTGGCCACCAGTTTTTTCAATTGACGTTACAATTTCGGCTAATTTATTCTCACGGCGTGCACCGAGTACCAGTTTTGCCCCTTTACTTGCCAATAATTTGGCGGTCGCCATACCGATACCACTTGATGCTCCTGTAATCAAAACTACTTTATCTTTAATCATTACTATTCCTCCTGGATGTTCACTACGAATTTACAAACCATATTCTATGGCTTGACTTTGTACATGTCTAATGCTTATATTAAATTAAATATTATGCTTATTTGTTATAGGAGAAAGCAAATGGAATTAAGAGTAATACGATATTTTTTAGCAATCGTTGAAGAAAAAAACATCAGTAATGCATCAAAACGTCTACATGTTTCACAACCTACTATTTCACGGCAGATTAAAGAGTTAGAAGATGAATTAGGTGTCACACTCTTTGATCGAGGAAGTCGTAAAATTGAGTTGACCGATAATGGTGAATATTTTGCTAATCAAGCAAGGCAATTACTTTCGTTAGCAGACAAAACCGTCGAGAATATTCACACCACGAGTGACGTTCGCGGATCAATTTCGATTGGAAGTGCGGAGGCCAAGAGCTTCATGAATGTGGCCCATTCAATCTACAATTTAAAACAGCATTCACCAAATATTGATATCAATATTGTCAGTACCAATGCTGACGAAGTCCGTGTGAAGCTAAAATCAGGAGCATTTGATTTTGGCGTGATTATGGACACTGCTGATAAAAGCGACTATGAATTTATTAGTCTTCCTGGGAAAAGTCGTTGGGGTCTCTTAGTGCCTAATTCTAGTGAATTAGCAAAAAAGGATACGTTGGCTCTAAATGATTTGATTGGCCCGAAACTGTTAATTTCACATCAAAGTGGAATGGCAACCACCCTGCAAGAATGGTTTGGTACTAGCACTAATGAATTCAACATCGCTGCAACCTATAATTTATCTTACAATGCTTCTCTAATGGTAGCCGCCGGAATCGGCTATGCACTTTGTATTGATGGCATTATTAACACCAATCAATCTGAATTAACATTTGTACCCCTTGATCCTGCCATTATGGCTGGAACAAATCTGGTATGGATGAAAAATTATCATTTGTCAACAGCTGCCCAAGCATTTTTAAATCAGATTTCTAAAGACTTACAAATTTAAAAGACTGCACATCGGTTGATATGCAGTCTTTATTAAGTATCATATTTTGTTTATATCTAAAATTCGATATTTAAAGATAGAACCTTTTTGTTTCACATGAAACATTCATTATTTTTCAGTACTAATGCCCCAGACAATAATATCTTCCATACGTTTTAAATCAGCCGCTTCATCAACGGGCAATGTTGGAATCATTTTTTCTCGTTGAAAAAAATAAGTTAACAACTGACCACCCACTGTTCTGAAAACAGATAGTGGTGTCATTTCTTCTCGCAAATGTCCTGTATTTTCCAGACGGTTATAAATAACTTCCATAAAAACAGGTTGCGTTTCTTCAGCAAACTGAACAAATATTTTCCTAATTTCTTGATTAATTAGTAATTCAGAAAAGAAAATTGTCACAGCTTGTGCATTTTGTTTTAAAAACTCAAACCGATTGGTAATAAAGAAATGCACCATTTGCCGAATGGTTAATTTCTCGGGAGCTGGTACTTGATTTAAAAAATCGTCTCGATAATCAGGCAATAAATTATTAACCACTGGCACCACAATGGCCTTAAGTAGATCTTCTTTAGTTTTAAAATACTTAAAGATAGTTGCTTGGCTTACATTGGCGTGGTCTGCAATGGCCATCGTTGAAGTGCCATCGTAACCATGCTCTGCAAATAAGTCGAGTGCAGATAATAAAGTTGCGCGTTTACCCTTCGGCATTTTTTGTTCATTTAACCAGTCCTTATAACTGGCAAAAATTGCTTTTTTCATCAGTCTCACCCTTTAAACTTTACGATAACGTCGCAATCCGCGAACGTTCAATATCGTTAATACTACCAAGAAAATCAGCAAGACACCAATGTCACCACCTAATGTTAAAACGCTCTTGCCTTGCATCATAATCTTAGTGACTGCATCCCCTGAGTATTTAATCGGAATAATATACGAAATTGTCTTAATCCAGCTCGCCATCGAATCCATGGGAATAATGCCAGAAAAGAAGACTTGTGGCACAACGACTAGTGGAATAAACTGCATCATCTGGAATTCTGATCGAGCAAACGTCGATAGAAAAATCCCAAATGACAGTGCCACGAGCGCTAGTACCAAATTGACAATAATAATGCCAATCATACTCCCTACTACTTCAACTCCTAGTAGCCAAACAGTAGCAAACACAATCACAATCGTTTGAACAATCGCTAATACGCCATAACTGGCCATGTAACCAAAAATGATTTCATAACGTTTAACTGGCGTTGCTAACAAGCGATCTAACGTGCCACTCGTCCGTTCCTTCAGTAGTGCCATACCAGAAATTAGGAAGACAAAGAAGAAGACGAAGAAGCCCATTAAAATTGGTAACATTTTATCAAAGAAACCTGTGTCAGCATCCCCATAGACATAGTGATTCGTGATTGTGGGTGTCGAAGTTTTACTTTGTTTCTGACTGGCCGCATTAATCTGAGCCTGGGCACTAGCTGACAGAGTACTTTTCAACTTATTAATGGTTGTCTTAGCCAACGTCAACTGTTGTTTCATCGTACTAATATTTGTTTGAGTAAGTGCTGTTTTAAAAGCCATTTTAACGGCGGATGTTTTACTAGAATCCGTATTTGCATAAGTGATGCTGTAGTTATTGCCAGTTTTGTGAATTATGGCATCGACATCATCATTTTTCAAAACTTTTTTGGCTTTTGCTTGTGTTGCATAGTCGTGCACATCCACATGCTTAATATCACCAAGGGCTGTGTTTACTGTATTAGAAACACCAACTGTCGCAATATCAACATTCGTGGTTGAATTAGCATTAAAGATGACACTCATTAACCAGAGCACTAAAATCGGCGCTAAAAATAGCAGCGCTAATGTTCGTTTATCTCGAAACAATTCTTTTAAAACACGTCTCATAATTGCAATTGTTCTCATTAGTCTACACCTTCTGCCTTTAAGAATACTTCTTCAATTGAATCAACTTCATACTGTGCCTTCAATACATCTGGTTGATCAAATGCCATCACTTTACCACCTAATAACAAGGCCACTTTATCAACTAACTCTGCTTCATCCATCACGTGAGTTGTAATTAAAATACTGCGTCCTTCATCGCGAATGCGATTCAATTCGCGCCAAATTTGGCGCCGCAAGGCTGGATCAATTCCGACTGTTGGTTCATCTAGGATCAACAGTTCAGGGTTGCCCAATAACGCAATAGCTAATGAAAGTCGTCGCATCATTCCCCCTGAATAATTATTAACCCGCTTATCTAAATCCGGTGTCAAATCAACCACTCCAGCAACATATTCAATCGAGTCGCCAATTTTACTTTTTTCAATGCCCTTCATCTGTGCATAAAACTTTAAATTTTCCCGTGCCGACAAGGATTCATAGAGCGCGTCTGTTTGCGCCATATACCCAATTCGTCCTAGTAATACCCGATTAGGCATGACCTCGTTTAACACTTTGGCGCTACCACCATCAGCAACTTCCATGCCGAGTGTAGTTTTAATCACTGTTGATTTACCAGCTCCCGAAGGACCAATCAATCCAACAATCTCACCTTCATTAACCGTTAAATTAATATCTTCTAGGACCGTTTGTTTGCCAAATTTTTTAACTAAGTGATCTAATTCAATCGTTTTTTGTGCCATTTTACTTCCTCCAATCAAAAAAGTGATTGATCACTCACTTTTTATTTATAAGGTGAGTATACACTCACTTTTTTAAAAATACAATATAAAAAAGCAATCTTTTTCAAGATTGCTTACTGAGGGTTTGAATATGCTGTTCAATTTCATCACGCACTTGGCGAAATGTTTGGCGTACTTCACTAGGACTACCTTGTGCTTGAGCCGGATCAATCAACGGCCAATGAATATGTTTCACACTCGCTGGGGTCACTGGGCAATGATCTCGAGCATCACCGCACAATGTAATCACCAGATCAGAAGTATTTAGAAAATCACGATCAATTAGTTTTGATTCCTGTAATGAAATATCAATGCCCTTTTCTGCCATCACCTCAACTGCTAATGGATTAAGTCCATCCGTCCGTAAGCCAGCACTAGCAATAGTCCATTTAGATCCTAGTATTTTTTTAGCAAAACCCTCTGCCATTTGACTACGACATGAGTTGCCCGTACACAGAAAATAAGCTTGTGGCATGTGATCACTCCTTATTTACTTTTTGCCTGGTTAAATATTGTAAAACTAATCCAAATATTAACCCAATCAAGGCTGGAATTGTCCAACCAAGTCCAATACTAAATCCTGGTAGCCAGCGACCAAATTCTAAAACCGAAGCAATTACTCCAGTATGCAACGTTACCGGAGTCGCATTTAAACCATCAAAAATAGCCGGAAAAATGGTAAAAAGCGTCACACTTCCAAATAACCATTTGGACTCTCCTAAAATGGGTGAAAAAAGTCCTAACAAAATTAGGGTAATCGCTAATGGGTAAATAAAATAAAGAATCGGTGTCGAAATAACCAACAAACGTTCTAGTCCGACATTAGCAAAAATCAAGGGCACCACACTAGCCACGGCAATTAAACCTTGATATGGCAATCTTGGAAACAACTCTTTAAACGTATCACCAAAAGCTGTAATTAAACCAATTGCTGTTTTTAAACAGGCAATAATCACGATCACTGCTAGCAATGCGTTTCCAAAATTACCAAAATAAGCATGGGCCACATTTGCTAAAATCGGCCCACCATTTTCAGCACGCGTAAATCTGCCAAGGGCATTGCGCCCCAGTAATGCTAGCAACCCATAAATAATTGCCATTAAGACAACTGCTAATCCACCGGCACGAATCGTGTCGCGGGCAATTTGTGCTGGTTGCGTCACTCCGAGTTGTTTAATTGCGTTAACCACAATAATCCCAAATGCTAAGGCGGCTAGAGCATCCATCGTGGAATATCCAGCTGTAAATCCGGCCACCAGTGGCACTTGTGCATAACTACCATGTGCGGCTTGCCCGTTGCCTAAGGGTTTAATGAGTACCATAATTAGTAATATTGCAAGTAGAATTAAAAAGGTTGGCGTGAGAATTTTACCAACATAAACCATAATTTTCGACGGTTTACGGGCAAACCACCAGGCTAGGAAAAAGAACCCAAGCGAATAGAGTAACAACACATGGCTCTGTTGTTTCACAGCCACAAATGGTGTTAATCCGACTGAAAATGAAATAGAGGCCAATCGTGGTAGCGCAAATAATGGACCAATACATAGATAGAGCAAGATCGTAAATGCATACGCGTAGAAATGACCAACTTTATGCGATAAGGCAAACACGCCATTTGATTTAGTAATCCCAATGGCTGCAACCCCAAGCAAGGGCAGTCCCACACCCGAAATCAAAAACCCAATCAGGGCAGGCCAGTATTGTTGTCCCGCTTCTTGACCCACAAACACTGGGAAAATTAAATTACCGGCACCAAAAAACATTCCGAACAACATCATGCCGATAAACAACATTTCTCGTTTACTTAGACTTTTATTCATTAGCTTTATTCCATTCGTTAGATTTCATAGGCTGGTTTGTAATCATTCCAGTCCGGTAAAGTTGTGTGGTTTTGTTCAGCTGCTTTGATATCTGAGTAATAAGCAACCTTTTGGGTAATATGTTGCTGATATTGCTTTAATTGCGCCAGCTGTGCCTCGACTTTTGCCTTGTGTTCTTTTAATATTATCAAAATTTGATCCAAATCCGTTCCAGTTTCCTGATACTGCAGCAAATCTTGGAGCTCTTTGATCGTCATACCAGAATTTTTAAAGCATAGAATACTATTAAGTCGATCCAGATGCTTACGGGTATAAACGCGATGACCATTTTGTTGGGCGACATCGTTTAATAAGCCTATTCTTTCATAATAACGTAACGTGGACGATGCCAAATCGTACTGTTTACAAACTTCATTAATTGTATAAGTTGCCATAAATTTAATTCTCCTTAAAATCCTTTACTTGAAGTGTACTTCAACGTATATAATAAAGACAACTATTAATTAACAATAAAGGAGTACAACGAACTATGAAATATCGTAAATTAGGTAAGACAGATTTTGATATCAGTGAAGTTTCATTGGGCACTTGGCAACTTGGTGGTAAATGGGGCGCAAAATTTGATCCAAAAGACGCAGAAGAAACACTTGAAGCTGCCTATGATCACGGCGTTACATTCTTTGATACAGCTGATGGCTACCAAGATGGGATGAGTGAAAAAACAGTTGGTCAATTTTTGAAAAAACACCCAGACGTTCATTTCACTACTAAAATTGGCCGTAAGGAAATGCCCACGACTGAGGAACACTTCAGTCCTAAATTTTTGCGTCGCTATGTTGAAGAAAGTCTGACAAACATGGATGTTGAAGCACTCGATCAAGTGCTCCTCCACTGTCCACCAATGAGTATTTACTATCATCCAGAAACGTTCAAAACACTGGATGACTTAAAAAAAGAAGGTAAGATTTTAAACTATGGTGTCAGTGTTGAACGGGTCGAAGAAGCGATTAAATCATTAGATTATGATATTTCGTCAGTAGAAATTATCTTTAATATGTTCCGTCTTCGTCCTGCAAATCTCTTTTTCGATCTCGCTAAGCAACATAATGTCGGCATTTTAGCTCGTGTGCCATTGGCAAGTGGGTTACTAACAGGTAAATTTAATGATGACACTCACTTCGATCCTAATGATCACCGTGCCTTTAATCGGGATGGGAAAGCCTTTGACAAGGGTGAAACTTTCTCCGGTGTCGATTACCACACAGGTGTGAAGGCGGCTAAAGAATTGCAAGAACGTCTGCACACAGATAATTTAGCCGCAATTGCCTTACGGTATATCCTGATGTATGACGCCGTGAGTGCGGTCATTCCTGGTGCCAGCAAAGCATCTCAAATTGAAAGAAATACTTCAGCTGCTGATTTACCCGCATTAACTGACGAACAAATGGCGATCGTCAAGGATGTGTATGATAAATACATTAAAGACCCAGTAGAATATCTCTGGTAATAAAAATAGCACGCTTCAATACGAAGTGTGCTATTTTTTTAATCATTCTGTTTAAGCCACTGATCGAGCACCTGAATGAATTCATCATGCTGGTCAAGTAGCGCTAAATGGCGACTGTTTGCAAATAAATGCCATTTGGCACCGGGAATATGATCATAGACCGACTTGGCAATTAACGGTGTACAGAGGTCATCTGTACCGTTTGTAACCAATGTGGGCACATCTACCTTATACAGTTCGTCTGTCACGTCAAAATCGCCTAACGTACCATTTTCTGTAAATTCATTAGGGCCTTCAGCAATCAAACTAGCCTTTTTGCCATTTGTTGGGCGACGTAGCGGTTCTGGTGAATTTTCATCCGGATCATCCCAGCAATAGCGTTCCATATAACGATCGTTTGCTGCTAAATATTTTGGATTAGTGAAATCACCTGTTCGCTCAGCTTCCGCAATGGCGGTCCGATCTTCATAGCTTAAGTAACTGATTAAGCGATGCTGTTCTTGAATCCACAATTTAATAGATGCTGGTGAACCATCAATCATGACACTCTTGATTCCAAGATGGTCATAATGCGTCAGATAAAACATTTCCAGCATTCCGCCCCATGATTGACCTAATAAATGCACTTCATCCAGATGCAAGAATTTGCGCAATTCAATGAGTTCCTCTGCCCAAGTTTCCTTAACATACATCGATTCATCATCCGGGATTGAAGATTTACCACAACCAACCTGGTCATACATAATTAACTGACGACCAGTGTCTGCATAGTCATCCAATAGTTCAAAATAATTATGTGATGAACCTGGACCGCCATGTAACAGCAATAGCGGTGCAAGATTGGGATTTTTCTCTCCCACGATTCGATAATACGTCTGGTAACCACGAAATGGCATATAGCCTTCTTCAATTTTCATTGCCAACAACTCCCTTTTAACTATTCTGTCGACAATGGTACTCTTGCCTAGCTGATAGCTCAAGGTTCTAAAAAAGCTCAGTCAATCATGACTGAGCTTCATTTATTAATTCGCAAGATTAACATATGGTAAATGCGCCGCAGCTGGAACGTCATTCCAAGCTACTGGGTAACCTGCACCATGAGCACAGAAAACAGAATCTGGCGTATTTTCCAAATCAGCCACTGGCTGATAGTGATGTTGCTCAATGATTTCTGACGCATTATGACATGGGCGATAACCTGCCACAACACATTCCAATTGCCCCTGACCATGCGTATACGAATTAACTTCGCGCGCATAATCTTGCATTTCACTTACTGGAGCAATTCCCGTTAAAATACTCATATTATTTGTTTCATTGACTGTAGGGGTCTCAAACTCACCATTCATTTTCTGAATGTCATTCATTGCGCGTCCAACTTGATCTTGATTGACCTCTAGCCGAAATTGATACCACGGTTCTAATAACTCACAGGCCTTTTGCTGTTCTAGCATCATTAAGCCCTGGCGGACAGCACGCCAAGTTGCTTGTCGAAAATCGCCACCTTCAGAGTGTTTAATGTGAGACCGTCCATTAATCAGTGAGATTTTAGTATCTGTTAATGGCGCGCCAATTAAAACACCTAGATGTTGTTTTGCTGCTAGGCTTGTCAATACCTGATGTTGCCAATTTTTGCCGAGAATATCCGTGCTGCATCTGGATTCAAACACTAATCCACTTCCTTCAGGCAGAGGACTTAGTAGTAAATGAACTTCGGAATAGTGGCGTAACGGTTCAAAGTGACCCACACCTTCAACGGTAGAAGTAATCGTTTCTCGATATAAGATGCCGCCCTCGTCAAAACTAATATCCAATTTAAATCGATCTAGCAGTAATTGTGATAGGACCTCTAATTGAATTGTTCCCATCACCTGAACACGAATCTCCTCAAGTTGTTCTGACCACGTTACATGTAATTGTGGATCTTCATCCTCCAGTATCCGTAATGCTCTTAGACAATGATGAATATCACTATCTTTCGGATCGACCGCATATGTTAGCACTGGTTGAATCATTGGTTTCAGAGCATCTTTTGCCTGCCCAAGTCCTTGCCCAGGATAAGTTTTTGTTAGCCCAGTAATGGCACAAACGCCACCGGCTGCCATTTCCTGGGAAATATCATATTTAGCACCATTGTAAATTCGCAACTGGTTGGCTTTTTGGTCATTCACAATTATTTCTTTGTTGTGTAATGTACCGCCGAGTACCCGAACCCACGTTAAGCGCTCACCTTGTTCATCATGCGATATTTTAAAAACCCGTGCCGCAAATGATTCAGTTTTCCTGAGTTCTGTCGTCCACTGTTCCAAACCATTCAAAAACATGGTGATGTTTTTCTGTTTTAAAGCAGCACCGAAATAACATGGAAAAATTTGACGTGTTTTAATCATTTTTTGTACTGTTTCGGTGTTAAGTTTATCGGTCTCTAGAAATTCATCTAGTACTGAATCATCCTGCAAAGCGATTTCTTCATAAGTCGCTTTAGATAGTTGGCCATTAGACTCATCAGTAGAGTCAAACGCAATACAACCACTAGCTAATTGCTGTTGAAGTTCTTCCAGAATTTTTGCCTTATCAACGTCTGGTTGATCCATTTTATTAACAAAAACGAACGTTGGTACCTGATAACGTTCTAACAAGCGCCATAGTGTCCTTGTATGGCCCTGAACACCATCGGTTGCCGAAATAACTAAGATGGCATAATCTAAAACACTGAGAGTTTGTTCAGTTTGCGCAGCAAAATCAACGTGTCCTGGGGTATCTAATAATGTTAATTGTAAATTATTGTGTGTTAACTGGGCTTGATGCGAAAAAATGGTAATGCCACGTTTCTTCTCCAATCGATCAGTGTCCAAAAACGCATCCCCGTTATCAACACGGCCCAATTGTCGCACTTGCCCAGCTTGATATAATAATGCCTCTGACAATGTTGTTTTGCCAGCATCAACGTGGGCAACTATCCCAGCCGTGATCTGTTTCATTTCAAAATACTTCCAATCTGCTTTGTTTAATACTGTTATTCTAGTGAAATACGCAGCTATAAGCAACGTTAATTCTTACCAACCAAAAAAGAACCGCGTCGCCGCGATTCTTCTAATTTGATTATTTAAGTTTAGTTAGAACCTGGTTCGCCAGCTTCTACGTGACCGTTTGCATGTGCACGGCTACGAAGATCTGCTTCCAATGATTCAAGGGTACGGTTACGAGTTTCAATCGTAAACTTAGCAATGAACCAGATGGCAACGAAACAAAGGATTCCATAAACGATGAATAATTTGGCAATTCCTTGACCTTCAGCGTTAACAGCATGTGCTGGTGTGAAGGCGATTAATAACATTGGGAAAGTTTGTGAAACAGCGAAGTTAGCTGCCCAGTTAATAACGGCCCCAAATGAGTTACCTAATCCACGAATGTTAAGTGGGAAAGCTTCACCAATCATAACCCACATAACTGGGCCCCATGTTGCTGAGAAGAAAGCAATGTAAAGTGTCAAAGCAACCACACAAATCCATGAACCAAGGTTACCATTACCAGCCTTCAATACTAACATAGCTGTTGACATAGCAAGTAAAGCAACACCCATACCAATAGCACCGTATGTTAACATCTTCTTACGATCAATTTTATCCATGATCTTAACGGCAATAGCTGTGACAATCACGTTAAAGATACCAATAACAATATGTGATTGAAGGGCAAAATGTTCACTAAATCCGGCTGAAACGAAAATCTTTGGTGCGTAGTAAAGCACTGTGTTACATCCCATAACTTGTTGGAAAATCGCAAGTCCAAGTGCCATGATTAACACTGGGCGAGCCATTGGTCCAAACAATTCTTTAAAACCACCTGAAGGAATTGAAGCTTGTAACTTGATGTCGCTTAATTCAGCGTCAACAGCTTTTTCGTCCCCGTTAAGTTGAAGTAACACGCCACGAGCAGCATCGTCACGACCTGTTTTAACTAAGAAACGTGGTGATTCTGGTAAGAACATACCACCTAAGAAAAGTAATGCGGCAGGAACAGCGGCTAAGGCAAGCATCCAGCGCCAACCAACAGCAGATGATAAACCAAACATACCGTGTGGTGATAACCATTCGTTAGAAACATAAGCAAGGAAGATACCAGTCATGATCATTAATTGGAATAATGTCCCGATACCACCACGCTTGTCAGCAGGTGCTAATTCAGCTAAGTAAGTTGGAATCAAAGCTGAAGCGCCCCCAACTGCCATACCTAAAAGCACACGTGAACTAACTAACACTTCGTAGTTTGGTGCAAAACCTGAACCTAAAGCACCAACGAAGAAAATAACGGCAGAAGTTAACAGTAACTTCTTACGTCCTAATTTATCGGATAAAGGTCCGATAATTGCGGCACCTAAAATGGCACCCAGAAGAACTGAAGCAGTAATGAAACCATCTTCAAATGATCCTGCTTTAATTCCTAATTCCTTTCCGATGAATAACATAGCACCGGAAATAACACCTGTATCATAACCAAATAATAGACCGCCTAAGGCTCCAAAGAAGTAAATGAAACCTGTCGACATTCCTTTTTTACTATTTGCCATGCGACAAAATCCTCCTCACACAATTTTCTGAAATAAATAATTGCATTACCTAAAGCTAAAAGAAAACGCTTTCCTGAATACGTTTACAACTATACATTATTTGGTTAGTTTTGGCAACCAACTAATTGGATTTAATTGGTATCAAAGGTAAACAAACACTTAACCTACTTAACTTTTAACCACTTTTTAAGATTTTGTTACGAACTTAACAAGCATATTGCTAATTTTTACATTTGCGACAAAACTGCACAAATTGCAGAATTGATCTGACAATGATAGACTAATACCCTTATTGATTACTTACACAAAATGGCAACAAAACAGTAAAGGCGATGGAATTATGTCATTAATTTTTTCAATTTTAATTGGATTTTTGGGTTTATTACATCTTATTATTATGTGTCTCGAAATGTTTGCCAAAACTGAGACACAGGCAAATGCGTTTGATATGCCGCAATCATTTGTGGCCCAGCCACATGCTAAAACAGCTTTAGTCAACCAAGGCATCTATAATGGTGCGTTAGGATTACTTTTCCTGTTTACACTATTTTTACCAGATAACATGACTAAGGCGATGATTCAACTCGCCTTAGCAGTATTTGTGTTAATCGTGGGGCTTATTGGCGGTTTCACTGCAACTAAAAAGATTTTTTGGATTCAGGCATTGCCAGCAATCATTACGATAATTGTTGGTGTTGTGTCGATTATTTAAGAAAATTGTTTACTTTTTGAAATCTAAAACGCTATCCAAATTATGGATAGCGTTTTAGATTTTATTTTAATTTTAAATGTAATTCGGTTAATTCACCCAACTGAGTCGTTTCAACTAGGTCAAAACGCTGTTGATAATTACCCGGAATAAACAGTCGTTTTCCTTTTCCTAGTAAAATCGGTGCAATTTGAATCCAAAGCTCATCAATTAAACTGGCTTGCACGAGTTGTGTCACAATTGCGCCACCACCAACAATCCAAATTCCTAAACCATTTTGTTGTTTTAATTGTGTCACAGTTTGCACAGGATTCTGGTTTGTATAATATCCACTTGGAAACTGTCCTGTTTGTGTGCGCGAAAAAATGATTTTGTTATGTTTTGGATAAAATGGTTGTCCATTCAACATCTTTTTAGTTTCTTTATACGTCGTATTACCCATCACTAGCGTGTCTATTTTAGGTTCAAACTGTTCATAGGTAAACTTTCCAGCCAAATCAGTGTTAAATAACCATTGTAAATCTTCATGTTCGCCTGCTAAATAGCCATCTAAGCTAATTGCTCCATAAAAATAAACTTTTCTCATTGCGTTACTCCATGATACTCATAGTTTCTTTGACAATTTAATCAAGATAAGTCACAAAGCGATTATTCCAGATTTGCTCATAATGCTTAATTAACGTCACAGTCGAAATTAAATTATCTTTTGTAGTGGATACTAAATCATGTTTCATAACAATTTGATAACCACGATCAAAACCAATTTTGATGGTTGCATCAATGCAATATGGAATTTCAGCACCACAAATTTCTAACTGACCTACCTGTAGTTCTTCAAGTAAGTCACCCAACTTTGTCTGGTAAAAAGAATCAGCATGTGTCTTATCTATATAGTAATCATCGGAAGTCGCATTTAATTGCGGTTTTAACTGCCACGCGGCCGTTCCCTTTTCAAGACCTTCTTCTTGATGTTGAATAAAAATGACTGGCAGGTTCTGTTTGTGGTACTCATTAATACGTTCTTCAACCCGCGTTAATAACCCAATTTCATCATATAGTGGACCAATCCCTTGTTGTAAATCAATTACTAACAATGCCTTTTGATCACCCATAACATCGGCCTCCATTGATTAAATAATAATTGTGTTTCACCACTTCAAGTATACGACAAATTATTCTTTTTAAATCAATGCACGAACTTGTTTTTGCAGTTCAGGTAGCACATCAGTCGTAAACCATGGATGCTTATTCATCCAGCCGTAGTTTAATGGTGATGGATGCACGATTGGAAAATAGGGGGCATAGTCAGCATAATGTTCAACTGTTTGCGTTAATGTCTTTTGTCGATGTGGTAAATAGTACTTTTGTGCGTACATGCCAATTAACAATGTGAGTTTAATATTGGGCATTAATTTAAGTAAAGGTTCATGCCACTTTTCAGCAAAACCCTTACGTGGTGGTAAATCCCCGCTCTTACCTTTTCCCGGGTAATAAAAATCTAATGGAATTACCGCAATCTTGCCAGAATGATAAAATTCATCATCAGTCACGCCCATCCATTCACGAAGACGATTTCCAGAAGCATCCTGCCAATATGTTTTAGTCGCTTGGGCCGTGCGGCTAGGTGCCTGACTGACGATTAAAATCGTGGCCTCTTTTTCAAAATGATAGAGTGGATCAATGCCCGCTTGAGTAAATTCAGCGTTATCAGGATCATTTCGGATGGCTGCAAAGATTTCGTCTGCGGTTTGCATGTTTTAGCACTCCTTATTACTTATTTTTTCAAAAATAACTGTGCATAAACAATATAGGATAATTCTCCGAAAACCACAATGCCTGCAATTAGCCAAATCAAAGCGATTAAGATGGTTTGATGACTCAGAGTAGCCGCCTGATCAAGCAAACCCCGAGCTGTATTGACAATCGGTGTCATTGGTTGGTATTTAGCAAACAATCTGATTGGTTTGGCCATACCGGCAGTTGGCATTAACGCTGGGCTGACAAACAACAACATCAACAATACATAAGAAAAGCCGCCCGCAGAGGCGTAGTTATCTGCTTTTAATGAAAACGGAATTGCTAATAACGTAATCGCTAAGCCAAATAACATTGAAATACCCAAAAAACTGAGCAGTGCCACCCAGCCACCATTAATACGGTACCCTAAAATGATTCCTACCAACAATACTAATGCTTCTGCTAGTAACATGAATAACATGGAAGCCACAACGTGTGATCCTAAAATAATCCACCGTTTAACGGGCAATGAATGCAGTCGATTTAAAAATCCTGACTTTTGATCCGTATTAATTCTCAAAGATGTGTAGGCTGACCCCATTGCCATTGTCAGCAACAAGAAGCCTGGCAATGAATATGTGAGATAGGCCTTGGTGGTCATTGCCGCACCACTACCTGTCACAATATTGCCACCAAAAACATAGACAAAAAATAGCAGCATAAAAACTGGCATCGCAATAACAGTAATGACAGTATCAGCATTAGTTAAGTTTTGCCGCACAATTCGTTTAGTTAGCAGCGTGAGTTGTTTAATTGATTGCATACTGTCTCTCCTTTTCGTCACCCGTCATATTTAAAAAGACCGTTTCTAAATCTACTTCATCTAAATTAAAGTGCTGAATCGATATTTGGTGATTAATCAAAACCGATAGCCCTTTTTCAGCGTCTTTATTCACTTTAAATTCGCCATTTTGATACGAAAATCCAATTTGAGCATCGGTTAAAATGGTCTTGGCTTGATCATCTTGCGTTGCATTAACAGCAATCGTGTATTGATCCGTCACTTTTTGTTTTATTTCAGCCGGTGTGCCATATTTTACAATTTTGCCATCGCGAATAAAGGCAATATGGTCCGATAAAGCATCAGCTTCATCCAAATACTGGGTCGTTAAAAAGACCGTTTTACCGGCATCACGTAGTTCTTTAATCATGTTCCACAATGCTAGTCGATTTTTTGGATCCACCCCTGTCGTTGGTTCATCTAAAAAGATCATTTGCGGATCACCAATCAATGACATGGCAATATCTAAGCGGCGTTTCATACCACCAGAGTAGGTTTTGACCTTCCGGTTCAAAAAACTAGATAATTCTAATCGATTTGCTAAAGTATTGATAGTTTCTGTCGGATTAGCAATCGTCCGCAATCCAATAATGAGTTTCAAATTTTCTAAACCAGTAAACTCTTCATCAATGGTCATTGTCTGGGCGTTGAGACTGATTTGTTGTCGAATTTGATCACCCTGTTTTTGTGGATCAAGGCCCATGATTTTGACATCCCCATGATCTGCTTTAGATAACGTTGTCAAAATATTAATCAAGGTACTTTTTCCAGCCCCGTTTTCACCTAATAATGTAAAAATTTCGCCTTGCGCTACTTCCAAGTTAATACCTTTCAAAACAGCTAATTTACCGAAACTTTTTTGCACATTTCTAACTTCGATTGCTTTCATGGCTTTGTGCCTCCGTCACTTTTTCCCGTAACTGATTACGATACTTGATCAACCACAAAGCATCTGGATATTGCGCCATAATGGCCTCCGCAAACTCAACTGGGTCGTCTCCAACTACATTTTTAACTGGAACGTTTTCTGCAGCGTTTTCTTGAAACATCCGTAAAATTTCTTCCAAAGCATCCATAATGCCATCAGATTTAGCAAAGTTCCACATGTATTTTTCGATGGCTGTTAACGTTTCTGCATAAGGGGTTGGTAATTGTGCAACATCTTTGTGGAATTGACGATAACGTGTTTTGTCACCGATCAATGTTTTAATAATATTTTTCATCTTTATTGCTCCTTTAATTTGTTCATCGTATCTGTCAAAAATGACCATTTTTGCCAAAATTCATCCAAATAGGATTGTCCTGCATCGTTTAAAGAATAGAACTTGCGTGGTGGTCCCATTTCAGACTTGCGTCGTTCAACGTTTAAGAGACCCTTTTTTTCAAGTCTCAGTAATACGGTATAAACGGTCCCTTCAACAATGTCTTCAAAACCTAAGTCAACCAAATAATTGGTGATTTCATAGCCGTAAGTTTCACCTAAACTAATTTTTTGTAACACGATACCTTCTAGCGCGCCTTTCAATAACTCCGTTAATCCCTTCATTGTTTCCTCCTTACATTGTAATACTAGGTAGCTACCCTAAATTGACTCATCATTAATTTCAAAACGAACTTATTTTGTATTACTAGGTACTGCTACATAGTAACAGCAAGTACTAAAAATTGTCAAGACCCTAGTCATTAAAAATTTTGTTTCACATGAAACAACTCAGTTCCACTAAAGTAAAATTAGCAATCTGGATAAATTTTAGCTAAAATAAATACAAATAAAGGAGTTGTTTGACATGCAACAAAGAAAAGTAGGCTCTTGTACAACCATCCTGGTTGGCAAAAAGGCATCAATTGATGGATCAACCATGATTGCTCGTAACGAAGATAGCGGCGGAGATACCTCCAATCCGCAAAAATTTGTGGTGATCAACCCCGCAAATCAACCTTCAACTTACCAGGCCGTTCAAAGCAAAGCTAATTTTGCTTTGCCAGACCATCCACAACGTTATACATCAACACCCGATGCTGATTCAACCTATGGTATCTGGGGTGAATCTGGCATTAATAATGAAAATGTCGCCATGAGTGCCACTGAAACAATCACAACCAATTCACGTTTTTTAGGCATCGATCCATTGGTCAAAGATGGCATTGGTGAAGAAGATTTCCTGACAATTACTTTGTCTTACATTCATAGTGCACGAGAAGGTGTCATTCGTTTAGGTAGCTTAATTGAAAAATATGGTACCTATGAATCAAACGGTGTGGCTTTTAGTGATCAAGATGAAGTTTGGTACTTTGAATCGATCGGTGGTCATCATTGGGCTGCCACTAAAATTCCAGACGACCATTACGTCATTGCACCCAACCGCTTTAATATCGATTGGTACGATTTTGATTCCACTGATGTGCTATATGCTAAAGATTTACCTGAGTTGATTGAAACACATCATCTAAATCCAGATGACCAGCGTGTGAATTTACGTCATATTTTTGGCAGTTCTACTATTAAAGATACCCGCTACAATAATCCACGAGTCTGGTATGGACAAAAGATTTTGAATCCAACACTAACACAAGAACCACAAGACCAAAACTTACCATTTAGTTTGAAACCAGAACATAAAGTTTCTATTGAAGACGTGAAATGGCTGTTAAGTTCACATTTCCAAAATACACCATACGATCCATACGGGACTGGAAAGCCAGAACAAAAAACTGCTTTTCGTCCAATTGGTATCAATCGCAATCAAGAAACCCATATTCTACAAATTCGTCCGAATGTGCCTGCTGAAATAGCTGGCATTCATTGGTTAGCATTCGGTCCTAATCCATTCAATGGTTTAGTCCCATTCTATGCCAATGTAACTGACACGCCTGCAACTTATCGTGATACACCGACTACTTCAAATTTGAAGTATATATACTGGTTAACACGTAGTACTGCTGTTTTAGGCGATACCAATTATCAAATTTTTAGTGAATTAATTACTGATTTTGAACAACAAACTATGGCAGCATGTCATCAAATTCAACTTACCACGGACAATAAAATAATCCGCGATAAGGCGCCAATTGAACTTTTAGAACAACAAAATCAACACATGGCGGATCTATACTATGAAGCCGCTCGCGTCTTATTTGGTAAAATGGTCGAACTAGGCGCCACCAAAATGAAATTACGGTTTAATCTCAGTGATTAACCAGATCGGAGTTTTCTTTGATTGAATGGTCCCCACAAACAATTGTAGATTTTCAGGACACGTTATTAACCTGGTACGACCAAAATAAACGAGATCTACCTTGGCGTCGCGATCATGATCCTTATCATGTTTGGATTTCAGAAATTATGCTTCAGCAAACGCAAGTCAATACCGTGATTCCCTACTATGAAAAATTCATGACATGGTTCCCAACTGTCAACGATCTTGCTAATGCACCCGAATTGCGACTCATGAAAGCATGGGAAGGACTCGGTTATTATTCACGGGCGCGCAACTTACAAAAAGCAGCGCGTCAACTTGTTGATGACTATCAAGGTCAATGGCCCAAAACTGCCAAGGAGTTGCAAGAATTAGCTGGAATTGGTCCCTATACCGCCGGTGCAATCGCTAGTATTGCTTTTAATCAGCCTGTTCCGGCGGTGGATGGTAATGCATTTCGCGTGTTTGCTCGGTTGTTAAAAATTGATGCAGATATTACGAAGCCACAGACCCGCGCCATTTTCGAACAAGTGATTACTAAAATTATTTCAAAGAAGAGACCTGGTGATTTTAATCAGGCTATTATGGACCTTGGTTCTAGTTACATGAGTGCAAAAAATCCGGACTCAGAACATTCACCTGTAAAACAATTTAATCAAGCCTATCTGGATGGTGTCGAAGAAAAATACCCTGTGAAAACAAAGAAACCGCGCCCAAAGAAAATTGATTATTTTGCATTGGTCATCCAAAATGGGAATCAATTTTTGCTAGAAAAACGTCCCAGTAATGGATTATTAGCTAATTTTTGGACGTTTCCACTGATTCAAAAAAATACTGTCTTGGAAAGTGCTGATCTTGATTTAAATAACAACTATTCTGATATAGAACTTCAACGTCCCCTTGAAATGTATGTTAAAACCGAATACGGTTTATCCTTATCATTGCAGCCACAAATTGGTCGACCAATAACTCATACATTTACACACCAAAAATGGTTCATTACCGCGGTTAAAGCTACTTGGCAAAATGCTCTAGATTTAAGTTATTTCACTGGTCAATGGTTTACGATAAGGGACCTGCAACACATCGCCTTGCCTAAAGTGCAAGAAAAAATGTTGCAAAAATTGATAAAATAATACTATTTGGTTTTGCAGGGCATTTTTAAGAAAAAAGGAGATGTTAATTCTGTACAGCTTACTATTAATTATCATTTACCTGGCTTTTATTAGTCTTGGGTTACCTGATGCTCTATTAGGTTCAGCCTGGCCTTCTATGTACCAAGGATTACACGTTCCTCTTTCCTATGCTGGTATTATTTCCATGCTGATTGCCATGGGGACAGTCATTTCCAGTTTACAAAGTGCCCGCTTAACTAAAAAATTCGGTACCGGTAAAATCACTTTTGTTAGTGTGCTCATCACCGCCATTTCACTGTTTGGATTTTCCTTTTCACATTCATTTTATGTTCTGTGTATTTTGGCTATCCCATATGGTTTAGGTGCTGGTAGTGTTGATGCTTCGATTAATAACTATGTCGCCATTCACTATCCAAGCCGCCACATGAGTTGGTTACATGCTTTTTGGGGCATTGGTGCAACACTAGGCCCTTTAATTATGGGCTTTACACTTGGTCATGGTGGTCGCTGGCAATCAGGTTATCAGTTCATTGCAATTTTTCAAACACTTCTGACAATCGTCCTATTCGCAACTTTGCCGCTTTGGCAAAAAACAGCTTCTCAAAATACAACAACCAAACCCGTCAAAATGGAAACTAATTTATTGCAAATGTTGAAGCTTCCGGGTACATTTGCCAGCATCATTACTTTCTTTTGCTACAGTGCAATTGAACAAACCACTGGTTTATGGGCTAGTAGCTACCTAGTACTGACGGAACATGTTTCCACCAAAATTGCCGCAACACTAGCCGGTTTATTTTATTTTGGTATTGCCGTTGGTCGAATTTTATCGGGCTTTTTGACACTTAAATTTTCGGACCGTCAAATGACGCATATCGGTTTAGCAACTATTCTTTTAGGTGTTTTGGCAATCCTATTGCCGGGCAACTCTGCGATTGCGATTACCGGATTCATCTTAGTTGGATTAGGATGTGCGCCAGTTTTTCCTTCACTGATTCACGCTACGCCTGATAATTTTGGACTCAGTAACTCACAGGCATTGATTGGCATTCAAATGGCCAGTGCCTATATTGGTACTTGCTTCATGCCACCACTATTTGGCTTAATTGCTAATTCAATTTCTATTGGTCTTTTACCACTTTATTTGTTGATATTATTGGGAATCATGACAGTTTCACATGAAACATTGGCGAAACGTCGCCAAAATTTAGCTTCAAAATAGAAAAAAGGTGATTGCCACAAAAGCAATCGCCTTTTTTAGTTATTATTTTCTTGTGCAATATAATATTGAACAATTTCATTTAAGCCAACTGCTGCATGTGCATCCCCTACCAATTTAGTGTAATACCTACCAAAACGTGGATCGGCTGTATACATTTCTGCTAATTGACCATGAATTGTTAAGGTGTAATTTGGCATGATCGTCATTAACCACTGTTGATGAGCCTTAAAAGCCTTCTGGCCTTGTTGAGAAGGTAATTCGGGTTTTTCTAAATATTGTTTTAGATAATATGCGAGTTGTTCTTCATTATGCTGCATTTGTCCATATTGCTCTTCAGTTAGCTGTTGAAAATGTTTTTCAGCTTCATTCTTAGCCTTTTCTCCATATTTTTCACTCACTTCATCACCATATTTTTGGTTGTTTTGCACAATCTGCTGTGCCTTAAAAGCCTCAAATTTTGCCTTATCTGTCATCGTCTTTCCTCCCGTTTCTAAATTGATCAATGTTTGATCGAGTTGAGTAATTGTTTGCGATAATGTCGTCTGCTGTTTAATGAGCGCCTCTCTTTGATTAATCAGTGCCTGTTGTTGAACTTCTGGACTTTCCATCAATAACTGTTTGATAGTCTCTAAATCAAAAGCAAGCTCGCGAAACATTAAAATCAGTTGCATTTTATCTGCATCACGACTCTGATAATGACGATAGCCATTGTTATCAGTAATTGGCACCAATAAACCAATTTCATGATAATAACGCAGCGTACGTGTTGAGACACCGGTTAATTGGGCAAACGCTTTAATTAAATAATCGATCACAATCACCTCCTCAGTTATTAACCATAAATGTTAACGTAACGGTAAGGTCAAGTTAATAATTCATTTTTATTGTAGCATGTTTAAATTAACAGCTAACGATCCACTGCTAGCAAGCAAAACTAATTGCTTAATCAGTGAATTATCGATACAATTTTGCTAACAAAGAAAACGCTTACATTTAGGAGGAATACGTGATGAAAGTTATCGTTATTGGTGGCGTTGCTGCTGGCGCTTCTTTTGCAACACGGTTGCGGCGATTAAATGAAGATGCTGAAATTATTATGTTAGAACGTGGTGAAAATATTTCTTATGCGAGTTGTGCACTACCTTATTACCTAGGCGGCGTCATTACTGATCGTGATTCTCTAATCGAACGGACACCAGCCATTTTAAAACAAAAGAATAATCTAGACGTTCGTGTACAAACAGAGGTCACAGCAATTGATCCTTCAAAAAAGCTAGTAACCGTCCATGATTTAGCAAATGACACAACTTACCAAGAGTCCTTCGATAAGTTAGTACTCGCCACTGGTGCTCGGCCAGTCCTACCACCAATCACCGGTATCGATTCAGCCACCAACGCCTTTACCATTCGAAGTATTACTGATGCAGACAAAATTGAAACTTTCATCACTACTCAGCATCCCCAGACTGTCACCATTATTGGTGCCGGTTCAGCGGGTGTGGAATTGGCCGAAAATCTTCATCAACGAGGTTTAGATGTCACCTTAGTCGATCAGTCTGACCACGTTATGGCACCGTTTGATGATGACATGGCACCGTTTTTAGAAAAAGAAATTACCGATAATGGGATTCAGTTACAATTACAAACAACGGTCACGGAGGTACAAGACAATCGCCACACACTCTTATTTGATGATCAAAGTGAACACACCACCGATCTATTAATCGTAGTAACAGGTGTAAAACCGAATAGTGAACTCACATCAGGCACTGATATTGCTTTAGCTGATGATGGCCATATTATCGTCGATGAACACCTACAAACCACTGTTGTTGATATTTATGCAATTGGTGACGTGATTGAGACTAGAAGTCTGATAACAGGTCAACCAACGCCTAGCATGTTATCCAGCGCAGCAAACAGGCAAGGTCATTTACTTGCTGATATTATTAACGGTGAAAACCTGACCTATCCTGGCTTTATTGGCGTCAGCGTTGCTAAAGTTTTTGATCAAACCGCTAGTAATGTCGGCTATACAGAAACGATGTTGCAACAAGCTGGCATTACAAATTATGATGCCGTTCTAATTACGCCATTTGATCATGCCTTCTTTTATCCAAATGCCCAACGGTTAAATATTAAACTAATGTACGACCAAGACTCTGGTCAAATCTTAGGCGGTCAATTTATCGGCCATGAAGGCGTTGATAAACGTGCTGGTGAGTTATCTGTAGCCATCACAGGCGGATTGACAGTCGCTGATCTACCCAGTTTAGAACTACCATACTCGCCACCATATTCCTCTACTCGTGATCCACTCAATATTGCTGGGTACGTAGCCATTAATCGAATCACACAATTGGCTAATACTGTTAATTATGCTGGTTTAACTGATACTGATCGACAAAATGGCATCTTCTTAGATATTCGGGAAGCTGATCGCCCTCGTTCTGGAAGTATTGATGAAGACATTAATATCCCACTAAGCCAACTCCGCGAACGGCTAAATGAACTACCCCTGAATAAGACCATTTATATCATTGAGCGCAAAGGACTTGGGCCATACAATGCAACTCGCGTGTTAGCTGGGCAAGGATTTTCCGTTAAGATAGTCACAGAATAAAAAATAACACTCATAAATTACTACTAAAATTAAGATTCTCTAGAAATAATGTGGTAACTGAATAGTATTCGAAATCCAAAATGGTCTTCACATAACCGATTGTTTGAAAACTATTTCGGGTTTTTCTCGTTGCTTTTTCCGAAATTAATTAAATTCTCTTACCCAATTAATCATCGTGAAAGGATTTTTGAATTGTTAATTTTACTTACTAATCGTTAATAATGAGTATACAATGTTGTATAGTAAGGGGGAATCAGTATGACTGTCTATGATTATCAGGTGACTCGTGAAAATGGTGACTCGTATTCAATGGCGAATTATGCGGGCCATCCTCTCGTAATCGTCAATACGGCCACTAAGTGTGGATTTGCTCCACAGTTTAAACAGTTGGAGCAGTTATATGAACAATATAAGGATCAAGGACTCGTCATTTTGGGATTTCCATCAAATCAGTTTCATCAAGAATTATCTGATGGTTCAAAGGCTGCACAGGCATGCCAAATGACTTACGGCGTCAGTTTCCCAATGCATGCTCTACATGATGTAAATGGTACTGAAGAATTACCACTATTTAAGTATCTTAAACAGCAGGCACCAGGAGCATTTGGGAATGCAATTAAATGGAACTTTACAAAATTTTTGGTTGATCGGGATGGTAACGTCGTTAAACGTTTCGCCCCTAGAACCAACCCGTTGAAGATGACAGCAGATATCGAACGTCTTCTTTAACATCTAAATACCTCAACATATTGGATTTTCATACGTAACTTAACTTTTAACCTTTGGTTTTTATTACAAATTTTCTTAAAGCTTGTCAATCCTCTGCTTGACAAGCTTTTTTGATTACTTTATATCAACTGACAGTCCATCCTCATAATTTGTTGATTCAAAAGCATTATTTCCCGGGTGTTATTTTTCTCACTTCACCATAATACCTTTCATCCCCATAAACATAGTGCTAAAATAGCTATCCTAAAGTCATTTTCAATTAGGAGTTACCTATGAACGAAATTTTAAAAGCACAATTTTTTGTCGACGATCTTTCTGAAGATCAGAAAAAAGTAATTACCGATTTGAATCAATACATTCAAGATCGGCTCACCCAAAAAGAACATTCAGTCGCCATTATTCAAGGCGCTGCAGGTACAGGGAAATCCGTTGTTTTAATGGAACTCGTGCGGCAATACATGACCGATAAACATTACAAAACGTCTTTAGTAGTCAACCATCCAGAACTCTATAAAGCCTACCAAGATTTGGCTGGCTCAATTCCAAATATGCATGTGAATGCCATTCGCCGGCCAACTTCATTAATTAACTACGCACAAAAGAATCATCAGCACTATGATGTTATTTTTGTGGATGAAGCTCATCTTCTATATTCCAAATCAGAACCCTACGCCCATTACCGTGGTCAAAATCAATTAACCGATTTAATGAACCTAGCCAAGGTGGTCGTGGTTGTTTATGACTTTGATCAAGTCTTTCAATCAAAGATGTACTGGGATAAAGCATTACTCATGAAAACAATTGGTAATCATCCCCACAAGTCATTTGATATGAACTTTCAATATCGAATGGTTGCTAGTGACGCACAAGTTGCTTGGATCGATAACCTCACCGCTCAAAAACCAATTACTGACTTTCCAAATAATAGTGACTTTGAATTTAAAGTCTTTGACACAGCCGGTAGCATGTTTGAAACCATTAAGAAGCGCAACAAAGAAGTCGGTATGAGTCGCATGGTGGCGACTTCTGGCTTTCCACGAATTGATGGTCGCCATAACGTCGAAATGGATAGCTTCAGCTTACCGTGGGACGAATGGGATCCGCAACGGACTCACTGGGCTAAACGTGAAGGTTCTATTACTCAAGTTGGCACCATCTACACACTGCAAGGCTTTGATTTGAATTATGTAGGCATGATTATCGGGCCATCGTTTGGCTATGATGCTAAAACAGATACCATGACCATTATTCCCGAAAAGTATTCACATAAAGAGATTTTTAAAAAACGCAAAGATATTCAGTTCACCCAAGCTGAATATCGCGAATTTATCGCTAATGTTTTAAACGTTTTAATGAAGCGTGGCAAATATGGTCTGTATTTGACGGCCTACGACGATGCATTAAGACAGCGTTTAACTAAAGTACAGTAATCAAAAATGGTGGTAGCTCAAGCTACCACCATTTTTTAGTTGTGCGCCATAAAGTAAATCATCGTGACAACGGTAATCGTCAACACAGCAATTAAATAAACAAATAACCAGGTTACTCCAGCTGGCATTTTTTGACGTAAATGGCCGTTCTTTGTATAGTAAACCAACCCGTAAATAAATATCGCAAAAAAAGAGTATAGTGCTAATCCAACTGATCCATAGGCTAATAGATTATTGTGCGTACTACCAGATGACATCAACCCCGTGATCACGATAATGATTAATATCACAGTTGGGGTCACTATCCACACCTTATTCATTTTAATATCTCCATCTCCAGAATTTTTATAATTTGATTATAGCATGTCAATAATTAGTTACGCGTATTATAATTAATCAATACGAAAGGATGGTTTACATGGAAGTCAGCGGCTACTTTGAACAAATCAGGTCACTAGGTCAAACCCACCATTATTCAGCTGGTGAGGACTTGCTTCGTGAAGGTGATCAGGCCAAATATTTATTCTACATTGAAAGTGGTGGTGTCCGCTTGTGGCACAATGACGATGGCCGTGATATCACGGTCCAGTTTTTCTTTGAACAACAAGCCGTTGCCTCATTTGAAAGCTTTTATCTGGAACAACCCAGTATTTTTGCAATAACCGCTTTCGAACCGACCACCGCATTAGTGGTCGATGGTGAAAAATTGCATCAATTGCTTCGTAAGGATTCTGATTTGATGATGGCCTTTACCAATCAAATTTGCCAACGCTTCATTGATTACACCCATTATTTTTTAACCCGTATCGAACAATCACCTGAACAACGTTACCGAAGTTTATTAACCACCAATCCCGCACTAGCAACGCGCGTTCCTCAACATGAATTAGCTTCCTATTTAGGGATCACCCCTGTATCCTTATCACGTATTCGTAATCGTTTAAAAAAAGAATCCGAGTCTTAACAATTGTTAATGCCACCCCTTAAAATCGTCGCTATACTGACCTCATCAACTAATGGAGGTTAGTAATATGACAAAAACATTAATCGTAACGTGCCATCCTTATGACGGTAGCTTCTGCCATGCACTAATGACAGCAGCAAAAAACGGCGCTCAAACAAATGGCAACTCAGTCGACATTATCGATTTAGAAGCCGATCACTTTGATCCCGTGATGCATAGTAAAGACTTAATCGGTTTTCTAAAACACAAAGCTCAGGATGAACAAGCCCGTGACTATATTGAACGTGTCCACGCAGCTGATCATCTCATTCTAGTCTTTCCAATCTGGTGGGAGCTTATGCCTGCCATGATGAAGGGTTTTATCGATAAAGTGATCTTTCCAGGTGAAACTTTTGATTACACTACTAGTGGTACGGGTATGCGTTCCTTATTGCCTCAGCTGCAATCCACTACTGTCATTACCACAATGAATACTCCTAAAGTCTTATATCGTTGGATTTTTGGGAATGCCATTCAGCGTGCACTACTGCGTGGCACTTTAAAAAAAATGGGTTTGAAATCTGTTAAGTGGTTAAACTGCAGTATGGTCAAGAAAAGTTCCGATCAGAAACGCAAAATTTGGTTACAACAGGCTACCCGCATTGGTGCACAAAATTAAAAAAAGTCTTCAGACATTTTTAGTCTGAGGACGTTTTTTTCTAAATTTACATCATTTAATCATTTTAAACTGGAGACGATCTTTTTGAGACATTTTTTTTAAAATAATAAAAACGCTTGACTATAACTGACTATTTAGTTTATTATAAAATCATTAATGACCCCAGTATCATTGTTTTGTTGTAATTTGACGAGTAACCCTCGTCATTTATTTTTAATTTTAAAAGACTGATTAGTCAGTTATGGGAGGAAATATATGTAACCAAAATCAATATTAATCGCAGATGCACTTTTTAAAAAACAACTCTCACTCAATACACAAAGGAAAAGATAAAACTATGTCAAAATTAATTTTAATCACAGGTGCTACTGATGGCATCGGTAAAGTCACCGCTCAAAAATTGGCTGAAAAAGGTCATGAAATCATTATTCATGGACGCAATGAACAAAAAGCGCAACATGTCGTATCTGAAATCAAACAAGCAACAGGTAATCAAAAAGTAAGTTATCTAATTGCAGATCTATTTTCGTTCCAAGCAATCAAGGATATGGTCAACAATTTCAATGACAATCATGATCATCTTGACGTCTTGATCAACAACGCCGGCGCAGTTCTCGATGCTCAGCGCTTCGAAACTGTGAATGGTATTGAAGGTACTATGGCTTTAAATGTGATGGCACCATTACTACTAACCGAATTACTGTTACCAAAGTTGCGTCATTCTTCTGACGGTAGAATTATTAATATGTCATCTGGTACCCATCGTATTGCGCATCCTGATATGACAGATCTGAATCTAGAACATGTCGCTTCCGGTCAGGTACGCTATGGTATCAGTAAACTATTTGTCATCTGGAACACACAACATCTTGCGGCTCAACTTCAACAAGCTGGTATTAGTAATATCACCGTCAATGTCTCCCATCCTGGTATGGCGACCACTAACTTTGGTCAGGATAGTGATAACGGCTTTTGGGTTAATTTAGTTTATAAAGTCGCGGTTGCAATCGGAAAAACCTTCCATGTCGCCACACCAGAACAAGGCGCAGTTACCAATGTATATCTTGCTTCCGCCGACAATGTGAAAGGTGTTAGTGGTAAATTTTTCGACAATAAGAAACGACAAGTTCAACCTGCAACAGGTGAATATTCTCCTGCTAAGGAATTAGCTCTATGGAACTATTGCATGAAAAAACTGCAACCCTGGATTGACGAAAACTGATTAATTAGTTAAGGTTATGCTATGAGAACAAAAGACGAGAATAAAAGAAAAGCAATAAAAGACGCGGTCATCGATTTGTGCCAAACAGATGGCTTCACTAATTTAACCACCGCCAAAGTTGCCAAACATGCAGGGGTTAGTCCTGCGACTATTTATCTCAACTATCAAGATAAAACAGATATGCTTAGTCGTTTGTATGAAGAAGTCAAAGGTGATCTGCATAAGGGATTGGCTGGCATAATTACTGCTGCTGGTAATGATGTCGAAGCACAACTGCGTGCGATGCTCCACTATTCAATCACACAAGCCCAAAAATATCCAAAAGAATCCCATTTCATCTCTGCTTTGTGGACGAACCAAGAGCTCTTAGATTCTACGGCTCGTGCATATGGCCAAGTAGCAGCTGGTCCGTTAGTTAAATTGTATCAACGTATTACCTCGGCTCCTGACTTCATTGATGCACCAGAAGTAATTATGGAAAGCTTTGCCACTGTACCGCTACTGGTAATGCAAACAGCTAACAAGAAAGTCGATGCAGTAACTATTAACCAGTCTATTGACATCGTGGTCAAAGCATTAAAGCGCTAAATAATAACAGACACATACCTTTAATAGGCATGTGTCTATTTTGTTTAACGTCTAAATTAAGTCATTTATCGCTCATACCGGCTGCCATTTTAATTTTAAGCCTACGACAAAAACATAATTTAACTATTGGTGATTTGTAGTGAATTTGATTTTCATTATAAATAAAGACAGTCAAATAAACTAAATAAAATAATCACCTTTGACCAACACAATCTCTTGTAGAGCACCAAAAGGCGTTTGTTGCGTTTTTCTATTAGTAGTGATTTTAAAACCTTCTGATTCATAAAGTGCTATTGCTCTAACATTTTTCTCTAATACCACCAAATAAAAACTTTGGTACTGTCCTGCTAATCTTGATAAAGCACCTTGCAGTAATGCGCGACCGATACCGAGATGTTGTGCCACCGGATGAACATAAAGGGAACGTAATTCTCCTATTCCCTGATACGCGCTATCTCGCGCAGCACCAAAACTGCAAACGCCAACGATTCGATCATACATCGTTGCCAAAAGCGTCGTTTTTTGATGTTCCTCTGGATGCCATGTCTCTGGTGTTAATGAATCAAGATAGGCTTGTGGAACTAACCCGCGATATGCGTCCTGCCAAGTATCATAATATAGTTGTGCAACGGCATGAAAATCAGTATTGGGACTTGCAGGGATAATTTTAAACATTATAACGGCCTCCCACATTTGTATCGATTAGTAAAAATCATACACTCTTATTAATCAAAGTGTACTTCACTCTTCTATATTTACAAAATGGACTTCCAATCTTAATGAATCATCTAAAAGAATTTCTCAAAAGCAAAACTTTTCCTTACGAAAATATACAGTATGCTGTATACTTTGTTCGCGAGGTGATTAGATGGTAAACGATGATATGATTGCACGACAATTATTACAACTAGCGCGTAGGCTCAAACAAAGAAGAAGTTTACATCTTAAAGATGTGAATTTAACCACTGACCAATGGGATGCTTTGAAATACTTTGTTGAACATTCTCATTCAACTATTGCAATGTTTAAGGATTATCAAGGTATTACTCATCAAACTGCACGGGTGATTGTTCAGCGCATGATGACCGCTGGGGTAGTGACATTAGAATCAAATCCAAATGATGGTCGCTCCAAACTAGTTGAGGTAACACCACTAGGGTTGAACAAATATGCTCAGCTAAGTAAGCGCGGTTGGCAAATTAGTGAAGAACTTTTTGCTGGCTTTACGCCTACAGAACAGCAACAATTTTTGGCATTAGCACGACGCGCTAATGATAATTTAGAGAGGAAATGACTGTGCGTGAAAACGCGTTTATATACTAAAGATGTGATATTAGTTTTAGCAGCAAGTTTCTTTTATTTAATGAGTCCCATGTTGATTAATCCAATTATTGCTGGTTTTTCAACTAACATTGGTGCTAGTGGTATTTTAGCTGGTGTAATTGCCGGAGGTATGAATTTAACGGCACTAGTACTACGACCACTGGCTGGAAACTTAACCGATCTCATTTCTAAGTACTACATCACACTTGCGGGTGGTGTGTTCATTTTAGTGGCTAGTTTGGGATATACATTTACAACTAATATCGCATTAATTATCCTTTTTCGTGTCATCAATGGCCTCGGTTACACATTGTGTTCCGTTTGCATGGCCACCTGGATGGCAGCCTTACTGCCGGCCGATCGGATTGGCTCCGGAATGGGAATTTATGGTTTAGCAAGTGCACTAGGAATGGCTGTTGGTCCAGCAATTAGTGTCTATTTGTATCAAAATTACAGTTACCAAAGTGTTTTTTGGGTGGCATCTGGATTTAGTATGATCATGTTGATTGTCATCCAATTTGTCGGTAATCGTGGTCTTCCTAGTAAGACGAAGCCACAAGCAACCACCAAGAAAAAATTCCAGTTAGTGCAACCGAAAGTCGTTCCTGTAGCAGCAATTTTAATGTTATTTTCATTGCCCTATTTTGCCACTGAATCTTACATTGTGAGTTACATTGCTCATCGCCACTTTGCAGTTCCTGCGGGTATGTTTTTTCCAGTTTATGCCGTTATTTTAATCATCATGCGGACCGTACTGCGGGATGCGTTTGATCGCGTTCCGTTTAATAAATTCATTTGGTTATGTTTAGGGTTCAACCTATTAGGTTTAATTGGATTAACTGACTTAAGAAACTGGTTCATGTTGTTACTGGGTGCTTTTGGTTTTGCTGGTGGTTATGGTTTAATGTTCTCAATTTGCCAAGCCAAGGCATTAACACTGGTACCAGAATCAGATCAGGGCTTAGCAAATAGTACCTTTTACATTGGCGTGGACCTTGGCATGTCAGGTGGACCAATGATTGCCGGTGTGATTACGGCGCTCTTTTCATGGGCCTGGCTCTACCCAGTCATGGCGGTGACGATGCCAATCATCGTGATTGTTTATTTTGCCAGTCGGCGCCTATTATCCTAAAAAACTCGTTCAGCATTTTCAGCTGAACGAGTTTTTTTATTGAATCAAGATTTTGCTAAACCATGTTTATTCAGAAAGTCTTTCATAAATGCGCGCGGGCGGTTGTACAACCCTTTCATCACAGTACTGGCCCAAGTTCGATTAGATTTTGTTCCTGAGCGTTGTTGATAATACAATTGAGTCGCTTCATTATATTTCTTGATTGTTTCTGACTCATCATCAAAGTATTTATTGGTTGTATAAATACCTTCAAACGGAAGTCTTGGTTTAAGATCATTTTTATGCTTTGGGTGACCAATCACTAGGCCAAAAACTGGATACGCATAATTCGGAATTTCTAACAATGTTGAGATTTGTTCAATGCCATCTCGTACGCCACCAATGTAACAAGCACCTAATCCCATTGATTCGGCGGCAATGACCATATTCTGAGCTGCAAGGGCCGCATCAATGGCTCCTGTAATCGTTCCATCAATTCCTTCAACTGTCTTTGCAAGATCAATTCCTAAATGTTTAGCAACTTCGTAGTTACGATGTAAATCGGCCACAAAAATAAACAATTGTGGCGCTCTTTTGATAAAAGATTGATTACCAGCATAGTCTGCTATTTTACTCTTTACCTCATCATCAGTAATACCAATAATTGAATAAGCTTGTTGGTAACTTGAAGTAGATGCTGTTTGAGCAGTTGTTACTAACGTTTTAATTTCATCTTGTGTGAGCTTTTCTGATGTAAAGGATCTCACTGATACATGCTGACGAATTGTTGTTAAAGTTTGATTCACGTTAACTCCCCTTTTTAATTTTCGCAAAAAATATTAGCTATATTTTCCAATTTATCGAGATAAGAGTAACACAACCTTAAATTTCTCGTAACTATATTAACGCGCTAGGGCGTAAAGTTTCACTATTATCTCGAACCATACAAAAAATTATTGAAAACAAAACACCGATATTGACTAAGATTATCAATATCGGTGTATATAAATTTACCCACGCTTATGTCGCGCAGCTTTCATCTTTTGTTGCATTAATTTCTTACTACCAAACATGCGCGTAATTTTTGCGTTCTCGCGGGCCTTCCCGCGTAATCCATTATTAGTTGCCTGTTCAGTTTTCAATTTCTGATAATTCGCTAAGCGTGAAGCATCCAGGATACCATCAGTCACAGCTCGTTGAACAGCACATCCTGGTTCATTAGTGTGCGTACAGTCATTAAACCGACATTGCTCAGCCAATGCTTCAATGTCACTGAATGTAGCCGTAATGTCAGCATCAAGCAGACCTAACTCACGCATCCCCGGTGTATCTATCACGATACTTCCATTGGGCAGTCGTAGCAGTTGACGCGCTGTCGTCGTGTGTCTTCCATGAGCATCACTAGATCGGACTTCTTTTGTGGCATAGGTCTCTTCACCTAATAATCGGTTAATCAAGGTGGTTTTACCTACCCCAGATGACCCTAAAAAGGCATATGTCGCTCCAGAACTCATAAATGCGGTCAAAGCATCAATACCAGTTGCTGTACTATCACAAACAATTACCGGAGTGTCGGGCACAACTGACTTAACCTCAGCAATCTGATCAACAAGCGTTGTTGTCGTATCCGCCTTCGTTAAAACCACGGCAGTTTGCGCACCTGAAGCATTAGCGACTGCCAAATAACGTTCTAAACGACGGATGTTAAAGTTAGCATCTAGTGCCATACACAGCAATAACCAGTCAACATTAGCAGCTATTAATTGCGCGTCAAACCGCCGACCAGCAGCTTTACGTAAAAAAATGCTGTGGCGGTCACAAATTCGTTCAATCGTTGCTTTATCTTGTGGATTCTGTGGTAATCGGACCTGCACCCAATCTCCAACTGTCGGAAAATCAGTGGCATCCACTGCCATATTGACAATCCGGCCAGCAACTTGCGCAAAATACTTACCAGCATCACAAACCAAAGTATATTGCTGGTGGCTGAGGGCCGTAACTCGTGCCAAAGTTAAACCTGTAACTGCAGTATTATTAGTGTTTCCATATTCAGATAGTTTCATTATTTTGTCCTCGTAATGGCGAGAGGACTATGCGTGCATAGCCCTCCAGTGACTTGCAGCGCCTAATACAATGTTCAACATAAACTGTCTTCCTTTCTGAACCGGTATGGACTACCGGTGTTAAAAACATTATATCAAAAATTATCTTGCATAAATAACATTTGATGTTAATATTAAAACAACATGTTATTTTTAAAACAACATGGCCGTTCAAGTTACTAAAATTTAACAATTCGCATACTAGCTCACCAATTTCAAGGAGAATTAATTATGAAATATCTTATTACCGGAGCCACTGGCCATCTTGGTCAAAAAGTTGTGGAAAATCTTCTGTCCATAGTCGAACCCGACAACTTAACAGCTGCCGTTCACACACCAGCAAAAGCTACATCATTAAGTAACCAAGGCATCAACGTTGTCCCTATCGACTACTTAGACGTTGCGCGTATGACTCAAGCTTTTTCAAATCAAGACGTAGTAATCTACATTCCTAGTAAAACCTACGATGTTTTACAGCGAATCACTGAGTTTGAAAATTCAATCAAAGCACTCAAACAAGCAAAGGTAAAATCAGTAGTTTTCGTTAGTTTCTACGCCGACCAGGAAAACAATCCATTCACGATGTCACCATATTATGCCTATGCCCCTCGCAAACTTGCCAGCAGTGGTCTACACTATGCCATTGCTAAAAATTCTTTATACGCCGATCCACTGGTACCGTACCTGCCAGAGTTAATTGAACGTCAGGCCTTAATTTACCCTGTTGGCGACAAAGCAATGAGTTTCATTACATTAAACGACAGTGCTAAAGCAATTGCTGCACTTGCCACTCAACCTGAGCTTCGTGATCGCGGTCAGATTTACACCTTAACGCAAGAAAAGAGTCTGACAATGCCTGAATTGGGTCAAATCATGACCAAGGTTACGGGGCACGAAATTGGTTATGTGCCTGTGACCATACAAGCGTTTGGTCAAATTTATGCAGCAGAAGGTGATGGCGAAGAACTGGCAAGCATGTACGCTGCTGGTGCCTTGGGATTGTTCGATCAAACTACAAGTGACTATCACACACTCACAGGAACTCAACCCGAAAACATGCTAGATTTCTTGCAACATAACTATCATGCCGAGAACTAACTCAATCATTCTTTATTACATAATGAAATTTGAAAGGAAAATGAAGTGTAATCATGAAATATTCTCATAAACTAAGCAATGCTGTTCATATTCTTGCTTTCGTCAATATCTATGCAGATGGTGATTTATCTAGTGCTGCAATTGCGAATAGTGTTGAAGCAAATCAAAGCGTCGTACGCCAACTGATGGCAAAGCTGGTTAAGGCTGGTCTACTTAATACACAACCTGGTAAAGTGGCTCCTGTTTTAGCAAAGGATCCAGATGATATTACATTACTCGACATCTTTGGCGCAGTTGAAGACACTCGTAATTTACTGCACATTGATGAAAAGACCAATCCTTCGTGTATTGTTGGTGGTAATATTCAAGAGACCCTCAATGACATCTATGCAGATGTGCAACAAGATGCCGAAGCCAGCATGGCTAAGCATACCCTTGCTGACATTATTTCAGATCTTTTGATTCGCGAACAGGCAAAAAAACGTTGATTAAAATAGCCATAGATATGAGAAAAATACAGTTTTAAATAAAAGCCCTCATTGAATTCGAAACAATTCAATGGGGACTTTGTTGTTATTTATTTTTACCGATACCAACGTGGAGCCGGTCCATCAGTATTGGGTTTGCTAACGCCAACCGATTCTCCAATTAACTGTTCAGGATCATCGATTAACTTTTCAACTAGATCTGCCACACTCTTTCGAGAAATTTCGGTCCCTTTGAAAGGCTCTCCTTTGAAGGTCATCTCATAATCAATTTCTGTCACATCTTGAAACCAGGCCGGCCGAATCAACGTGTAATCCAATTGGCTAGCTTCAACTACTTGCGTTGCATCCGTATATGCAGTCAACGTACTGCCTAACATGTCCCGATTCCAACGGCCATAAGCTCCTGGAATTTCATCGTAAACCCCATTTGCTGAAATCCAAATCAAACGATGTACTTGGGCTTGTTGCATTGCCTTAACCACTGAAACAGCCTGTTTACCAAGATCAGCACCATACAAATTACCATAAACCAGCGACTGATCAGTCATAATTGTAGCTAAACGATCAGTATCTAACACATCTGCTTGTACGACTTTTACTCCAGGCTTAGATAGGTCGAATTGCACCAATTTTTGCGGATTTCGTACCAATAACGTTAAATTCGAAATGTCGTTACCGACTTTTGGAAGTAAATTTTGGACCACAATTTTTGCGATTGAACCACTAGCACCTAGAATCAAAACATTTTTAGTCATTAAAATTCTCCTTTAAACGAAGTGGATTCCCACCACACTGATAAACATCACAATCAAACCAATAATTTTTTCACGCGCGATTGGCACAGCAAATGAATCAAACAACCCCATATGTTCCACGATCGCACTAAATAATAACTGTCCAAATAACGCTAAAATCACTACTTGTCCAGTTCCTAGCATGGGAACCAGCCAAGCACTACATAAAATGTATGCCCCACCGATCACACCACCCAACCATAACCACCAATAACGCTTCGTAGCGATCAAGGCATTATGAATCGGATTAAAGCTGATGTGAGTGGCACAATTGACCAAGAACAATAGAATAAACCCAATGATAAATGAAATTGTTGCCGCTTGTAGCGTTGAGCCTAACATCGTCCCTAAATGCCCATTGATTGCCGTTTGCGATGCCATTAACATCCCAGCAATCACGCCGAAAATCTGATAAATCAGTTGATGTTTAACGTGCATTTTGGCAATTGTTTGCTTCGCCAGTGGAGCTGTTTGGCTAAAGACACCAATAGTGATAAAAACACCAATCACGAGCAATGTCACGCCGAATAATTTCAACCAAGTCAAACTTTGCCTTGGGGAACCAAATAAAGCAAATTGATCTATTATAATACCCATGATGATCTGTCCTAAGATCGGTAACACGGAAGCTTGGATACTACCTAGCTTCCCAAACAATACAATATTTCCCGTTAAACCGATTACGCCAAAGACCCCACCAAGCCATATCCACCAAGGTTGCGTGGTCACAAAGCTTGTTGAAGGTAGTAAAGGTTGACCAAACAATCGGCCTAAGATGAATAAAAATAACATGCCGATCATAAACGAAATGGCCGAGGCCAAATAGGATGAGCCAACAGACTGACGAAGTTTTGAATTGATCGCCGTTTGCGTTGCCAATCCAGCACCCATGAATATGGGTACCAAAGCTAAGAATACCACGCTATCCCTCCAATAATTTAACTTTCACTTTACAGTGCAGGCACTATAATACAGCCTATAGTGAACTATAGGTCAAGCATAATTTATTAAAAAAATCCCGCCGACAAGCAGCGAGATTTTTTGAAATTCAATAACGTTTATTGGGTTCTGGATTATTTCCTGAATACAAAGTGATCTGTTGACCAATGTATTGATGATTCTCAACAATATCGACCATCCCTTTAGCATAGTCAGTATAGCTGATGTAATCATTTTGCCCATCGCTTGGATCTGGCGTAGGAAAATACTCATTTCCAGTCACCTGATAGTGCCCCGTTGCACTTCCTTCAGGATCAAAATTAAACGGTGGCGTGACGTAAGTCCACAAGACATCGTGACTATCTTTGAGTTGTTGTAATCCGATGCTATGTGCCAGGCAAAGATCTTGCATATATCGAGGATAATAACGTCGGTATTCTTGGAGTTGATGCCGATGTGCTGAATCCGTATAAAGTGTATTGGCACCGCCAACTTTTAAATAGCGCGTTTTTGTTTTTTGTAATAACGAAATCACATGTGCCAAACCAAGGGTGTGCACGACCTCAGTTTGTGGAGACCATGCGCCCACGGCATCAATCACTGCATCGAAACCGTCAACATCGTGTTTAGTCAGTGAACTAATATCTTTTAGCAACAATTGATCCACCACTGGATGTTTATGACGACGATGTGCGACGCCGACTACTTCATGCCCACGGCGCTGGGCTTCTCGATAAATTGCACGTCCAGCACGGCCAAATACACCAATAATCATGATTTTCATACTGCAACCTCCTCAGATCACAGCATAGACCCTATAGTTCACTAGAGGTCAAGGAGTTAATCTTTTTGTAGTTTCGCATAGTCATCAAAAGTCGCTTGGTTTATTTCCTTTGTATCACCGACCAAATGAATTTGTTCAGTGCCTGCCTTTAATGCTGTTTCATAATACCACTGTTTAAAATGCAAATGGGCCATTGATGCTTTGAGACTATCAATGCGTGACTGCAATTCCTGCTCATGTTCATTCAAAAAATCAGCGCGGTCTTGTAATGTCCGATCGCCTTGCAACCGCCAACCTTCAAACTTAGCACTATCTTTGATGGATACGCCTGCATCACGTAAGTCTAGAATCATCTGCAAAGTTCTGATGTCATCTTCTGTAAACATGCGTCGACCGCCTTCATCGCGTTTTAACAAAGGTAACAACCCTTCTGCATCATAATAGCGGATTGCCTGAACCGTGAGGCCTAATCTTTTTGCAACGTCACCGATGCTGTATGTGGTTTTATTATCCATTTATTCGTCCTTTCTTACATGGCGGAACTGGGGACAGGACCGTTACGCATAATTATATAATATCAATTAGTCTGGTAAGGAAAATACTGGAACAATTTCAATCACACTTTTTCACAAAAATTTCATCGCTTATGAAACGGACTTGCATATCATTCATCCCTTTCATTTTCATTGCCTTCACAAAAATAGCCCAGTCACCAAACGACCACTGGGCAGATACTAGTATATCAAATTGATAATATATACTTGGTGTTTTGACAAATTTGGCTATGTTTTTTCATACCAATCTTTCATTAAATGACCTTCGTACCTGATTTGTTTTTTACCAAATCTCTTGGTGTCACGAATTTCGGAAATCCACGCTTTGATGATGGCGAGAGAGTCTTTTTTGTCTTCTTCAGCAGCGCCTGATCAGCTCACTGCTTTTGGTCCTATTGCTCCCGCGACACCTGGTTCTCACCCCAATAACAAATGTCGTCCATCACCGGGATCAACGATTCACCGCGCGCCGACAGCGAATACTCAACTTTCGGTGGGACCTGTGGGTAAGCTTTGCGAACGATTAAATCGTCGTTTTCCAGCTCACGTAAGGTATTGGTCAAAGTCTTAAATGAAATTGGTGTCAATAGTCGCTTGAGTTCGTTATAGCGGCTCGGTTTATGATTGAGTTCCAGCGCATACAGCACCTGCATTTTATACTTGCCACCGATCAGCCGCATGGTGTACGCAAAACCAGTATCGGCTAAGCGGTGTTCTTTGATGTAATCAATATCTGCCATAGCACTCTCCTTTAGGTTAATACCACACTTTTATTACCGCACTTGTGCTCGCGTCAAGCATACCATAAACTAGATTCATCGACCAAAAGGAGGATCACCAATTGAAAACGATCATCTAGGTTCATCCTTATCCCAAGAGCTTCAACCACGCCATTTTAACGCGACTGACTGAATATTTTGATGTCGAGCATCAAGCTTATCAAGTGATTGATCTCTACAAAGACGACTTTGATCCGCGCTATTCCGCTGAAGAGCTACGGCTTTTTAGTCGTGGCGAGACACCTTACCCACTGGTTAGAACTTATCAGCAACTCATTCAACAATCCGATGAGTTGATTTTTATCACGCCGATCTGGTGGCACAATATCCCCGCTGAACTCAAAGGTTTCTTTGACAAAGTAATGTTGAAAAACTTCGCTTATGTTGAGGACCCTGAGTGGCACGGTTTGCTGACGTACATCAATCAAACGACCGTCATCACCACTGCAACCATCACAAAAGATTACCTGCGGCACGAATCTGGCGACCCGATCCAGAGTAACTTGATTGATCGAACTTTTGCTGATATCGGCATCGATCCTGCCAAAACTAACTGGATCCACTTCGGAAAAGTCAATCTGACCACAGATGCGATTCGCAAACGGTTCTTGATGGACTTGCCCGAACTTTATCGCGATGGGCAAAATGACTAGGCAAGCTGCAATACCTAATTCACAAACCTTTCAGCAAAAACGGACAACCCTTCGGTTAATTAGACACTACACTATATCCTACATTTGCACTTATACCTTATCTCCTTGCATGTAAAAATAAAGGACCACAACTGCTTTCACGGCGGTTATGGTCCTTTCAATCATTTATATCAAAGTCAGAATATCTATTAGAAATTTAAGTTTGTTTGTTAGCCACTTCCTCCATACAGACGAGTCATGATTATTAAGCTACAAGTCGTTTCACAAACACGAATCTTTGCATGGTGTGCATCATTTGTAAGAAATTAACAATCAACACATTGGTATTAAATGAATCATTTAAATTCAATTTTGAAATATTGTCCCGGGGAGACCCTTTTTCGGAAATTCTCTTTCATGAGGAACAGTTATGTTTCCAGTAACAGCGATTTCGTCATCAAATTTCTTTAATTTCTCTAGATATTCAACGGTTAATGGCAAGTTGTCATCATCAAACCTATCCACAAATCAAAGTGTTACATGTTTCCTCATTTAGCAATAACTTCTTAATTGTATTAATAAATTCTTGGAACCCTAATTTTTCAATCCTATTAGCTATCATATATCTCCTATCTCTAAATCAAAAAACTTCTGTACTTACTTTACAGCGTAAGAAACCTGATCAGTTATATTACAGATTTCAGAGATTTTAGCAATGATAGCCAGAATAACAGTGGCGGAGAAATTAGTTTCAACCACTGTACCATTCTCCAATTTTTCTGGTACATTTCCAGGTCTAAAGAGCATTCGCCCCAATTGACGATTTTCTCTGACACGATCGAAGTTAAAGCTGTCTTTGTTCCAAATGTCGTTTAGGAAAGTTACTAGCATCTGCCTCCAAGTTTTTACTGGATATTCATTCTCACTAATTGTTATTTGAATTGGTTTTTTACCTGTGACATCAGTAGTCTGATCAATCGTGTACTCGCCAGTAATTTCTTCCTCACTGACTTCTTTAATATTTGGCACGGGGAAAATTTGAATTAATTCTTTCGTTAATTCTTCAGTACGATCAGTAATATCATTCTTTCCCCATTGGCCATAATTTTCAGAAACTTCCCTTGTAAGCGAAACATTTGAGTCCTTGTAAAATTTTTTCTTTTCACTATAAGGCTTATTGCTCATTTCTTGATTATATTTAGTAAGCGTTAAATTACCCAGTGTGCCACCATATTGTTCTTTGACTTTGTCAGCATTAGAAACTTGAAGACGCCATTCAGCACTAAGACGTTGGGGCATAATATGTTCAACCTGGGCATCATCAAAGTTAATTGTTTCCCTCGTCCGATGTTCTTCCAGAATTACTAGAGATAATTTAGCCAGGTGGTTTCTCTGGTGGTAAAGGTCCACTTCCATCAAACTATCTGATAATTTACGATCATCTGGAAAACTCGTTTTTAGTAATCGAAGCAACCGAAGCCTCAAATTGCCATCCTCCTTGGATAGATCACAAAGCCCCACAACCTTTTTGTTCATACGATTTGTTGGCAATTGGCAAGCCTTTATTCTAAATAAGTAGCTTTCCAAAACGTGCGCTAACTTAGTAGCTTCGTCTTGACTAATTTGTCCTAGATCAACCAAATTCATTAATAGCATTAAGTATGGAAATACCACCTTACTATCCATTACATTGATGTGCTCTAGAATTTTGTCAAATTTCCTATCACTAGATTGATAATTCAGGATATGATCATAGTAGTTTGCAAACTTAAATAGATCAGATAATGCCTCTTCAGAGCTTAATTCTTGGGAAATACAATAGTCCTTATAGCTGCCATATACTCCATTTTTTTTAACAGATGTATGTGTTTTTACAACCAGATAATGACGAATGAACTCTGCAAAAGTTGGGGTAGCAAACATCCGCTCAATTTTAACCCAATATTTCTTATAGAGCTCTGCCTGCTGCTGTGAATCAATTTTCATCAAAAGGAAGTTCCGTACTAAATCTGATGGTGACAATGAAACACCGGTGGAATTCAGGCTTTCAAAAATGACTTGGGGATTTTCTTCATTAGAATCACTACTTAACTCAATATATACCATATTAAAGTGGTTCATCGCTTCATATAGTTTATCACTACTAATGTCGTCATCATTAATCAGTTTACGGAAAAAGTTGTAGTTGTCGATGACCTTGGACGGTTTATTAAAACCAGTCATATCGTTCATGACGGAATTAAATGCTTCATAATCATGTTCAACTGGCTTTAACTTCAAGTGGTTGTTATCATCCAGATACTTATTGGTTAAATACTCTTCTTCAATTTCATCTCGATCTTGTTCGTCAGCATTTGATAGTGCCTTCAACAACAAAGTTAGACTAGTGAGTCGTTGCTGACCATCAATGATGCGGTAAATGTGGCTCATCTTATTACCAGTTTCGGTAACATAAACAATGGCCCCAATAAAATGATCAGTGTCCGTTCGTGCGGCAACAGTCAAATCTCTAAACAATTGCTCACATTGATCTTTGTCCCACTCGTAATTTCGTTGGAAAACAGGAATCTCAAAGATAGTTTTCCCACTTCCTAAAAAATCGAATAAGTGTATACTATCTGCTTTCATGCTGTTGCTCCTCCCTAAATTCACGTTAAACTACATCTTGCAGTGTTCCTTCTTGCGCGTATTTATTTTGCCGCATCGATTTGCCTAAAGTACCTCTCCATTAGAGAATCTTTCAACTCTTTATCAAAATTAAAAATGTAGGTAGTGGCAATCAAGTAAATAATCCGTATTGGGACAAACCCATAGACTTGGTTGCATAATTTGTTTGCCACCGCGCTGTAGATAACATTCTAAGCTACTAGACACGGTCGGACGGGTATTTTTTCTTACATAGATTTGATTTTTGAAATGATTATACCGATATTTTCATTTGAAAGGTTATACTTTTTGAACAACGATTGATCGATATTCTCAACGCTATCATTCCAATCAATATCAGATTCATCAGAAAAGTCCTGGATTGGTACGTATCGATAAGTTTGACGCGCAGCATCATGGCTTGATTTAGCTAAACTATGCATATAGCGAACGAATTTTGTCTTGGTATACTTAGCTAAATTGTGAGCTGAATTCTCTGTAAGATTAAGGTCGACACCCAGTAGAATATATGTCTCGGTACATGCTGATCCTGGTTCAGCAATAATAGTGTTCAAATTATCATCATTTAATTCTGTACCAATATTATTTGCACGAGCCGTAAGAACCTTCCATGAGTCAATCCATTCTGAATGGGTAAGAACATTGCTTCGATTCGTAAACCCTACTACATCTTTACCATAACATCTAATTGGACTTGATAGGTCAGCAGCGAATTTTTTAAATTTCTCATCCTGTACAAACGTTCCACTCAATCCAAATGGTTTACGTGGCGAAATATGTTCATCCATCGAATCTGTTCCCGAAACTGCAGTAACCTTGTCAATAATCTCCAATGCCTTATTGTCACGGATAAACACATCCAACCCCCTAGCAGCAAGATGGCGTTTGGTGTCAGAGATAACTTTACCATTTACATACGTCTCGACACGGGTTAAAAACTTATCACTATCGTACTGTTTATCAAGTAATAGAACGCAGACACCACCACGAATATTTGTACCTGGAAAAACATCTACCGGATTTGGAAAGTCAATCAATGTTTTCATGTTTGGAGAATGAAGCATTTGGTTCCGAAAATCATTGAGCCCTTTGCCACCGACATACCAACGACTAGGCATGATTAAACAAGTCTGCTGAGCTATTTTTAGTCCGAGATCAACAAAATAGTGATATACAGGCATTGCACTTGCTTTAGATCCGCCATCACTTTCTTGATAAGGCGGATTACCCACTACTACATCAAATTTCATTACTGGATCTCCTTTCTAAACAATTCATCACACTTAGCTTCAAAATCACCATCACCCATCGCATAAGATGTGGTGTCGAAACAAACAATGTGTGAGTTGTCAATATCATCTGCACTAGCATCAAATCCGAAAATAAAGTTACGTGCAATGTTGTAAATAATCTCCGAAGGCGCAAAACCATAGATTTGGTGTTCCAGAATATGCTGAATACGTTCATGCTCATCAGGAATTTGATCAGCCAAACCTTCATACAGCCGTTTAACGATTTCCGTTAGATAAAGTCCCGATTTAATATACAAGTCGACAAAGGTCTTGTCTGGACTTTCGAAAATATCAGGCGTTTCTTCCTCTAGCTTATCGATCATCATCTTGACGACTTTCTTTGGCGTGAAAATTTGATTGGTTTTTTGCGGCGGAATGTAGTCGAAAATATCGTCGTCATATGTGTCGTCAAAATAATTCGCTAGTTCGTACCGTTTATGCACGAACTCCGAGCAAGATTCATTGAAAACGATAGGATCAAAGAATTGAAAATCATCGCGCAACTTACGAAATTGACTCAATGTGATACCCGTTACTTCTTGGAAGACTTCCTCGTTGAGTGTGGTGTCAAAATTACCCAGTGTAGTGTCTTCGGTACCATAAGCCATCAAGAATGCGGGGATAGTCCGGGCAAATCCACGAAGTCGGGAACGAATATCATCTTCGACTGTGTTCTTCTTCTTGTCTTCAGCCTTTTTTAGCAAAGTCTCCGTTGACGATTGAATGATCTCTTTGGAATTGTTAACGACGGTTGTCACAACATCCTTCTGCAAACCATCTCGGATCTGCTGTTGCTTTTGTTTCCACTCCCGCTTAGCCGTTTCAGTAAATTGACGTTTTGCAGCGTCTTCCATAGACGGATCGTGTTCAGCCTCTTGTACCTTCGTTTGATACTCAACTTGAGCCTCATTAGCCATGATCACGGCTTGTTTTTGAACCCTTTCCACTGCACGGGCAATGACATTTGCGCCTTGTTTCGTAACCGTCTCAGCGGCTTTAATGGTCAATCCGTTGTCTCTGGCAAGGCTTTTCATACTGTCAATCGTCTGTTCACGGAACGTATCAGCAACATTCTTAGCAGTACACGAACTATCGTCAACGTCGATATCTTCAGCGGCAGACTCGACTTCAGCATAAATCTTTTCACCGAAGTGATGCTCAACAGCCTTGTCAATCCTGTCTGGTTCAACAACGGCATTCCCTTGTTCATCGACTTGAACTTTTTTTGTATCGACCGGATCAGAATTCTGATTAGGAACTGTCTTACCTTCAGGAACCGCTGGCATTTGCTCCAGGATCTCACGAGCTTCAGATGATGCGAAAATACCACCAATATTCTGGAACAGAAAATTAGACATAAATCCGCGCTTAACAACTTCCTTAGCCTTAATGCTCCTTGGAATTGTCAATACTTGGTTGACGTCAAGCCCAACCATCTTACCTTCAGTATCTTCAGCAATGACTGGGAAGAAATTTAGCAGCGTCTTAAGGTTCTCCTTACGTTTTTCAGTCGTACCACCGCCATTTGTGGTTTCACCGGACAAATCATTAGCGAAATCATCATAAATTGTCAACGTCCGTTCAGGTGCAAAGTCAAATACATAGGCATTGGCCTTTTCCTTACGGATACCGTTCTCGGTATATGTCCAAGGATTTTGAGACCGGAACGCGGCTTGCATGTACAAGCTAGGCGATTTCATATTTGACAGCATTAAAACCCCAGTCCATTCCGGAACCGTTACACCGGTGGTCAATTGCCCAACAGATAGTGTGATTGTCTTGTCATGTTCTGCAATAGCTTTGCGAACTTTATCTAAAGAGCGAACATTTCGTACTTGATCGTCATCCGTCCGACCATCACCAGCGGCAATTACCACCTCATAGTCGTCAAAAACATCCGTACTCTTAATTAACTTCTCAAGCGCCTTAGCACTGGCAACACGGTTAAGAATCCAAAAAGTATGCTTTAGTTCGTTGCGTAGCTCATCATTTGAGAATGGATAGCCGTCATTTTTCCATAGACTATGAAGCCAACTGAGAACATCATCTTCATGAATGAATTTGCCAGACTCATTTGTCAAAAAGAACTCGTTCAGATCAAACGCATAGTCTTCGCTTTTGCCGTCAATTTGTGCTCCGGTATCAACCTCATCCGTGATCATCCGGCTCATTTGGTACGAAAACAGATTTAGGCGCGGTAATTTACGATAAGGGTTGTGCTCTTCATCATCGACTGGCCAATTTTCTTTGGCGCTTTGTTCATCGGCGTAAGTCCAGTTGAAGATTTGATCATCACTGAACGTTCTTTTAGCAACAGCCTTAAATGGTGTTCCAGACAAATTTAACGTAAAATCGCGTTGAATATTATCAAAGGCAACATCAGCTTTGAATGTGTCAGCTCCTTCGTGGGACTCATCAATTACCAGTAAATCCCAATGCAAGTCTTTGACCCACTTCAGCTTGTCATCGCTCCCACCAAATGGAATTGCACCTTTGATATCTTGCAACGAAATAAAAGCAATCATCCGCTGTTTACCATTGTCTAACTGAGCCATATACTCGTCGCGGCTCATAGTTGGACGTTCCTTGAGGGAATCAGTAGTAGACACAAACGCGTAGTCAGTTTGCCACGCAATAAATTTCTCGAAATCATCAAACCACGAATTGGCAATCGCTGGCCGGTTCGTCACAACCAGCACAGTCTCCGCGTTCAACTTCCGAGCTAAGTCATAGGTTGTCAATGTTTTACCAAAGCGCGGCTTGGCATTCCATAAAAACTCCCCACCAACATGACCTATGGCATAAGTAGCCGTTAGATCAACAGCAGCTTGTTGCTCTACACGCAATGTATACTCGGAAATGCCTTTGGACTGATTGAATTTGCAATCACGGAAATCCTCAAAGTCCTTATGTGCACGTTCAGGTGTCCCATCGTAATAAAACCATTCGGTGTTCAATCGTCGTTTAACATCTTTTTGTGAAGTTAAGTATTTATGTAGTTTCTTGTCATTAAACCAGCCTTCACCCTGAGAATACTTGGCGGGTTCAGACCATAGCTTATTTGCATTCAACCGAATCGCAGCCGTATGTGTCTGTTCACGAATTCGCATATCAACGTCTTGACGTTCTGTGTATCCTATCTTGATCCACCCGTTGTCTTCGGCAATTTGTGGCAATGTATACGCATAAATCTGCGGATAAACTACTTTTGTCGTCTTTATTTTAGTTTTATCAGTCATATCACGCGACTCCTTTATCAAAGAATTCCATTTTGTTCTTCTCCCAATTCATAACCTTGACTCGCTTACCACGCTTAGTAAACCATTCTTCCGGTGTATTTTCAGGATCATCAAACAATGATATTTGCTGTTGAACCACTTCGATACGCTTTTCACTCAACGGGATAATGAACTTCAAACCGTCCATCTGGAAAACATTATAGCTAATAATTTCAGCAATGGTCTTCAACTGTTCTGTGTTTGGTTCAATGCCCCACTTCGCCACAAAATAATCTCGATACGTGTAAAGCAAGTTCTCTCGCGCTAAGAGCAAAGAATCACCGCTCCACTCAAAACCATAGCTGGCCTTATACGCGGCCTCAACGAGTACTTGCCACATACCTTGTTCATAAGTTTCATCATTGATGCGACGAAGCTTGCGATCAACAAAGCCGACGCGATCTGACAGCGGAATCTCATTGCCAGTATCCATATCATAGCGGCTCACCATGTAAGGCGCCTCGCCACAGGTGATCTCCAACCAAGTCCGGTTCGTGTACGTTTCAAGATCATCGTAAACATAGTTTTTATCAACTGCATCATTTTGCTTTTTAACGACCCAAGTTGGTGTAAACACCTCTGCCTTAGCCTTAGTACGCTCCTTTTGCAACTCATAAGATTTCAGTACACGAGGCATAATAATATTGTTCATTACGCCAGTAACCAGTTCTGGCTTGATCTGGGCTTCTGGAGCGTAAGCCTTGGCATCGTATTGAATGTAATTATCATTCGCCCATATAATATTATGGGTCTTTTTGACAGTAGACTTCGTTCGATCAATCAACAGAATATCGAAGACGCCAGGCATACTTTCACGAATGGCGTTTTCTGAAACGTCACCCGATTTTGGTTCTTGTTGTTCAGTCATTAAATTGTCACCGTCCTCATCATAAACATTATCATTTATATGCTTCCAAACATATCGAATAGTTATCGTTTTTAAACTGGTCCATTACAATTGGTCGATTGAACGCTTATACACATTTTATCAATATTGAACCATCAATGAGCACATTTTCTAAAATAAAATCTTATCCTACAGTAAAGTATGTGCATCTCCGATCATTGATTTGCATATGATTCATACGTGAATTCTCCAACTACAACCAATTTAATTAACCTCTTCACTTATGATACGGACTACCCTCATTAATCATAAAAGCCCGATAAATTTGTTCCGTCAACACCAATCTCATCAACTGATGTGGTAAGGTAAACCGCCCAAACGAAATTTGCGTATCAGCACGTTTCAATACCTCTGGCGCCATCCCCAAGGACCCACCAATCACAAACGTAATATCCGAATGTCCATAAGTCGTTAACTCTTCAATTTCCTTGGCGAATTCTTCAGATGAACGCTCCTTACCCTTGATTGCAAGTGCATAAACGTACTCGCGATCTTTTATTTTGTCTAAAATGCGCTGCCCTTCTTTTGCCATTACATCATCCATTTCAGACTGACTTAACGACTCCGGTGCCTTTTCGTCAGAAACTTCCACAATTTCAAACTTACAAAACCGTCCTAATCGTTTCGCATATTCCGCAATTCCAGCTTTAAAATACTTTTCTTTTAACTTTCCAACACCGATAATTTTGATGTTCATAAATTGACACCTTTCAACAAGTTTTCCACAGAGTTATCCACAGGCTAACTTAAAAATTCCTTCAAAATTTCTTCAAAAAGTTTCGGCACTCTATTGACATCGTTTTTTTATAAAAAGATTTATCCACAATTGTACAAAAAAACGTCTGTTCGTTAACCACGTGATGGAAGCTTGACATATCAACAGTTATAGCTGTTCGCTTTTCTAGTTATTCACATTATCCACAGATTATACCAATGCCTGTGGATAACTTTTTGAACTGGTCTGTAAAGTGATATATCGGGCTTTACTCTTTTTTAATAATTATACCAGAAACTATCCACAAGGTTTTCCACAAGCTAAATGTGCATAAAAAAATTCCTTGCAAATTGGGTGCTGAACTACTTAAAAATAACACGCAATTTTCGTTCGGAAAACTCTGGACATTTTACCTAAATTTCGGTGCATTTATATATACAATGTTCGTATTCATTTTTATTCTAAGGTTAGTGTATACTAATGCTATTATCTTAAACGAGGCTACTACTATGAATAAACAACGATTAGAAGCATTTACGGACGCTATTTTAGCAATCATCATGACTATTATGGTATTAGAAATTCACGCACCAAGTTCGTTCACTTTTCCTGCTCTGACTAAATTATTTATACCACTACTAGCCTACGTGATCAGCTTCATTGGCCTAACTAATCTATGGGCGAGTCACCATTTCCTGTTCGAAAAACTGCATCATGTTACTTATGGTCTGTTTATTGCAAACATGGCACTAATTTTATGGCTTTCACTGGTGCCAGTCACAACTGCTTGGGTTGCCGAGCATCCGACCCATTTTGTTCCACAGGCCGTTTTCATGATAATTCAGTTTGGTTGGACTACGTTACTATTGAATCTTCAACGTATGTGCAAAAAGGCTGATGCAAACTTTCCTGCACACGTTATTAAACCAATTGGTATCAGATTTACATTAATTGTTCAGGTAGTTGGTACAGTTCTTAGTTTCTTTCTACCATACGTTGTTTTAATAGCTGGTTCTCTGATTATTGTTGTTTACGTTTTTCGTCCGACTTTGGGAGATTGGCAGGACAATAAGACTTACCGTTCAAAAAATCAATTATAGATAGAACATACCTTGCACTTCACCATTACTCAAACACAAATTTGTGTTTTTTATAATGTAACTAAAAAAAGCGGTCAATCTTTAGGATTGATCACTTTTTTCATTTTGGCATTTAATTAGTTTATTTTTGAGCTAGCGTGCAAAAATAGTTCATTAAAATTGACGTTTACGATTGAGCAAAATTCCACCTAAACCTAACATACCCAAAAGTAAACCAAACCCAACTAATACAGATTCTGATTCTTCATTTGTTTGAGGTAAATGTTTAGGCCCATACTGTCCATTTTGGATCTTAACATTATTAGCAGTCAGTTTAACTGTTTTTTCATTATTTCCACTGATTTCTGCACCTTTCTCACGAGCCATTTTAGCTTGTTCAGCTTCAACGACAAGACGGGTTGCTTGCTTAGTTTTAAGAGCGTCTAACATACTCTTAAGTGTGTTATAAGCTTGTTGAGCGTCTGAGAGCGTCTTAGCAGCATCGTCATAAGCAGTTTGTGCAGTTGCTTGATCAGCAGTTGCAGATTCTAAATTAGCCTTGGCAGTATCGTAAGCAGATTGTGCTGATGCCAATTTTTCCTTGGCTTGAGCCAAAACAGAGTCGGCACCTTGTAAGTTGCTTAATTGTTGTTTCAAGGAATCTAGCTTAGTTTGTTCGGCAGTCAATGCATTTTGTGCATCTGCCACAGCTTTATTGGCATCTTCCAATTTCTGTTGAGCTGCAGTAACATCAGCATCTTTGTCAGCTGCGACTGCTTTCAATCCATCCATGACACCTTGCTCGCTAGCTAAAGCATCTTTAGCAGCTTGTAAGTTGGCTTGCTTGGTTTTCACATCAGCAGATAAACTGTCAACAGCTTTTTGAGTTTCAACTGCAGTAGCTGTATCTGTAGCCAATTTATTAGTTGCATTTGTAACAGCTTTCTTAGCAGTGGCAAGATTAGTAGTTGCAGTACCATAAGCTGATTGTTTATTAGCTTGGTTCGTTTGAGCACTAGCCAAAGCATTCTTAGCATTTGTAACATTCGTCTTAGCAGTGTTCAGTGATGAAGTAGAACTTGCTAATGCGGCTTTTTGTCCACTCAATGTTGAGTTCAAAGTATTCAATTGCTTAGACAAACTAACAGCATCATTGGCTGGAATTGCAATAGTTGATGAATCGAATTTATTATGATCTTTAACCATTGTATTGTAAGTAGTTTCAATATGTGGTTGACCTAAAGCGTCAATATCAACACCAATGTAATCAGCTGTGACTTGTCCACTAGGATCGTTCTTGTAAATTTCATTAGTTGAAGGAGTGTCATCAGCTAATAAATCATGCATATGACCACGAGCAGACTGTGCATCATTAAATAACATATCAAGAATCATAATGTAATAAGCTTGTTTAACATCATCCATTGTGACATTAGAGAAATCACTCCAATCATGGACTCCGTTATTCGACAAAGCAACTTCAAGATAACCTGCACCAGCTGATTCATAATAGTTTCCACCATCATCTAAACCATATTTAGAAGCTGCAGTTGTAACTTGAGCGACATCATGATCATCTTTTTGCATGATGTCCCAATTATCTGACGTATAACCATTAGCGACATCATCAGCAAAACTCAACATAGTATTTGAAATTGAGACAGGTAAAGTTCCATATTGTGCTCGGACTTGGTTAATTAAACCACCAACAAATTGAGTCAATTCAGTGCGTTGAGCTAAACTCAAGTTGTTCAAATCGGTAATCTTTTCAGCTTGGTCAGTTTTATTATGCTTGAACACATTATCTTTAATAGCTTGAGGATTATCAAAGATTGTGCTAAATTCATCACTTGTCATTTTACCAGCATAATAATCATTATAAGATTTCATATTGTAACCATCAGGCAATACGATAGTGTTAATTGAACTCAACTTATCATTAACATCATCAACTTGCGATTGAGTAGCATCTACTGCAGCTTGATCAGTATTAACTTTATTTTGAGCAGAAGTTACAGCACTATTAGCTGAATCAACATTCTTAGATGCATCTGTGACTGCTGTATTAGCAGTATCTAAGTCAGATTTGGCTGAATCAACTGTGCCTTGAACACTTGTTTGATTTGCATTAGCTTTATCTAAACTAGATTGGTCAGACTTAACTTGGTCCTGAGCTTTATTATTAGCATCAACAACTTTACCTTCATCAGTTCCATCTAAAATTTTTTGAGCAGAATCAACAGCACCTTGCTTTGCATTAACATTGCCTTGTTCAGCTGTAACATCTGAATTAGCTTTATCTAAAGCAGACTTAGCAGTTGAAACATCTTTAGATGCATCACTTGCAGCTGACTTAGCTGTGCTAACTGAATCACTAGCAGCATTAGTTGCAGTTGATTGAGTATTTACAGCATCACTAGCTTTTGCAATATTTTCAGGTGTAGCCGAATTTTTTGCAGCTTGAGCAGTGTCAACATTCTTTTGAGCATCTGTAACATTTTGAGATGCAGCATCAGCAGTTTGACTTGCATTGGCAACATCTTTATTGGCCTGATCTAAAGTTGCTTTTGCGTCACTTGCTGCAGCTGAATCTGTTGAAACAACACTTGCAGCTGAATCGACTTGTGCTTGAGCACTATCAATTGTTTGTTGTTCCGTAGCGGAACTTGCGGGAACTTGACTAGTTGCATTTGGTTCAACACTAGTAGCTTGAACTTCATCAGCGTGAACTGCGTTAGCACCTAAACCTAAAGTAGCACCTGCAACAGCAACACCAGTTAAAACTTTAACATTCTTCTTCATAATTTAACTTCCCCCGAAAAAATGAATATACTCATCCAAAATGCTTTGTACAAACGCATAGAAATTAATTAAATACTTTTAATTTAAATCTCTAAATTTTGTTTAGTACAATTTTCTATCTAAATTCAAAACTAACTAAATCGGATAAACTCTAACTTCGCTTTATACAATATTATGTAATTTTTAAAGCGTTTACACCAAATGCCAAAATTAGCATGATATTATATTAAGTTGGAAACATCTTGATAATACTGAAATTATGCATTCATGTCAATTTAAAATAAAATAATATTAATAGTGTATTAGAAATTATTAAAAACAAATTAAAATCTTAACTATACAATAAAAGCAAACAAAAAGCGTAGCCGCTGGCTACGCTTTTATCATTATTTTATTTTAATTAAGCGAATCAGTATTCTCAGTCAACTTAATTGCCCCAGTCTTCAAACTACCATCACGATAATACTTAACAGAAACCTTATCGCCAACCTTTTGCTTATAAAGTACTTCTTTAAGTTTGGCCTCATCAGTAATCTTTTGACCATCTAATTCGGTAATCACATCATACTTCTTCAAACCAGCATCCCCAGCCGCAGAAGTACCCATAATCTTCATCACGACAATTCCGTCAGTGACACTTGATGGCAACTTCAAGACTGATTTTTGTTGAGCAGCTGAAATATTATCCAAGTTAACGAGCTCAATACCGAGCGCCGGTCGTGTGATTTTACCATTTTTAACAAGTTGATTAATCACAGTCACCACTTCATTACTTGGAATCGAGAAGCCCATACCTTCAACACTGGTGCCTTCTTCATCAGAAGATAACTTCATTGAGTTAATTCCAACAACCTGACCAGCAAGGTTAATCAATGGGCCGCCTGAGTTACCAGGGTTGATAGCCGCATCGGTTTGGATAACTGAAGCACTCGCAGTTGTATTACCCGAATTATCCTGCACTGAAACTGTTCGTTTCTTGGCAGAAATAATTCCTTCAGTGACAGACGTTGCGTAATCAGAGCCAAGTGGTGAACCAATTGCCAACACACTTTGTCCTGCTTCAATTTGATCTGAATTGCCAAAGCTGGCTACTGTCTTTACGTCAGCAGCATTAATCTTTAAAACAGCCAAGTCAGTTGTTGAATCAGTTCCGACCTTGTTAGCTTTCACCTTTTTACCATTACTCAAAATGACTTCTAGTGCTGAAGAACCAGAAACCACATGGTTGTTAGTTACAACATAGGCAGTATTGCCGTTCTTCTTATAAATCACACCGGAACCTTCACTTGCGGCTTCTAGAGAGCTATTTGAACTATCACTGGAAGAAGATGAACCGTTCTTTTGGCCAAAAATGCTAAGGCCTGACTTACTGCTACTGCCCGCAGCTTGTAAGTTAATTACGGAAACAACAGCACCCTTAACGGATTTAAAGGCCTTCGTTGATTGACTAGAACCTTTGACATTACTCTGGTTAACTTTCGTACCACCGGCTTTATTTGAACCAATTGGCACAGATGTTGAATTCGTTGCAAAACCACCACTAATCAACTCGCCTGTTCCATAAGTAATACCGCCGCCAAGCAGTCCAGCCACTAGTGCAATCAAAGCAATTTTCCACCAATTGCCACCATTGAACTTTTTGGGTTGTTTTTCTTCATTATTATTTTCCATCGTTCACAGTTCCCCCTATTTTTAACTGTTTCACATGAAACAATCATAACGATAATTTATGAAATTTATGTGAAAGATCTGCATAGTTCACGTAAAGTTTATAATACTGATAACTTCGTGGGCGCATCGGGTTCTGTGTCGTGTAGATGAAAATCATGTTCCACACCCAAGTCATGTTCCTTGAGCATGGTCGTAACTGTTAAATGAGCGAGGGAGCGCATGTTATTTTCCTGACTGCGGTGTCCTAAGTAAATCTGCTTTGTATCATTGCCAATGACACTCATCATGGCATTAGCACCATCTTCGTTAGACAAGTGACCTTCATCACCTAATATCCGTTGCTTTAATGACCAAGAATAAGATCCCATGCGTAACATTTCCATATCATGATTGCATTCCATCAAATAGGCATCGGCATCTTCAATCGTTTTCGCAACTCGTTCCGACACGTAACCCGTATCTGTGAGTACACAAAAGGCTTTACCATCATGGTGAACTTGGTAAAATTGTGGTTGCGCAGCATCGTGTGAAACTGAAAAACTTTCCACATCCATATCGCCTAGGCTGAGCACTTTACCAGGAGCAAAAATGTGTTTTTGTTCTACCGGAATGTCACCGACCTTTTTTTGCATGGCACCCCATGTGCCTTCATTCGCATACACATCCAGCCCGTATTTACGTGCAAGCACACCGACACCCTGGACATGATCGCTATGTTCATGCGTGACAAATAATGAGTCCACATCCGCTAAATCACGGCCGATTTGTTTCATTAAGCCTGCAATTTTCTTGCCACTCAAGCCAGCATCAATTAAAATTTTATGCCCCGATGTTTCTAAATATGTAACATTACCAGTGCTGCCACTGGCTAAAATACTATATTGTAATTGATCTGCGTCTGCCAAACTGATTAACTCCTCTTATTGACTACTGTTTTCCCCACTGATATTTGAATCAGTCTTGATTAACGTTCCTGTAAAGGCATTGATTCGTTTTACCTGAACACCATCGGCCCCTTTTGTTTGAATCCCAATTTGCCAAGTTGGAATGTAGACGTTATGCCCTTTCAAAGTTAGAAACTTCGTGTATCCAAGTTGCGTCCATTTAACCTTGGAATTATTAGCAATTTCATTATGCTGATAGAGCCAAATAACGGCTTTCTTCTGGCTAATGGTGGTTTCCTTTTCACGTAGCGGTGTGACTTTATTGAGATATGTTTGCGTATAGCCCGTCACTTGATTGCCATTTGCGACGCTGAACCGAATTTGACCGTCACTGGAAAGAATACTATGATCGGGGCCCTTTTGAGTGTACACAATGGTGTTTTCTTCTTCCTTACTCAAATCCGCATTATAAGTGTAGCGAGAACCAAAGATGACCCGGCCGTTGTCACTTAAAATCTTCTTTTGGATCGATGAATCTGGATTCTGTTTATTAATCATCACTGGCCGGCTAAACGTACTCGTAATTGAACCATTGCTATAATGATCGTCTTGATTTTTTAATTGGCCTGTATACTTTTGTAACTGATCATTGTCGCTACTAGAGATATAATAACCCGTTGCGCTTTTATTCGACAAGTGCCCAACCGTAATCGAATCATCTTTCATTTCACGTAAAGCAGCTGTTTCGTTGTTACTACTACGATCCGTGGTGGTTTCAAATTTTGTATTGGATGTAAATGAAACCAATAAAAAGATATCGATCGCTAAAAAGGCAATCAAGAAAATCCATTGAATGCGTTTAAAGTTCATGATTTGATCCTCCTTTCACTAATGTTGGGTATCACCGAGTAAATCGTGATAATTTTGCCATTCACCTTGGTAGTAAACATAGTAAGTTGGCTTTAAATCTAAGACCTTGTTTGATTCTTGATTGGTTTGCCATTCATAGGCTAACCGAATGCGCTTAATTTGTTTAGTTTTGACACCGGCATTCGTAAGCTGTGTGAGCATCGTTGAAGTAGCTGGTAATGTCACTTTATTATTTTCATTAGGGACAGGGACCTGCAAACTAAAGAGTGAGAAGTTATATTGTTGACCACCATCACGTAAGAACTTGATTCGAATCGCACCATACTCAGTTTGATTGAAGATTGGGAAACTTTCAACATAGCCGCGATAAGTCACGGTTTTTTGACCTAGGTCCGAGCTATCATAGCGAATATTTTCCAGTGGTACCCCAATTTTAGTTAATTGCGTAAAACTATTGTTTAGAAGACTGTTTTGCGAATTAATGTTCTTTTTACTATCTAAGAAGTTTTCATACGCTACGGTACCGAGTTTATTATTAACCACCATTCGTTGACTAGAGCCATCGGTATAAGTCGTCAGATTACCGCTCTTATTAACGTCCACTGACGATGAATTCGAACTATCCATCAACGTAGTAATAAAACTATTGCCCGTTTGTTTATTTAACAAATAACTGTATGTTGGCATAGAAATTTGTTTAGGAAACATCAACATCACGTTATTATTTAGCATGCTAACTTTCACATCAAGATGTTTTTCATGTTGTGAAACTAACTTTTGTAGTTTATCGAGTTGCGCGTGCTTTTTAACGTTCACCCGGTAAATCGTGAAGGTTTTATCGTCCAGCAAGTAAATATGAGTCGTGCTCTTAAGTGGCACAATAATGCGGCTGAAACGTTTGACCTGATTACTATTAACTGACTGATCAAAGGTTGTGTTAAAAATCTGCGTTGACACGTTTTCTGGGTAATTCATCATCAATGCGTTAGCTTGTTGCACGTACTTCATGTAACGCGTTTTGTTCTTGCTACTCAATTTGACGGCGTGCCCAAGGTCCCACTTACTCAGATTTTCCTTCATCGCCAATGCCAAGTTTGTTTTTTGTGCGTAAAGCAGCTGTTGTGAGCCATCAGCTTTCGTACGCACAATTTGGGTCGGCAAATAAACGTCCCCAATTGTTTTATTGGTCAACTGACTAGTAGACGTAGCGGCCTGATCGGCATGTTGTCGTTCATAACGAGATGGATTGGTCCAAATTAACCAGGACAAGACCAGACTGATCACAACGACAATTGTTAAACATATTGGTAACCAGTTATCACGAATCTTGTGGATCATCGTCCCATTCATCTCCTTCATATGGTACATATGGCAATGAAATGTAGAAGGTTGAACCTTTACCTTCAACACTATCGACCCAAATTTGACCACCTAATAGACTAATGACTTCCTTGGAAATCGCCAATCCAAGCCCTGTACCACCTTGTTGTCTCGAACGGGCCTTATCAACACGGAAGAATCGATCAAAGACGTGTGGTAAATCAGCACGTGGAATTCCCAACCCTTGGTCTGAAACGCTGAGAATCACGTGATTATGGGTTTCTAGTAACCGGGCTGTGATGACGCCACCATCTGGGGAATATTTCACAGCATTGTTCATTAAATTATCAACCACTTGGGTAAACTTATCGGTATCGAGTTCGACCCATAGGTCCTTTTTGGTGAAAATCCGATCAATTGTGTATTTCTTGTCAGGTTGATCATCACTTTTTAGAATCATATCAAAACGATTTAAAATGTAATTGAATAATTCATTTAAGTTTACATATTCGAGATTTAGTTTCGAGGTTCCTGAATCCATTCTTGATAAGCTGAGCAGATCGTTAATCATACGAATCATTCGTTCCGTTTCGTCCTGAACCACCTTGAGGAATTGTGGCGCAATCTCAGGATCTTGCCAAGCCCCGTCGTTTAGCGTTTCCACGTAGCTACGAACTGTTGTTAGTGGCGTTCTCAATTCATGTGAAACATTAGAAACGAATTCTTTACGGTCACTATCAATCTTTTGTTGTTCAGTAATATCATGGAGCACACAAACTAGCCCACTAATAAAACCTGATTCACGTTGAATCAGTGAAAAATAGGCATGTAAAATTAATTCGTTGTTATCGTTAGAAAAATCAAGAATAATTTCATCTTCGTTATCTAACAATTCACGAATTGTGTATTTGGTACGGATTTCTAGCACATCGAGAATGGACTTACCATGCGCTTCTTCTGGTGTCATATCTAACAGATTAGCGGCGGTATCATTAATAATCGTCACATTGCCACGGCGATCAGTTGCAATCACACCATCAAACATGTGCGTCAAAACGCCATCGAGTCGTCGACGTTCAGCTTCAGTAGAATCTTGAGCTTCTTCAACCCGCACCGACAGGTTATTGACGGCTCCAGCCAATTGGCCTAACTCATCATTTCCATAAACGTTCACTTGCCCAGAGAAGTCTCCACGGGCAATGCGCATGGTCTGTTTCTTCATTTCATCAATCGGTCGTGTTATTGCCCGGGAAATAAGAATTGCCATGAATAATCCTAAAACAATGGCAACCAATGCGGCGAATAGGTAGATCAACGTGATGGAATTAATATTAGAGTAAACACTCTCTAAGCTCGCTCGAATGTAGAGCGCGCCCACGACATTATTACTATTACCGTTTGAATTTAGTAACGGCACAATCGATTCATAATACCGATTATTATTGTTGTCATCATAGGTATTACCGCTGTAGGAGCGGTTGTTATAAATAACGTTTTTGACGTTTTCATTCGTTGTTTTTTGACCAACGATCGTTTGGTCGTTCACGTCACTAGTTCCACGCACGATGCCCTTGTTATCAACCACCCGAATTTCAGTAATGTTGGTGTTATTGACGTCAGACAAAATTTGACGGATTTGTTTATTAGCCTTTTTAGTACTAGAACGTGACAACTGGTCTGAAAGCGAGTTGTCCACGTAGGAAGGCAACTGTATTTGTTGTTTGAAAGTTTCTAAGTTTTGATGTTCCAATTGACGCACAAAAACCGCCCCAACAACTTCGAGCGTAATGATCAACATTAGCGCAAACACTAGGGCGATTTTAAAGTATATCGATTGGAAAAATTTAATTTTGCTATTCAAAACCTGATGTGCTCCTAATCATTTTCCGGATTATTTAGGTAATATCCTACTCCACGTCTAGTAATCAACCAGGATGGATGACTTGGATTGTCTTCAATTTTTTCACGGAGACGACGAACCGTCACATCAACCGTACGGACATCACCGAAGTAATCATAACCCCAAACAGTTTGCAGTAAATGTTCACGAGTCATGACTTGACCAATATGTTGTGCTAAATAATGAAGTAATTCGAATTCACGGTGAGTTAAATCAATATTGTCACCACGTTTAGAAACGGTGTAAGCATCTGGATGGATGGTTAAATCGCCGACTTCGATATCAGCATTTTCATCTGGTTCTGCTGATTCAACAGATTCTTGGCGACGTAAATTGGCCTTAACACGGGCGACTAACTCACGGTTTGAAAATGGCTTGGTAACATAGTCGTCGGCCCCTAATTCTAGGCCTAACACCTTGTCTAATTCAGAATCTTTAGCTGTTACCATAATGATAGGCGTCGTGTGGTTCGCGCGCACACGCTTAGCCACTTCGAGCCCATCAACTTTAGGCAGCATTAAATCTAGAATAATTAAATCTGGTTTTTCTTCTTCAACTTTTTCAAGTGCTTCTTCACCGTCATAAGCAACCACAACGGCGTAGCCTTCTTTAGTTAGATTAAATTTGATGATATCTGAAATTGGTTTTTCGTCATCGACAACCAAAATTTTTTTCATTGAACAATTCCTCCTGCAAGGACAATAATTACGATAGTTAAAACTATCTGCGCATCATGAGCCACGCTCAAAGTAAGTACATTATACCACATCACAACTTTTGACCAGCAATATGCAACTGATACCTTGAAAACACCTGTTTTTTAGCATATTTAGTAAAACAGTGTTGACTAAGGTTTTAAGATTGTGATAGTATATTTAAGTCGATTAGTAATGGGCAGTTAGCTCAGCTGGCAGAGCAACGGACTCTTAATCCGTGGGTCCAGGGTTCGATCCCCTGACTGCCCATCAATCATAACTAACCTGTAGTCACGCAGTAGTATAAACACCGTGGTTACAGGTTTTTTCTTTAGATAAATTACTTTATAACTCCTCTATATAGTATAATTAAACGTGTCCAACAACGCTAAAGACATAAAACTTCGCTATACTAACGGGGGATTTCATTATGCCAAATAAATTATTCACTAATATTGTACAAGGAGCACTAGGTAACTATTCTGAAAAAACAGTACCTGAACTAACAGAAGAGTATGGAGCATATTTATTCGACAACGAAGAAATTACTATGGGGTTCCAATTGATTCGCGATGCACTTATTTTTACTTCATATCGTATTATTTTTGTTGATAAACAGGGTGCAACCGGACGAAAAACATCATACAAATCCATTCACTTGAATACTATTGTAGATGTAGAGATTGAAACTGCCGGTTTTGGCATTGATGATAGTGAAATTGAAATTACTTATTTAGAAAACATTTATTTAAAGCCCCATAAAGAAGAACTAAAAAAACATAAGTTTGAATTTCCAAAAAAAGTAGATATTTTGCCTCTTTATCGTTATTTAGGCAAGCTTACTTTGAAAAACAGAGAAACCATAAACTCTTAAAAAATTTGAATCCTTATCCAGTTATCATAGTCTTTATCTAATATCTTTAATTCAGATGTCTCAAAACAATCTGCTTATAGACGCACAAATCGTTACTGATGAAGTATAGTCAAGAACAAAACAATAACCTCCCGTTCAATTAGAACGAGAGGTTATTTGATTAGTACTATTCCTTATTGTGGACTATGCTCCGTTTGTAATTCACCAGAAGTCTCCATGTCGTCAGGAGTTGCAGCAAGTGCTTGTTCAGCTGTCATCCCCTCATGATCCATTTTATAGGCAGCAGGTGATTCTCCATACTTATTTAAAAAGCCAGTTAACGTATTAGGATCCATATTAATTCCAGTATTTTGTGAACTAGAGGAATTTTCGTCTTGTGAATTGTAGTTGGTAGATTTACTTGAACTAGCAACTAATGATGAAGATTTAGCTTTGTTTTCAGATTCTGCTTTGGCTTTTTTGATAGATGCTTTTTTTGCGTCAGCTTTCTTTTTAGCAGTCAAACTACTCGAATCCTTCGAAGAGTTATCTGCTTTTTTTGAACTACTATTTCCACAAGCAGCCAATGAAAGTGCCGCAACAAGAACAACTGCAGTGGTTAATGATTTTTTCATAATAAATTCTCCTCAATAATTAATTTAAAATACATACAATAAAACAAACGCTTACCAATATATTTTTTTCTGAAATTAAAATACCATTGTTTTCCATAATTCATCAGGTATTTCTTTTATAGGCGTATTAGTTATAATCGCTTTTTCCACATCAGCCCGCATTCGTTTGATTCCCGCTTGCCACTGATCGAGATGTTGCTCAATACCTAAGGGTTCCCACCATCCGACAATTTGAGTGGGAAATGGTACACCAAAATGATTCTCATATGTTTTTTCGATTTTTTCTACTTCGTCAGACAATCGTTGAACATCACTACTCATAATCACAATCCCCCAATCTTTGTATGCCATCTTTTATTAATTCACATTATTTACATTCAATAAATGACATTTGGATCGAAATCATCTGGCAGTGCTTTTTTTATCTTAATATCCGAGTAGATAAACCCTATCGCATTGTACACATTTTGCATATCATTCACATCATCTGTGTAATCAACTCCACCCGGGATAGTTACGACTACCGGAAAATGATAATGTAATCTCTCTTTTAAATCCTTTAACAATTCAGTTGAAGTGCTTTTAATCTTATCATCCCAAAATAAACGTTCAGTCTGCCCTCTAAACTTAACTTCAATGTCAAATTTCAGCATCTTTATCTCCTCATTTTACCTGTAAAGTTGTTCGAAAATATGATTTAATTAGTTACTAACTTTTCTTATAGTATAATCGAAGATATTACCAATTTCACGGCAAATATAATCTTTCCTAAACTATGCAGGAGGATCTTTATGTACTATTTCATCAGTCTCATCGTGCTAATTCTAGGCATAATTATTGCGCTGACTCGTAAACCATTAAAACAAAAAATACTGTTTGCTACTCTTAGTATAATTATCAGTTTATTCATTATTTCCACAGGAACTTTCATCAACAATAGAAAAGCAGAACAACGTGAGCTACAAATTACGCAAACAAAAAATAACTACAACGCGCGTGCTAAACTAAAATTCAAAGAGCTGATGAGTTCCGGTCAGTATCCATTAGCCATCAAACAAAAAGTTAATTTCGATAAAGAGGGAAAAATAACAAATATTCAACTCTGGTGTGATGAGTCACTTGCAACTAAAAAACGTATGACTATAGGCTACTACAATTCAATGGGCGCTCTAATCGGTAGTTATGCACTTAATCACACTGATCACACATTTCCCAATGTGGAAGTTTTTGCAGGCTCACATATGATAACCAAATCAGATAAAGATAACCCAGATTTAAATGTTTATTTAAAAAAGTAAGGAGTATACGCATGATTCGTCCTATCAACCACGACCAACAGAGCTTATCAGCTAAATCTCGTCCAGCTACCAAAATGGATGCACCAATCATTACCGACCTACTCGACACGCTTCAAGCAAATCAGGCAAATTGTGTCGGTATGGCAGCCAATATGATTGGCCAAAGCGTTGACATTATCGCTGTGAGTGCAGGACCAATTAACTTTCCTATGATTAATCCAAAGATTATTTCCAAAAGTGGTCCATATGATACTTCTGAAGGCTGCTTATCTCTACCAGGCGAACGCCAAACCAAGCGTTTTAAAACAATTGAAGTTTCATACCAAGATGCCAACTTCACCGCCCATACGCAACCCTTTGCAGAATTCACAGCGCAAATCATCCAACATGAGATTGATCATTGCAACGGTATTTTAATTTAGGAGTAATCATCATGAGTAACAACTACAACTTAGTGATTGGCAACCAGAATTGGCACAGAGCAGCTGCGAGTTTTGTCCGGATGTCTGTGTTCGTCTTAGAACGAGGATTAGCCATCGACGATGAATTTGATGAACTGGACGTAGATGGCACAATGTACGTGTTGTTATTTGACGGTACAATGCCCATTGCGACCGGTCGTTTTCTAGTTGCCCATGAAGCCACAGCAAAATTCACCCGTATTGCAACTTTGAAACAATACCGTGGGCAACACCTTGGTAGTCAAGTTATTGCCGGATTAGAAAAAATCGCTCGACAACAGGATTTTAAACAGGCCATTATTCATTCAGAATTAACAGCTAAGGGGTTTTATGAATCATTGGGCTACGAACCTATTTCAGAGCTTTATTTGGAAGATGATGTCCCTTGCCAAACTTTACAAAAAGTATTTTGATCACAAAAGTATAAGAATAGCTCTGATAGAAAGTAGAAAAATACTTTTTATCAGAGCTACTTTTAAATTGTTTCAATTTTTCAAGGACTTGCTGGCAGTTATTTTTAAAAGGCACCGCCACCAGAACCACCACCGGCTCCACCGGAAGAGCCACCACCTGGTCCAGTCGTGCCACCAGCTAGTCCACTATTAAATGACGCTGTAAACGTTGTAAATCCGCCATACAACCAATAGTCATCATCTATATCTAATTGTTGCAGCATTGCATCAGTCACAGCTCCAGCACCAAATTTCGATTGTAATTGCCTATTTAACCGCTTCGCTTCACCCAAACCTATCGCATAGGTTAAGTACTGGCCCCACAAAATATGATCTGGTAACTGACTTTGATCAAAATCAGCAATATCGTGCAACATTTGCTTAAATTGACGCACTTGCAAATATGTTTGATAGCCTTTCTTTGTATAAACCGTAAATGTTTTCTTAATCCACCAATCAAAACCAACAATAATGCCTGTTCCAACAAGTAATGCCACCAAGCTACTTATAAGCAACCAATTAATTTCGTGTAAATTAAATATAATTAACGCTACATATACCATCGAAAAACAAAAGAATATTCGAGTGTACAGCGGTGTGGTTTTTTTCCACTGATCAATCTTGTCACCCCATGATTTTGAAATCCATTTTACCGGATAAATAATAATTGGGATCCAATAAAAGTAAACACTTAATAAGAATCCCCAAATCAAGAAGACCAAAATGATGGCTTCCCACCAAACTAAGGCCATGTAGAAATAACCCACCATCGATATTACTGGTATCGATCCAAAAAACTCCCACAAAAGTCCAATCAAAGACAGGTTACTTTGAAATTTTTCATACTTCGGATTAATATTGCGGTCATGCCTAATTTGCGTTATCCACTGCTTATTAAAATGTTTCCACTTTTTTGACAACGCCTTTGCCTCGCTATTTGTTTCGCCATATTTTTTCAATTGTTTCATTGAAACCTTATGATGATCACCGACTTTATCGATTAAATAATCTACAAATGGATCAATGGCTTCTTGCGTGGTTTTAATAATTTCGAAATACTTGTCTTCATGTTTCAGTTTGATTAACCCATTGCTTTGGCAATCAATCAAAAATGTAATGAAGACCCGCGTATCAAAATTGTCACCATTTTGCTCATATTCATACCAAGCACTTGCTAATGCTGGTTCAATTTCTGGCAAATCAAAGCGATGCAATTTTTCTGCATCTAGATCTTGTCGAACAAATTTGTCTTGCCACTTAAGGTACAACGGGATTAAAAATAAAATTGGCAAAAGTGCGATCACCACTGCAACCAACCAATTATTCTTAAAAAGGTACACTAAAAACATTCTAAAATTTTGCCAATCAGAAACACGTTTTTCAATTTTCAACGCTTGCTTAACACGATTGGTGTCATGTTTTGGCGCCTGATTAATTGCTGATTTTGCAAATAACATGTGTAATTCCATATACCTTGAAATATGTTTTCCTGTGGCGGTGATTGTCGCAGTTCGTTGGTTAATACTCTGTTTTCCACCCTCAGGACTATGAAACCAGCTTTTTATCGGTTTTGCAGCTTGTGGCAAAGTAATTGTTATCTTTGCACGCTGTAAAAGGCGGTCCCAGTTCGAACCAATTGGCTTCCAATTAATTTCTCCTGTATCGCGATAACGCTTGGCCACTTTTGATAAATAAAATCGGCATTGCACATCCATTTGACCAGAATTCATAACGTTATAAATTTTAATTCGTTCATAGCCCTTTTTATTATGCCCCTCTCCATCTTTATTATGACTTATTTTATAATAACCGCTATCGCCATTTGTGGCATAGCTGCTACGATTGGCTGTTTGTCCATCAATCTTGACCGATAAATTTGACATTTTTCCAAGATCATTCGTATCTTGCACGATATACACACCGTTATAGTCACCATCAAATGTATATCGGACACTTTCCGTAACCCACGCACCGCCTGTTTTATCTATTTTCGCATTAATGGTGAGTTGGTTAATTTTGTAGTTCTTAGCATCGGTTTGCCCCACTATCAATATAGCAACACGCACCACCATCAATCCAATCGCTACAGCAACACATAGCATGATACACCACCAGATCATGTTTTTTTCTTTTCGCATGCTCATTTCTCCCAATATGATTCGATGATATTATCATACAATATAAATATCAGACCTGCATTACTTATTAAAAAAAGAACTACTTCCGCAGTTCTTCTCGTCTATTGAACATCTTTAGATTCATATCGATTCCTCAATAATAACACGGCTGCTAAACAGCCAATTAATACAAGTATCGATGACGTGATTGCTACTGCACTCATGCCATTATCGTAAGCGTGCACCACAATTTTTTGGAACTCACTAGCAAATGGTGCTTCGCTCAATCGTTTCGAAAATGCAATTGAATGCCCCGAAAAAGGACCCGCATTCACTAATACCTCTTTTAATTGCGTCATCACTGAATGTGGCATATTAACTTGGCTCAAATTATGATTCAAATAGTTTTCATATTGAGTATCTTGAATCAACCCTAAACCAACCACACCAACAGTCGTTCCTAATTGCCGAAACACGTTCAACAACCCAGAAGCCATCCCCATTTCCTGTGGATTAACCCCTTCCATCCCGACAGTGTTTAACAATGGATTAACCATCCCATTGGTAATCCCCATCAACACCATGCCGGGCCATAGTTGTGCAAATGTGACTTGCGGATCGATGACATAGGCAATCAGCATGAAGCCAATTGCACCAATTAATAAACTGCCACTCATCATCCATTTTTTCGAATACCGTGCACTCAAAATTCCGACCACGGGTCCTAAAATCAGCGACCAAATACTAATCGTTAATTGTCGTACCCCTGTTTGCACGGCGCTATAACCAATATAATTTTGCATTAATGCTGTTAAAAACGTATTAAATGAATAAATGCCGGACCCCAGCGTAAATGCAATAATCACAGTTCCGATAAAATGACGTTGTTTAAACATGTTAACGTTCATCATCGGATTTTTAATCTTCATTTCAACAATCACGAACAAGATCAATACAACTAAGCCACCAACTAACCAGCCGGCAATTCGTGGATCTGTCCATTGCCAATGTGAATGACTTTCTTTAACAATTAACCCGTAAATAATTGCAAATAATCCGGCAGCTGAAAGTGCCATCCCCAGCAAATCGATTCGTTGATTTTTTCCATAACTTGGCGTTTCTTTGACATAAATCACCGTCAGAATCACTGCCACAATACCAAATGGTACGTTGACATAAAAAATCGCCGGCCAACCAAAGTGTTCCACTAAATAGCCGCCAATTAAGGGACCAGAAGCAGATGACATTCCAATAATTGACCCCAAAATACCTAACGCAAGGCCACGGTCTTTACCTTTAAAGTTAGACGCCACGAGCGCCATCGATAAGGACATCATCCCTGCCCCACCAATTGCTTGCACACCACGACCAATATCTAACACAAGCAAACTAGAGGCCATGCCGTTAATTGCCGACGCAATCACAAACAAAATTAATGATCCTAAAAAGATCTTTTTACGTCCGTACATATCTCCTAACTTTGACATAATCATCAAAGTAACTGCATAAACTAACGTATATGCATTTAATACCCACTGTAAATTGGTGAAAGTGGTATTAAATTCACGCACCATTGTTGGCAGGGCCACGTTGACAACGGTGACATCTAGAAGACCCATAAAGACGCCTAGTCCCATCGCCGTCAGTGCAATCCACTGCTTGGCTGAACTTGTTTTATTTTTCATTACTTGTAATATCCTTTTCTAATCTCATTTGTTGTTTGCCGATCCATTGCAATTTGGCCTGACACATCGAAATACTCAACTCCAGTGAGCGAATACTCCATTGTAAAAATGGTCTTGCTGGATCATCTTGGCGTTCACTTAAGTGCTTTTTACTCGTACGGTAGGCATTTAAATCTTCCAGCGTCGCCACTTCATAGTCCGCCAAAATTTCAACCTGTTCTTCACGGCTCAACACTTCCATGCCACGCAATTTAAATCGGAAATTAGACTCACGTTTTGAATCATTAGCAACTGGTGCTTTCATTAACTCTTTTAATCGAACTAATCCCGCATCCGTTAAATGCGCAATTTTTTTACTGCGTTTGCCATCCGTTTCTTCACGTAACGTAATATACCCATCCTGTGCTAACTTGTTTAACAGTGGATACATGACCCCATTAGAAATAGCCCGTCTTGGAACTAAGGTGTTACCAAGTACAACTCGCAACTTGTATCCGGACATATCTCGTGAAGCTAGCATTGATAGAATTAATAATTCGTACATCTTTTCCTCCGTAGGTCGTAGCGACTGATAAATTATAGGTCTTTTTGACATATCTTGCAACCTTTAATCAATAAAAAAACACGTTTCGTTTGGAAACGTGTTTTCAAAACTATTTCTGTGCTAAAAATGTTTGTGCTGCAGCCAGCATATCTTTGGTCTGCTGATTCAATAACGGTGGTAACTGGTCAAACGGCCAGTAGGCCACACTAATTGTCTCATCTGTTTGACTAGCTAATAATTCACCACCAGTTTGTTTCACATGAAACAATCCACTAATTGACTGTACAATATCACCGTTCGGATAATGAATTTCACCCTGATCAAAAATATCGATTCGATCTATAATTTCAACATCTAAGCCACTATCTTCTTTATATTCGCGCACGCACGCCTGAGCGAATGTTTCACCATATTCTAAAAAGCCGCCCGGTAAACTCCAATTATGCGTATCGACGCGTTCATTCAATAAAACTTCATTTTGATTATTGACTAGTACACCCGCTGCCGTGCACATAATCATCGGTTTATGCCCCACTAAGCGACGTACTTCATGAACATAATCTGCCATGTTGAATCACCTCAGTCACATTTTAGCACAAACAAAAAACGTACCTTAGTTATCCTAAGATACGTTTTACAATTATTCTTTGATTAAAATGATTCGGCCAGGCGCATGTTTGGTTTCTAATAACCGATGGCCTTGCGTCACACCATCAAGCGTTAATGGCAGCGTCTTAAAGACGCGAACCAATAATTCATCATGATCCAACATTTTAGCAAGCGCTTCAAGGGCCATATGATTATGGGCGCTATCGAGTGGTCGAATGTGTTCAAAAACAGCATCCGGCTTGGCACTTAAATCAACTTTTGTTCCCACTGAAGCGGCTCGCCCGCCATCTTTAATAGCGGCACCGATTAATTGATCATTGTTACCATTCAATGCAGCATTAATCACCACATCAGCCTGGTTAGCAAATTTTGCCGCAATATCTTCTTGATCATAAAAGCCAATGGCATCTAAATTGAGTTCATCTAGCACGTCTTTATTTTTCGAAGACCCGGTTCCGATAACAAACGCACCTAATTTTTTGGCAACTTGTGCCGCAATCGAACCAACGCCACCCGTCGCGCCATTGACTAAAACATGGTCACCACGGCGAACGTGGGTAAATTCGCTGACTGCGTTATAGGCTGCAATTCCAGAAGTAACAATCGTGGCCGCCTGTTCAACAGAAACATTCTGTGGCTTTAACACCACATTTGGTTCAATCGCACGAACCATCGGCGCATACGCATGAGGTGCACTGGCAATCACGATATCACCAGAGCCAACACTTGTCACACCAGCACCAACTTCAACAACTCGACCGACAACATCTCGACCCGGAATAATGGGTAGTTTCCCACCAAATGTTCCAGCTCGCTGACTACGTTCAAAATTATTCAAACCAACTGCAAGTGTTTCAATGAGGACCTGATTGTCTTTTTCAATTTGAAGATCTGGTGTTTCAATGTCGCGAAACACCTCTGGACCACCAAATTGCTGATATCCAAATGCTTTCATCAGTCCACCTCCTATAAAGCCTATTCTACATTAAATTCCTTCAGAAAATGACTAATAGGGCTTAAGCCTTCTGTGCGGTACGTCTTAGTAAATTGATCAACATCTGCTTGAGTATGGTTAGCATCTGTTTCCAAAACAAGTTGTTCAACTGGTAATGGGCGATCGTTAGCAATCTTAACATCGATCACAACAGGACCATCAGCATGTTGTGCTTCATCAAAGGCTTGCTTCAATTCAGCTAAAGTATGAACTTCATAACCTTTAGCACCTAAAGCAGTTGAAGCATCCCCAAAGTTAGCATCAATTAAATCAATTCCTGAATGTGCCTGACCAGTATCATCTTGTTCAGCTTCGATAAAGCCTAGTGATTCATTGGTTAACACAACGTTAATGATTGGTTGGTGATATTTAACCTGTGTCAAAATATCTTGCATATTCATGGCATAACCACCATCACCACTGATTGAAAAGACTTGGCGATCAGGATAAGCGGCTTTGGCACCAATAGCAGTTGGTAAACCATAGCCCATGGTTGCGTACCAGCCAGATGTGGTGAATTTTTGACTTGGCTTCATCTTCAAGAGACGAACGGCGTCAATTGTCACGTTACCAACATCAACTGAGAAAATTGCATCGTCTTTGGCAATGCGGTTAATTTGATCAATCACAGAATCAACATTAAGTGGTGTCTTGTCTTCGTCAACAAACTTCGTTAACCATTCGTTCCAGTTCTTCTTGTCAGCTACTAAGGCATCATAAAATGGACGTGAAGCAACTGGTTGACTAGCATCAATCATAGCTTGCAAAGTAGTCTTAGCATCTGCCAAAATACCAACGTCAACCTTGTGACGCTTACCCATATTAGTTGGTTTAACATCAACTTGAATGAACTTAGCGTTTGGGCTAATAAAGAATGGTGCAAATGGCATGTTAGTTCCGATAAATAACACAGCATCGGCGTTTGAAGCAGCATCGACACCAGGCTTAGTAGCGACACGACCAGCGCTGACCATGTAAGCTTCGTCATCGTCACCAATCACACCCTTAGCAAGTGCAGATGACATCATTGGAATCTTTAATTGATCAGATAATTGCTTCAATTCCTTAGCAGCATTTTTGGCACCTAAACCAAAGTAGATCAATGGCTTTTTGGCATTGGTTAAAATTTCAACAGCCTTCTTTACTGCATCACTATCAGGTAATTGATAGTTATTAGTTGTCACAAAATTGTTGGCATCTGAAACATAGTTGTCTTCAATTTCTGCCCAACCCAAATCCTTAGGAATAGTAACCACAGCAACACCAGAATGCTCGTAGGCTTGGCGAATTGCTTGATCAACAACCAATGGTAATTGTTCTGCAGTCATGACTGTACGGTTATAAACTGAAACATCTTCAAACATTGGATTTTCATTGAGTTCTTGGAAGAAATCAGTATTCATCGCACTTGTTGGTACTTGACCAACCAAAGCAAGAACTGGTGCATGGTCATGCTTAGCATCGTAGAGACCATTTAATAGGTGAGCAGCCCCTGGGCCAGCTGAACCAAATGTTACCGCAATCTTACCAGTTAATTTTGCTTCACCAGAAGCAGCAATCGCACCTGTTTCTTCGTGACGCACTTGAATATATTTCATTGTACTTTGACGATCGTGTAGCGCATTCATCGTTGAGTCAAAAGAACCACCTGGTAACCCAAAGATATGATCAACGCCCCAATCCTCTAAAACTTTAATCATTGCATCTGCCGCATTAATTGTACTCATGAAAAATTTCCTCCTTCAAACTTGTATCTTTTTTTCAAACAGGTCTACTTTAATTCACTTACAAAAAATAAGCAAGCATTTTGTTCAACTTTTTTGAAACCCTTTCCAAATCCAATTTAACAGTTGTTTTCTCCAAAAATAACTCGCATAATCTATATTAAAATGAACAATGGCGGAGGCTAATATGAGTTATATCGAAGTCAAAAATGAATCCAAACGCTATCAAATGGGCGAAACGCAAATTATTGCCAATCATGAGTTAACCTTTAACTGTGAAGAAGGCCAATTAACGGTCTTTTTAGGACCTAGTGGTGCGGGTAAATCAACTGTTCTTAATATCTTAGGCGGCATGGATACTCCGACAAGCGGCCAAGTCATCGTGGATGGTGTCGATATTGCCCAATTTAACGAACGGGAACTGACACAATACCGCCGCAATGCGGTTGGTTTTGTGTTTCAATTTTATAATTTAATTCCAAATTTAACGGCGCTTGAGAATGTCGAGATGGCTAATTCCATTGTTAATGATGCTCTGGATGCTAAACAAACTTTAATTGATGTGGGACTTGGTGAACGCTTAAATAATTTCCCATCACAATTATCTGGTGGTGAACAACAACGTGTGGCGATTGCCCGTGCTTTAGCAAAAAATCCCAAACTATTATTGTGTGATGAACCCACTGGCGCACTGGATTATGAAACGGGTAAACAAGTCTTAACCTTACTTCAAAACGCTAGCCGGCGGGATCATAAAACTGTTCTCATTATTACGCATAATGCTGAACTCGCTAAAATGGCTGACCGGGTCATTCATATCAATGACGCCAAAATTCGTTCGATTGAAGACAATGCTCATCCGTTACCAATTGAAGATATTGAGTGGTGATTGTTATGAAACCAATGACTAAAAATATGTGGCGCGATATTAAAGACAATTTAGGCCGCTTTATCGCCATTATCCTCATTATATTACTAGGGACCCTCATTTTCGTGGGTGTCAAAGCTGCTGGCCCCGGATTAAATGATTCACTAGACACTACGGTTAAGCAGCAACATCTCAGTGACGTCCAGCTTCTGTCAACGACTGGCTTTGATAAGACCGATGTCAAAACAGCACAAAAAGTTGCGGGTGCCAAAGCTGAAGCCATAAAGTTTAAATACGCTATCGGTGGTAAAAATGATAGTGTTGTCGCCTTGTATGGTTATCAACCACAGACCACTCAAAACAAACTGAAATTACGCAGTGGTCATTTACCAAAAACCGACCATCAAATCGTCTTAGATCAACTTGCCAAAAAAGATTATGGCTATCATTTGGGTGATCAATTCACTTTTAAAAAATCTGCTGATTTAAAACAACAGACTTATACGGTCGTTGGCTTTGCCGATTCACCGGCTTATATTGATTATGCTAGTCGTGGGGTTGCTAACGTCGGGGATGGAACCGTTAGATTTTTTGCTTATCTGCCTAGTAACCAACTCAATTTACCCAGTGCGACTTTGTTAAATATTCGCTTTGCTTCATTGCAAAAAATGAATACTTACAGTCACCAATACCAAAACGCAGTCGATCACAAAATTACTAAACTGAAAGCCGTTTTTAAAACCCGTGCTAAAGATCGTGACCAGGCTTTACAACAACCACTTCGCGAGCAACAGGCGCAATTAACACAGGCTAAACAGCAATTCAATGCAAATCAGATACAGCTTGATCCTAACCTAGCCAGTGCACAAAAAAAGCAGCTTACTGCCCAACAAGCACAATTATCAGCTGCCAAAAAGAAATTAACCACGACCTACACCTGGCAAACGCGCTCTGACTTACCAGGGTTCTCCGATTTTGGTGACTCTTCAGACCGAATTGCCGCAATTGCGAATGTTTTCCCCGTCTTCTTCTTTTTGATTGCAGCCTTAATTACGTTCACCACTATCACCAGAATGGTCGAAGAATCACGCCAACAGATTGGTACTTTCAAAGCACTTGGCTATGCGAAAACAACCATTGCCAAAAACTTTATCACCTATGCCTTGCTCGCCGGCCTAATCGGCGCACTGGCAGGTGGGATCATCGGTAATCTAACCCTGCCGCAACTGGTAATCAGTCTGTATCAAATGAGTATTCCACTGATCTCGGACGTGCCATTTATGTGGTCAATTTTTGCCATTGCCATTGTCTTTTCGTTGTTGGCAACAGTTGGTGCTGCTGTCATTGTGACTATTCAACAATTACATGAAAAACCAGCCGCTTTAATGCGACCACGGGCCCCTAAATCTGCTAAGCGAATTTTTCTCGAAAAAATCACGCCGTTATGGCAAAAATTGAGTTTTAATCAAAAAGTTTCCTATCGTAACCTCTTTCGTTATAAAAGTCGAGTCATCATGACCATTATCGGTATTGCTGGCGGCACCGCACTTCTGCTCACAGGCTTTGGGTTACGTGATTCAATTAGCGGCACTGCTGACAAACAATTTAGTGAGGTCACTCATTACGATGCGACCGTCGCGCTCAATCACAGTAACCAAGCTACTGAGGCGCAACAAGTACTAAAAACCAATGCGCACTACCAAAGTGCAGCTCAAATTAATGCAACAACTGGCACTGTCAAAAAACACGGCCAGCATGTTAGCGACGTTCATGTATATACACCGCAACAGCCGCAGGCATTCCAAAAATACGTTAATCTTGGTCAAAAATTACCCAAAAATGGCATCATTATCAGTCAAAAGATCGCGGATCAACTTAAGGTTAAAACTGGCGATTCACTAACATTAACAACAACTGCGGGTAAAACAGCACATTTGAAAATTAAAGCCGTAGCACCAAATTATATGGGCGTTTTTGCCTATATGAGTCCCCAGGCCTACCAAACTGCCTTTAAGACTAAAGCGCCTGTGAACACGCTGCTAGTTCGTTTAAAACACATGACTAAATCCCAACAAAATCAACTCGCTAAACAGCTGCTGAGTCACGGGGATGCTCAAGGCACTAGCTTCTCATCCGCACAAATCACCAGCGTCCACACCATGTCGCAGTCTATGAACTCAATTGTTTTAATTTTTATTTTATTATCAGGCGTTTTGTCGTTTGTTGTTTTATATAATTTAACTAACATCAATATTTCCGAACGCGTTCGCGAACTATCAACCATCAAAGTGCTTGGTTTTTACGACCGTGAAGTAACAACCTATGTGGTTCGTGAAAATGTCATTTTAACGGTGATTGGCATCGTTTTAGGTTATGGCATTGGCAGGGGATTGCTGGCATTTATCTTAAAACAAGCATCCACGCCCCTGGTTATTTTCCCAATTATTATCAGTTGGCAGGGTTACCTATTTTCCACTCTATTAATGGTGATTTTTACGTTGATTGTCATGTTGGTCACTCATCATAAATTGCGCCAAATTAACATGATTGATGCCTTAAAATCTAATGAATAAAAAAACAACCCTGAATAGGTTGTTTAGCGATAAAATTTAACTTGTTTTGCTTTCAAACTGACTACCAGTAAAATCAAGACATCCACAATCACAATTGAAGCACTACAAGTAATAAATAGTGTTCGATAGGAGAAGCCCTCGATGATTAGTCCACCAAAAAGTGGTCCGAGGGCTTTTCCGATTGATGAAAATGCATTGGTTAAGCCTTGATATTTTCCTTTAACTTCAACTGGTGATAAATCATTAACAATGGCTGGCATCGATGGAAACGCCGTCGCTTCACCGATTGTCAAGACGACCATGGCTAAAACAAACATGGGATAACTATGGGCAAAAATTAAGATGAAAAAGGATAGTGCGCAGAAAAATACACCAACATAAACTTGATGGTAAATATTTTTGATGTGATGCCCTAACCAACTCAATAATGCCTGAATCACAACAATTAAACCGGCATTAATGGTCCATAAAAAACTGTACAATGGCATTGAAATGCCCATATCAGTGACATACACAGACATATTGCTGACCCATTGTTCATACATGATCCAAATTATTCCCAGGGAAATAAATAGCGTCCACATGATCATCATATTGGCAGAATTAATTTTAATCTTGCCAGTCTGCGCTTTACTCTTTTTCCGAATTGCGGTGGTATCCACATAATAGTGTAAAATGGCCACAATTAAATACAACAGGTACAAAACTGCCGTAATGGCAAACATGATTGCGACACTACCGTTATAAAGAAAACCAACGACCGAGGTTCCAATCACAATTCCTAAATTAGCCGCAAAATATAGCATATTAAAGACATAACGGCCATCTTTGCTGACAATTAATGTTCCTAACGAGTTTACTAATGTCGTTAACCAACCATTAAAGAAGCCAACTATGCCAAGCAATAGTGGATATGCAGGCCAATGGTTAATAAAAATCAGCGTCGCCATTGCCACAGTATCGATTAAAATACCCCAAATAATTAATTTACGTGGATTAATTTTATCAAATAAAATACCGCCCAAGTAACTTCCAACAACGTTTGTACCAGAGTAGCCTAATAAAACTACCCCAATCACGGTTAGTGATTTGTGCAGTTCGTTGTGCAAGTAGATCGTTGTTAACGGCCAGATAAAGCTGGTACCAATACTACTTAGGAAGGCACCAAAGATTAACCAGCGTAATTTTATTTCTCGTTTCATTGGATCTCCTGTTTGGGTTTAATACTTGTTTAGATAACAAAAGACCGCTGGGCTGGGTGCCTTTGGCCTTTTTTGTTTTTTTGTCGTTAATTCTTTTATTGCTGAAACGTGCTCCGAGCGACTGCTTCTTCCGGTTAACACAATAATTATCAAATCCCAAAACCAGGGATTTAATAATTATTCCGTTAATCCTCAGAAACAACCCGTCGCTCTCCGCACTCTACTCCATATAAGAAATCGAAGAAAATTTATTATAAGACTTCACAAATAACAATTTCACAGTCCCACGCGGACCGCTTCTGTTTTTTTCGATGATGACTTCCACTTCGCCCACGTTTTGATCATCATCTCGTGGGTCCTGTTGGTTTTCCGTATCATCGTTATCACGTTCATAGTAATCGTCACGGTACAAAAATGCAACAATATCGGCGTCTTGTTCAATTGATCCTGATTCACGGATGTCTGAAAGAACTGGTCGCTTATCTTGACGTTGTTCCACACCACGTGACAATTGCGATAAGGCAATGACAGGTACACTTAGCTCTTTGGCTAACTTCTTCAATTGCCGTGAAATATCAGAAACTTCTTGTTGCCGATTTTCATGATTAGTTCCTTCAATCAATTGTAAATAATCAATTAGAATTAATCCTAAACCACCTTGTTCTTTATATAAACGACGGCATTTAGCACGAATTTCAGCAACTCGAATACCTGGTGTGTCGTCAATAAAGATCTTCGCCTTTGACAAACTACCCATCGCAATCACTAAATTACGCCATTCTTCTTCACTTAACTGACCTGTTCGTAAGTGGTTAGCGTCAATACTACCTTCTGCACACAACATCCGGTTAACCAGTGATTCAGCGCTCATTTCCAAACTGAAAATAACGACCGTTTCATCTGTTTTCGTTCCGACATTTTGCGCAATATTCAATGCAAAGGCAGTTTTACCAACAGCTGGACGAGCTGCCAAAATCATTAATTCATCAGAATGTAGGCCGGTCGTCATTTTATCTAATTGTGGATAACCAGTCGATAGCCCCGTAACGTCAGAGCCATTTTTAGCTAGTTTATCAATTTCTTCAAAAGTTTGGTTTAACACGTCTTTAATAGCGCGAAACCCTTCTTGGTTCTTGGTTTCAGAAACATTTAAAATCTCACGTTCTGCTTCATCTAGCAGACTAGAAACGTCATCGTCACCGGAATAACTCCGCGTGACAATATCTGTTGCTGTTTTAATTAAACGGCGTAACAGTGATTTTTCTTGGACAATTTTGGCATAGTAAACCACATTAGCCGCTGTCGGCACTGCTTCTGCCAATTCAGCCAGATAGCTGATACCGCCGACATCTTCTAATTGATCGCTATTGCGTAACTCATCTGATAGTGTCACAACATCAATATTAATATCTCTGTCGTTTAAGTCCACCATCTTTTGAAAGATGATTTGATGCGCCCGTCGATAAAAATCTTGCGCTGTCACATATTCCATTGCTTCAACCAACGCATCACCACTAAATAAGACAGAACCCAAAATGGATTTTTCTGCCTCAATATTTTGTGGTGGTGTTTGATCATTGATCACATCGTTATTCATATCGACATTGTCCTCTAACCTAATTATTTTTCAGCAACGTGCACACGAATAGTCGCTGTTACTTGTGGGAATAGTTTAACTGGTACGTTCGTGTAACCCATGACACGGATTGGTTCTGCCAGTTCAATTTTACGCTTATCAATTTTCAAATTGAATTGATCATTGAGTGCTTGTGCAATTTGCTTACTTGGAATTGAGCCAAATAAGCGCCCATCTGTCCCTGCTTTAGCTTTTAGTTCAACAACTGTTTTATCATCTTCTAGAACTTGTTTCAATTCTTGTGCTTGAGCGAGTTCATCAGCTTGTTTCTTTGCTTCTGCTTTTTGTTGCCCTTTTAGTTGGCTCATAGCTGCTTTGGTAGCTTCCTTAGCTTTACCTTGTTTAATCAAAAAGTTTTGCGCAAAGCCATCTGGGACTTCCTTTACCTCGCCGCGTTTGCCGCGTCCTCTGACATCTTGTGTAAAAATAACTTTCATTTGATTCACTCCTCAGTAGTTTCTTTGGTTTCATCATTTTGTTCTTTTTGTAATAGGTCGACTAAGTCTTGTTTAACTTCTGATACCGTCTTATCAGCAATTTGCGTAGCTGCATTTGATAAGTGACCGCCACCACCCATTTGTTCCATGATGACTTGAACGTTGTAATCTCCCATCGAGCGGGCAGAAATACCAACACGATCATCATCACGTAACGTAATGACAAACGAGGCGTCAATCCCGTCCATTTGTAAGAGCGAATCGGCGGTTTGCGCAGCTGTTACTGAATCATACACTTGCGTATCTTCACCAGCACACAGCGCCATGTTATTGTTAATAAATGACACAGTCGCGATTAAGTGATTGCGTTGTAGATAGCTATCAACATTTTCTTTCATAAATTGTTGAATTAATAGGCCATCGGCTCCCGCAGCTCGAAGATAACTAGCAGCATCAAAGGTTCTCGTTCCAGCACGTAATGTGAAGGACTTCGTATCCACCTGAATACCAGTTAACATCGCAGTTGCTTCAATCTTATTGATTGGTTCACTGTCGCGGGATTGATACTCAAACATTTCAGTAATTAACTCACATGTTGATGAAGCATATGGTTCAATATACACCAGAATAGGGTTATCTGGGAACTCTTCTCCGCGACGATGATGATCAATAATCATGACTTTATTTTGTAGACGCGTGAATAAGTCTTCAGACATTGAGATACTTGGTTTAGAATGGTCAACCATAATTAATAAACTTTGATCGGTCGCTTTTTCAAGGACCTCTTGTGGCGTAATGATATGGTCTTTAATGTCTTGATATCCATCAATTTCGTGCAACAAGCGCAAAATATCAGAATGTAAATGATCTTCATCGAGCACAATCCAACATTCGTGACCGTTCATCTTAGCAATGCGCCGAATTCCTAAACAAGCACCAATCGAATCCATATCAGGGACACGGTGTCCTTGAACAAAAATTTGATCAGAGCCATTCATGAGTTCTTGTAAGGCTTGGCTAATCATGCGAGCACGAACTCGTGTCCGTTTTTCCATTGGGTTAGTCTTCCCACCATAGAACCGAGCTTGTTGATCTTCAGCTTTAACAACGACCTGATCACCACCACGACCAAGGGCCAAATCTAAGTTACTTTGCGCTAGATCAGCTAACCGATTTAAATTAACATCCCCATAAGCCACGCCAATACTGAGTGTTACGGGTGAATTTTGCTTCGAGGTTTGTTCACGAATCACATCTAGAATATTAAACTTATCGCGTTCAATTTCGTCTAATGCTCGTTGATGTCCAATGATCAGATAATCATCGTCATCTAAAACTTTCATAAACAAATTGTACTGATTGGCCCAATCACTAATTTGAGACGTCACATAATTATGCAAATTAGAAACTTCTGAATCATTCATTGATGAGGTGATTTCAGCATAGTTATCTAAATAAATGTTACCAAAAATGACTTGCTCATTTTCATAGCGTTCGTCAATTTGAGCATAATGGGTAATATCCATTAAATAAACCGTATTGAAAGGTTGTTGAATCAATGCTGTAAACTGATTATCTTGCCATTTAATGGTGACCGGATCAACTGATTCTTTATTGTCAGCTAAAGCCGTAGCAAGCTCTGGTGCCACTTCTGTGAGCGATTTGCCAATCACTTGTTGATCAACAAAATATGTTGCCATATACGGATTAATCCATTCAATTTCTTGTTTGTCGTTGAATAAGATCACACCAACTGGCATCCGAGCCAATGCTTCTTGTTCACCACGATTAATGCGATAGGTTAAATCGGAAATGTATTCGTTCGTGTCGGAAACGACTTCTTGTAGTGAATTCAACACAAAAACAAGGCCAATGCCAACCAAAATCAGCATGATGACCCCAAAGACCCAGCTGATCAGCATCGAAAAGACAATCCCTAGTGCTGAAACAACAAACAAAAAGAGCGCAATCCAACGTAAATTGGGATTACGTAAAAAGAATGGTAAATTTTCCCTCTCAAAAAATCGTTTCATAATTCTCCGCCTATTTTCTGTAGCCAATTGTTAGCATATAGTAAGTCTATTTTATCACATTTAAACAGACAAATTAAAACGCAGTCTAGTTAATAACTAAACTGCGTTGATATGCATATAATTTTTATTCGATTAGAATTAGTCTTCTGCAACGAATGGTAAGAGACCCATGATACGTGCGCGTTTAATAGCAATCGTTAAACGACGTTGGTTCTTAGCACTTGTTCCAGTAACTCGACGTGGCAAGATCTTGCCTCGTTCTGAGACAAATCGCTTCAATAAATCAGTATCTTTATAATCGATATATTCGATATGATTTGCAGCGATAAAATCTACTTTACGACGACGGCGTCCGCCTCTTCTTTGTTGAGCCATTGAATTTCCCTCCTCTGACAATTAACGTTAGAACGGTAAATCATCATCCGAAATATCAATTGGTTCACCATTACTAGCAAATGGATCACTTGCATTACTGTTAGAATTATCAGCATTGCTTTGTGCATTGTTATTTGCTGCTGGTGCCCCAAATGGGTTTTCAGGGTTAGATGATTGAGGAGCATTCATTGATTGATCATTATTGAAGTTTGACGCATTGTTATTGCGGTTTTGGTTTTGTGACTTAGGTTCAAGTAGTGAGAAGTTCTCAACTACAACTTCTGTCACATAAACACGTTGACCTTGTTGATTTTCGTAATTTCGTGTTTGAATACGACCATCAATACCCACCAAAGAACCTTTATGCGTAAAATTGGTAAAGTTTTCCGCAGATTTACGCCAAATAACACAGCTAATAAAATCTGCTTCCCGTTCACCAGCTTGGTTGGTAAACTGACGATTTACAGCAACAGTAAATGTTGCAACGGCAGTCCCGCTCGTTGTGTATCGCAACTCGGGATCTCTGGTCAAGCGTCCAACAAGTGTTGTCCGATTAATCATAAATGATTACTCCTTTCTAAAATTAAAAATAGTGTCTTAATCTTCGCGTTTGACGATCATGTGACGTAAAATGTCGTCACTGAACTTTGATAAACGATCGAATTCATTTAAAGCTTGGTCATCTGTCGCTGTCATATTAACGATATGGTAGATTCCTTCATTGTAACCACCAATTTCGTATGCAAAACGACGGCTTGACCAGTCTTTTGAATCAACAATCGTTGCACCATTGTCAGTCAAAATCTTGTCGAAACGGTCAACTAAATCGCTCTTAGCTGATTCTTCAAGATCTGGACGGATAATATATGTGATTTCATATTTTGTTGGTTCCATTAACTGTTACACCTCCTTATGGACTTTGGCCCCTTTCCTCATGAAAGAAGCAAGGAGAGCAGACGTATTCAACGTATACTCACAAACAAAAATTATAGCATGCTACTACAGATAAAACAAGGACGCAAAACAAAAATCCTAAGTTGCGATACATTTAATAAATACGCAATCTTAGGATTTTTATTTTAATTAATTTTCGTCAGTTGAATCAGTATCCGTCTGTGCAGATGGTCCTGCTGAATTGGTTTCAGCCGCATTATCTGCTGCAGTGGTTTCTTCTGGTTCATCTTCTTCTTTGTCGACTTTGGCCATTGTTGCAACCTTAGTGTCGTCTGCCATCCTGATCAAGTGAACTCCTAATGTAGCTCGTCCAGTTTGAGAAACGGTCTCAACACCAAAGCGAATAATAACGCCTTTATCAGTCACCAGCATAATATCTTCGTCGCCAGTAACGGTGGTTAACCCAACTAATGGTCCGTTCTTCTCGGAAACATTAGCGGTCTTAATTCCCTTACCACCACGACCTTTGATTGGATATTGATCAGCAGGTGTTTGCTTACCAAATCCACGTTCACTAATGATAAAGACATTACTGTCAGGTGCTAAGATATCAACGCCAATCACGTAATCGTGATCACGCAGACGGATTCCACGAACCCCGGCAGCTGAACGTCCCATTGAACGCACGTCTTGAGCTTTAAAGCTAACGGCATAACCCAGATGAGTTCCAATAATCATGTTTTGATCGTTAGCCACGATTGAAACACCAATTAATTCGTCATCATCTTTAAGCGTAATTGCCTTCAAACCATTGCTTCGAATATTTTCAAATTCAGCAACGGCTGTTCGTTTCACACGACCATTCAATGTCGTAAAGAATAAGTCTTTATCATGATCGTCGTTTTCACGTGAAACATTAATGACAGCTGAAATTTTTTCATCTGACCCAATGCCTAATAAGTTAATAATTGGAATTCCTTTGGCTGTTCGTCCATATTCAGGAACTTCATAGCCTTTCATTCTGAAGACTTTACCAGCACTCGTGAAGAATAATAGGACATCATGTGTTGACGTTGAAATCAACTGTTCGATGAAATCATCATCATGAACACCCATTCCTTGCACGCCACGGCCACCACGATGTTGCGCTTTGAATTCATCAATTGGCAAACGCTTGATATACCCGTTATGGGTTAATGACACAATCACGTCTTCTTCTTCGATCAAATCTTCATCTTCAATGTTGGTTACATCGCCGACTTGTAATTCAGTCCGACGTTTGTCACCAAATTTAGATTGAATTTCTAATAATTCGTCATAAATGATCTTGTTGATACGATCTTTATTGGCCAAAATATCTTTATAATCGGCAATATCATCCATCAAGCCATTATATTCGTTTTCAATCTTTTCGCGTTCCAAACCGGTCAGACGAACCAAGCGCATGTCCAAAATAGCTTGCGCTTGGCGATCTGATAAGCCGTAATTAGCCATCAATTGTTGCTTAGCAATGTCACTAGTTTGTGAGCCGCGAATAATACTGATGATGGCATCAATATGGTCTAAGGCAATCCGTAAACCTTCGAGAATATGGGCCCGTGCTTGAGCCTTTTTCAGTTCAAACTCAGTCCGGCGACGAACCACGTGTTCTTGATGTTCCAAATAATATTGGAGAATTTCTTTCAAACTCAAGACACGCGGTGTGCCATTGACGATTGCCAACATATTGAAACTATATGATGTTTGCAACAACGTCATCTTGTACAAGTTGTTAAGTAGGACTTCAGCACTGGTATCGCGGCGGACATCAATCACAATCCGCATTCCATCACGGTCTGATTCATCATTGATATCTGTAACGCCTTCGATTCGTTTATCACGAGCCAATTCAGCGATTCGTTCAATCAATTTAGCTTTGTTAACCATGTATGGAATTTCAGTAACGATAATACGTTGCTTACCATTTTTTTGTTCTTCAATATCAACTTTGGCACGGATTGTAACCGTCCCACGACCCGTTTCATAAGCCTTACGAATCCCAGATTTACCCATGACAATTGCGCCAGTTGGAAAATCAGGTCCGGGAACTGCTTCCATCAGATCTGCGGTGGTTGCATCAGGATTATCCATCAAAATATGGATGGCACTAATCACTTCAGCTAGATTATGGGTTGGAATATTAGTGGCCATCCCAACCGCGATCCCTGTCGCTCCGTTAACCAATAAGTTAGGAAAACGAGATGGTAAAACGACAGGTTCTTTTTCAGTTCCATCATAGTTGTCCATAAAATCAACAGTATCTTTGTTGATATCACGCAACATTTCTACCGCAATTTTACTCATTTTGGCTTCGGTATACCGCATCGCAGCGGCGCCATCACCATCGACGGAACCAAAGTTTCCGTGGCCGTCGACAAGCATGTAGCGATAACTAAAATCTTGTGCCATCCGCACCATTGATTCATAAATAGCTGAATCACCATGTGGATGGAATTTTCCCATGACATCCCCAACAATTCTGGCAGATTTCTTGTACGGTTTATCGGGTGTCACACCTAATTCACTCATCCCATATAAAATCCGGCGGTGAACTGGCTTTAACCCATCACGAACATCAGGCAAGGCCCGCGAGACAATAACACTCATCGCGTAGTCTAAAAATGATGTCCGCATTTCTTTAGTCAAATTGACATCTGTAATTCGACTTGGTAACTCTTCGTTTGCCAATGCGACTCCTCCTTAAAAAGTGAACTCGTTTTTATAAGTCTAGATTTTCAACGTAGGTAGCATTTTCTTCGATGAAGTTTCGGCGTGGTAACACTTTATCACCCATCAACATTGAAAATGTTTTGTCTGCTTCAATTGCATCATCAGTGTTGACGCGCAACAAGCGACGATTTTCTGGATCCATGGTTGTTTCCCATAGTTGTTCTGCATCCATTTCACCCAGTCCTTTGTATCGTTGAATAACTGGTTTTGGTGAAGGTTGCAATGACGTTACCACTTGCTCTAATTCTTCATCAGAATCAATGTAGCGCACGAACTTACCTTGGCGCACTTGATACAGCGGTGGCTGAGCAATGTAGACATAGCCAGCATCGACAATTGGTCGCATAAAGCGATAGAACAAGGTTAACAAGAGTGTCCGAATATGAGCACCATCGACATCGGCATCCGTCATGATGATTAATTTATGATAATTAGCTTTGGAAATATCAAATTCATCACCAAAACCTGTACCCATGGCTGTAAAGAGTGATCGAATTTCTTCATTAGCTAGAATCTTATCTAAACTAGCTTTTTCAACGTTCAAAATCTTACCACGAATTGGCAAAATGGCTTGTGTTAACCGTGAGCGTCCCTGTTTAGCTGAACCACCGGCAGAATCACCCTCGACAATAAATAATTCTGAAATTTCAGGATCTTTACTAGTATTATCGGCTAACTTACCAGGTAAATTACTAATTTCAAGGCCACTCTTCTTTCGTGTCACTTCACGAGCACGTTTGGCAGCAACCCGGGCTTTAGAAGCCAAGATCCCTTTATCAACAATCTTGCGTGCCACGTCTGGATTTTCCATCATGAAGCGATTAAATGTTTCAGAGAAGAGATGGTCAGTTGCTGTACGTGCATCTGAGTTTCCCAATTTAGTCTTGGTTTGACCTTCAAATTGTGGATCTGGATGCTTTATAGAAACAACGGCAGTTAAACCTTCACGAACATCTTCTCCGGATAAAGCATCATCGTTGGCCTTCAAGATACCATTTTTGCGACCATAATCATTGATGACACGGGTCAATGCGGTCTTAAACCCAGTTTCGTGCGTTCCACCTTCATACGTGTGAATATTATTGGTGAAAGTCATCAAATTATTGTGAAAATCATCCGTATATTGTAAAGAAACTTCAACGGTAATGCCCTTTTCTTGGCCTTCGACGTAAATTGGTGGGTCAAATAAGACATCTTTATTTTCATTCAAATATTCCACGTAATGCCGAATTCCACCTTCATAATGAAATTCTTCCTTGGTTGGTGTCGCTGGTCGTTTATCTTCAATCGTAATTCGCAAACCTTTGTTTAAGAATGCTAGTTCACGAATACGAGTGGTTAAAATTTTAATATCGTACGTGGTTGTTTCACGGAAAATTTCTGGATCCGGCAAGAAATGCACAATCGTGCCGTGTTCATGCTCTGGCCGTGTACCAATGACCTTCATTGGTGTTTTGACATGGCCACGTTCGAAATCAATGTAGTATTCTTTACCATCACGAATAACGCGTGCATCAAGTTCAGTTGATAAGGCGTTAACAACTGATGCTCCGACACCATGAAGACCACCAGAAACTTTATATCCGCCGCCACCGAATTTTCCACCGGCATGCAAGATTGTAAAGACAGTTTCCAATGCTGGTTTACCAGTTTTCTTTTGAATATCAACTGGAATTCCACGACCGTTATCAGTCACGGTAATACTATTGTCTTTTTCAACGACTACGTTAATTTCATCACTAAACCCAGCAAGAGCCTCATCAATACCATTATCGACAATTTCCCATACTAAATGATGGAGTCCTTGTGACGTGGTGGTTCCGATATACATTCCGGGCCGTTTTCTAACAGCTTCTAGGCCTTCTAGCACCTGAATCTGGCTGGCATCATATTCGCGTGCCTGTTGTTCTTTTGTTTCTTCTTGGTCGCTCACAGCTATTCCTCCCTTGAAAGTGTTCCATTTGCGATATTAAAAATTGCTGGTTCGTTAATGAGTTGTCGTGCAATTCCACTTAAACTCGTCGTGGTTAAAAATGTTTGGACTTTATCTTGAATTGCCGCTAATAATTGCGTTTGCCTGGTGTCATCCAATTCTGAAAGCACATCATCGAGTAACAAGACTGGATACTCGCCTGTCTGCTCCTTCATCAAATCAATTTCGGCTAACTTCACGGATAACGCAGTCGTGCGCTGTTGGCCTTGTGAGCCATATGTCTGGACATTTTTATCATTGACTAAAAAATGTAAATCATCACGTTGTGGCCCGTATTGTGTGGATCCTTGTTCAATTTCTCGCGTTTCATTTTTGGCATATAGTTCCATGAGTTCTTTGTAAACCCCATCAACAGTTAGTTCCTCATTATTCTTCAGTTGATTGACATACCGAAATGTGAGCTGTTCTTGTTGATTAGAAATAACTTGATGGACTTCGTTCGCCCAATGCTCAAGTTTGACCAAAAATTCTGCCCGCGCAACCATAACCTCAGCGCCGTATGCGGCCAATTGATCCGACAAAACCTGAAGTAACACACGATCATGAGCTTTATGTGTCTGTAGTTGTTTTAAGTACTGATTACGCTGTTTTAAAATCTGGCGATATTGGCCTGAGTTATATAAATATTTGCTACTCATCTGGCCAAATTCCATATCCATAAAATGCCGCCGCAATGTTGGTGCACCTTTAACAAGCGACAGGTCTTCTGGTGCAAACAAGATGACATTGAATTGCCCAACATACTGTGACAAACGGGCTTGTTCAAGGTGATTAACCTTGGCCTGTTTGCCATTTTTACTAAACTGAAGCTCTAACGGCACTTCATCAACTTGTTTTTTGACCCGCCCGCTGACGCTGGCTTCACTACTTTGCCACCCAATCAATTCGCGATCATTAGCACTCCGATGACTGCGCGTTAACGCTAAAACATAGATTGCCTCTAATAAGTTGGTCTTACCCTGCGCATTTTCGCCAATTAAGACATTGACGCCCGGTGCAAAATCAACTGATAACTGTTTGTAGTTGCGAAAATTTTTCAACTGCAATTCTTTTAAAATCATTTTTCGTCCTACTTTGGTGTTGCAATTTTAAATTGTCCGACTGTTTGAATATCGACTACATCGTCTGGATATAGCTTCTTTCCTCTTCTTTGATCAACTTCGCCATTGATCTGTACGGTATTTTCAGCCAAAAACCACTTTGCTGCTCCGCCTGAAGGGATAATATCTTCTTCTTTTAGTAACTGCCCTAATGTAATAAAGGGTCTGTCAATCATGACAATTTTTGGTTCAGACACATCATCACCTACTTTTATTTGTACCTTTCCATTATACCGTTATAAATGAAGAAAAACAACGCTATATGGCTCATTTTGCCGTTTTAAGCTTTTTTATCCTTTTGTAGTACCGTGTATCAAAAAAAGGGCAACTGGCTTTATTTTTCAATTTTCGCGTTTTATTTTGATTTAGGGGTTTAAAATCTGATTAAGCTGAGTAATAAAGCAACTGAACGTTTTAGAAAAAATTTTTTCAATAAAAACAAAAAAAAGAAACCATTATTTGGTTTCTTTTTTGAATGTCTTCTCAATTATTTTAATTTACATCACAGCCTAGAATGTTCGAACCGGCGTGATTAATTGGACGAAGTTTTCTTGATCTTGCGTTGGCACCAAAGTAAATGGTCGTAACGCTGATGTAAATGAAATTGTGATATCAGTTTGACCAAATGAGCGTAGTGCATCTTTCATATAGTCAGGGTTAAATGAAATTTCTAGATCTGCCCCATTAAGCGTTTCGCCATTAATTTCTTCTTCAACATTACCGACATCAGGTGAATTACCACTTAACTTGGCAGCCTTAGTGTCTGTATCGAGGCTTAATTTAACCACGTTATTACGACTTTCATGTGATAACAAGGAAGCCCGTTCAATCGCTGCCAATAATTGTGACGCATTAATTTGAATAGTCGTGTCAGAAGTTTCTGGAATTAAGCGGTTTGTTTCAGGATAATTTCCTTCCAGTAACCGTGAATAAAACATTGTGTCACCAAATAAGAAAAGAACCTGATTTTCAGCAATCCGCATTTGGATTTCATCTTGTGAGTCATCAATCATTCGTGATAATTCCGTCAAACTTTTACCAGGAATAATGACATCATACGAATGTCCACTCGCTTTTGGCAACGTAATTTTACGTTGTGCTAACCGATGGCTATCAGTTGCAACAGCCGTGAGTTGTGTGTCATCTAAGAGAACATGGACACCCGTTAAAATAGGCCGACTTTCTTGGGTTGAAACAGCTAACACTGTTTGACCAATAATTTCTTTAAAAACGTCAGCATTCAGTGTAATCGCATCAGCAGCTTCAATTTCTGGTAAATGAGGATAGTTATTCGCATCTTGCCCATTAATCGTAAATGAAGCACTTCCTGATGTAATTTCAGCTTGGAAACCATCACTAACTTCAATTGTTACTTCTTTATCAGGCAGCTTTTTAATGATTTCACTAAAGAAACGTGCAGGTAACACGATGGCCCCTGTGTTTTCAATGTGCAAATCAAATTTATCATCTGTCATTGCCAACACCGTTTCGATTGTGATATCAGCGTCACTACCTGTTAACCTGATGTCTTCATCACTAACGGTTACTTTAAGTCCCGTTAAGATTGGAATCGTGGTTTTAGAAGAAATTGCCCGTAAGACATTATTTAATTCACTAATAAAAGCGGATCTGTTAATCGAAAATTTCATAACTGAAGTCTCTCCTGTTTGGTTGGAATTGTATTACTTTAATTAAATAAAGATAAAGTCGTAGTAGTAGGCCCTGTGTATTGAGTGGAAAACAACGCTGCACCTAATAAAACTACGGAAAGTGTCCTGTGGATAACTTGTGGATAACTCATAGTAGATTTCAATAGTTTTCCACAGCTAAGGTTTTAAATCCATTTTAAGGTTTTGCACATCTTCTTGCAAATCGGCATCTGTTTTTAGTTCTAGTTCAATTTTTTCAATTGAGTGCAAGACAGTTGTGTGATCTTTGCCACCAAATTCAGAACCAATTTTGGGTAATGATGTATCGGTGAGTTCACGGGCAAGGTACATGGCTACCTGGCGTGGAACCACGATTTGCTTCACCCGTTTTTTGCCTTTTAGATCGCTTTCGGTGATGTGATAATATTCGGCAACGCGCGTTTGAATTAACGGAATGGTTAGAATACTACTACCGCCTGATAGTTTTAGGCCCTTTAGCGCATCAGAGGCAAGACTTGTGGTAATTGGTGTCTTATTCAATCGCGAAAATGCTTGAACACGAGACAAAGCGCCTTCCAGTTCACGGACGTTGGAATCAATTTGACCGGCAATATAGGTTAACGTATCGGTTGGAATATCGATTTCATCGGCTTGTGCCTTACTGCGTAAAATAGCAATCCGCGTTTCCAAATCTGGTGGTGTAATATCAACTGATAAGCCCCATTTAAAGCGTGAAACCAGTCGGTCTTGCAACTTAGGAATTTCGTTAGGTAAGCGATCAGAAGTTAGAACGATTTGTTTATTTTCTTCATACAATGCATTAAATGTATGGAAGAACTCTTCTTGGGTTCCTTCCTTATCCGCAAAGAACTGGATATCATCAACTAATAGAAGATCTAAATTGCGATATTCCTGACGAAATTGTTCCTGTGTCCCAGTTTGAATGGCATTGATAAAGTCATTTGTAAATGCTTCGCTAGTGACGTACTTAACGCGAATACTCGGATTTGCAGCAATTAATTTATTACCTATTGCATGCATTAAATGCGTTTTGCCAAGGCCAACGCCTCCATAAAAGAAGAGCGGGTTGTACATCTTGCCGGGTTCTTCAGAAACGACTAATGCGGCTGCATGGGCCATTTGGTTGCCTTTACCGATCACAAATGAATCAAAGGTGTACCGGGGGTTCAATGCGGTATTAACTTTGAATGATGGCTTAACGGGCATTGATGGACCTGTTGCGAACGTTTCATCGGTTTCTAAAATATAGCGGGGCTCAATTTTTTCTGCTGTGGCATCAAAAACGTATTGATCCAGCTTTTTGGTGAGTGAATCGCGCCAGTAATCTTGGTGGAACTTGGTTGGTAATTCGATAGTTAATTGATTGTTGGCGAGTGAAATAGCTTTCGCCGGTGCAATTAAATTATCATATGTAACGTCGGATACATCATTCTTAAAAGATTCTTTAATAGTATCCCAAAGTGTCTGTAAATCAGTCACGAGCGACTCCTCCTAATTAAAACTACTCCAAATAGTTTAGCATGCAAAAGCAGAGTTTTCCACAGGGTTGTTGAAACAAATTTGTAATATTACACAACGCTGTGTGTAAATTATCCACAAGGTGTGAAAAACACCTGAAATATTAAGGAATTTTACAGTTATCCACAAATTCCTGTGGGAATCAAAAGCAATAATGACGGCATTTTGCAAACTTTTCCACAGGCAAACAAGGATGTGTGGATAACTTTATAAACAGGCTGTAGATATGTGTAAAAACACGGGAAAAAGCTGTGGAAAGATTCAAATTGAATTCTTTTTGTACACAACGCTGTGGAATATTCTTAAAATTTTGTGGATAATTAAAAAATTTTTTTCGTTTTTTGGGTATTTATTATTGGCGGACTCTATGCTAAGATAGTAGGGTATTGTTTGAAAAGATGAACTTTTCGACTATAGAAAAGAAAATAATATCTAAATAGGAGGTGCTAAATTATGAAACGCACATTTCAACCAAAGAAACGCCATCGTTCACGTGTTCATGGCTTCCGTAAGCGTATGAGTACAAGCAATGGCCGCAAGGTATTAGCACGTAGACGTCAAAAAGGCAGAAAAGTATTGTCTGCATAAGGCCGCTGATGAACAGTGGTCTTTTTTTCTGAAAAGTTTTGGAGAGAACAGTAAATGCGAAAATCATACCGGGTTAAAAAGGAAAGTGAGTTTCAACAAGTGTTTGAGACACACAATTCAGTTGCCAATCGTAAGTTCATTATCTATGTAATGGAAAAGACGGGGCAAAAACATTTTCGTGTTGGGATTTCAGTTGGTAAGAAAATTGGCAATGCGGTTAATCGTAATTGGGTGAAGCGCCGAATTCGGCAATCAATTTTAGAACTAAAACCACAAATTAAGTCTCAATGTGATTTTTTGGTCATTGCTAGACCAAGTGCCAGAAAAATGAGTATGGCGGAAACCAAACAGCAGTTAACTCATGTCATGAAACTAGCTAACCTGTTTGATGAAAATTAAAGTGAGGACGAAAGAGTGAAAAAGCATCTCAAAAAAATTCTAACAATTGTTAGTGTTTTATCATTAGTGCTATTTTTAGCGGCATGTTCCAACAAACCAGTTAATAGTCACAGTACTGGCATTTGGGATCATTGGATTGTTTATAATTTCTCGCGGGCCATTATCTGGCTTTCCCATACGTTTGGTGGTTATGGGATGGGAATTATCATCTTTACCATTATCGTGCGAATCATTATTTTACCATTAATGGTTTATCAAACACGGGCAATGCGTAAAACACAAGAATTGCAGCCGCAATTAAAGGCTTTGCAAAAAAAGTATTCATCAAAAGATATGGATACTGTGCGGACTTTACAAGAAGAGCAGCGTAAATTATATGCCGAAGCTGGCGTTAATCCGTTTGCTTCAATGTTGCCAATGTTAGTCCAATTACCCGTTATCTATGCGTTGTATGCAGCTATTTGGCGCACACACGTCTTGCGGGCAGGTTCATTTTTGTGGTTAAAATTAGGACATCCAGATCCATATTTCATTTTGCCAATTTTAGCAGCCGTCTTTACTTTTATTAGTTCATGGTTGTCAATGGCTTCTCAACCTGAGAAAAATATGATGACGACTTCGATGACGTGGTTCATGCCAATCATGATTTTCTTCATGGCCTTGAACTTATCATCAGCGATTTCACTATATTGGGTGGTTACCAACGCTTTCCAAGCGGGGCAAACATTAGTGATTCAAAATCCATTTGTGATTAATCGTGAACGTGCTGAAAAACAGGCAGCTGAAAAAGCGAAACGTAAGGCCATTGAAAAGGCTAAACGCCGCGCCGTTCGTAGTAAACGTAAATAAGTGATGAGCAATCAGTTAAAGCACTGATTGCTTTTTTTGTAAAAAAAAGCATAATATATGTAAAGATTATTGAAAGAGGTTAAGGACATATGCCGCTATTTACTGGTGAAACAATCGCCCAAGCAATTGAAAATGGATTAAAAACCCTTCATTTAACACGAGACGAAGCAAATATTGAAGTGATTAGTAGTCCCAAAAAAGGATTATTAGGACTTAATAAAAAAGAAGCTGAGGTGGAAGTAACGTCTATTTTGCCACAGCATTCAGGCGGGGCACTTTTACATCCGGAATTATTGGATAAAATCCATCATGATAAAGATGAATTGAATAATTTAGGAAGTGTGGAAACAGATTCAGTTTTAGAAGATGATGAGCAAGCTGGATTATCAGACCTACAACGGCGGCAACGCCACGAACAAAATGTGAAGAAAATCCAAATTGCGGGTGAACAACTAGAAGCATATCTGGGTGATATTTTAACCGTGATGGGCATTGATACCACGTTAGAAGTCACCACAAATGATCACGCTATTGATATTAATTTAAAAACAGATACGCAAGGGTTGGTCATTGGTCACCATGGTCGGGTGATTAATGCGCTTCAAGAAATGGCATTAGTCTTTTTAAACCAACATGGTTTTCAACATGTTAGAGTTACCCTTGATAGTGATGGTTATCGTGAAAAACGCCAAGAAATTGTTTCCAATTTAGCTAAACAAACCGCGCGTGAAGTGATTGCCTCGCATCAAGCCGTCTACCTTGATCCCATGCCAGCACAAGAGCGTAAACAGATTCATAATATTTTAGCTGATAATAAGTTTGTTAGAACTTATTCAAAGGGGCAAGAACCGAAACGAAGTATTGTGATTGCGCCCGCCAGCGAGATTTAATAGTTGACATTTACAAAGGTTCATTTTAAAATGACTAGGATTTGAATAGATCGAGTAAAGTAGTGAAAGTGCTTTATTCCCGTTTTGACAATTGTCAGGCGCGGAGTGGCACTTTTTTTGTGGAAAAATATTGAGAGGAGCACAATCATGGCAGTAACAGAATTCGATACAATTGCCGCAATTTCAACGCCAGTGGGTGAGGGTGGTATTTCAATTGTTCGCATTAGTGGCGAGGACGCAATTGATGTGGCTAAAAAAGTTTTTCATGGCAAGGACCTTGCTAAAGTAGCCAGCCACACGATTAACTATGGTCACGTGATTGATCCACAGACCAATTCTGAAATTGATGAAGTCATGGTGTCCGTGATGCGAGCACCTAAAACGTATACACGAGAAGATATCATTGAAATTAATTGTCATGGTGGTTTAGTGGCGACTAATAAGATTTTACAATTGGTATTAAGTCATGGTGCTCGGCTGGCAGAACCAGGGGAATATACAAAACGGGCCTTTTTAAATGGGCGCATTGATTTATCTCAAGCTGAAGCAGTGATGGATTTAATCCGGGCTAAGACTGATAAATCGATGAAAGTTGCATTGAATCAATTAGACGGTAATTTATCGCGTTTAATCAAGCATTTACGCCAAGATATTCTCGAAGTGCTGGCGCAAGTTGAGGTTAACATTGATTATCCAGAATATGATGACGTTGAAACGATGACAACTAAGTTATTGCAAGAAAAGGCAACCGAGGTTAAGCAACGCATTGAAGAAGTTCTAAAAACCGCGCAACAAGGTAAAGTTTTACGTGATGGTATTGCAACTGCTATTATTGGTCGGCCGAACGTTGGTAAATCAAGCCTGTTAAATCGGTTATTAAATGAAGATAAGGCCATCGTGACTAATATTGCCGGTACTACTCGAGATGTGATTGAAGAGTACGTTAATGTCAATGGCGTGCCATTAAAGTTAATCGATACAGCCGGAATTCGCGAAACAGATGACCAAATTGAAAAAATTGGGGTCGAACGGAGTCGTCAAGCACTTGAAACCGCTGATTTAGTATTGCTTCTCTTAGATAGTTCACAACCATTAACGGATGAGGATTTAGCCTTAATTGAGGCTACTAAAGACATGCCGCGCATTGTGATTTTAAATAAGACTGATTTACCGAACCAGTTAAACGTTGACGTATTACATGAATACGTTGATCAAAATCAATTGATTGAAACGTCCATTGTTAATAACGCGGGGATGGATCAATTATCAACACGCATTAACCATTTATTCTTTAATGAAGGTATTGAAAGTAATCAAAATAGTGTCATGGTTACAAATGCACGGCACATTGGCCTGTTAAATCAAGCGAAAGATGCTTTAAATGATGTTCTAGCAGGAATCAAGGCTAACATGCCTGTTGACCTAGTCCAAATCGATATGACGCGCTGCTGGGACCTACTCGGCGAAATTACCGGTGATAGCTATCAGGACGAATTATTAGATCAATTGTTTAGTCAATTTTGTTTAGGAAAGTAATTAGTGAGGAGTTTGAGAAATGAATCAAGCATTACCATATCAAGGTTCTGATTATGACGTTATTGTCGTTGGCGCCGGTCATGCCGGTAGCGAAGCAGCCCTTGCTGCTGCACGAATGGGCAATAAAACGTTATTAGTTACCATTAGTTTAGACATGGTGGCCTTTATGCCATGTAATCCATCAATTGGCGGTCCAGCTAAAGGCATCGTTGTACGGGAAATCGATGCATTAGGTGGTCAAATGGGTAAAAATATTGATCAAACCTACGTACAGATGAGAATGTTAAATACAGGCAAAGGACCCGCTGTGCGGGCATTACGAGCACAGGCTGATAAGTATTCTTACCACGAACAAATGAAAAAGACACTGGAACAAGAACCTAATTTAACGCTGCGTCAAGCAACAGTTGATCAACTCTTAGTTGAAGATGGCAAATGTGTTGGGGTTGTTACCAATACAGGCGCACATTACAGCGCTAAAAGTGTCGTATTAACCGTCGGAACGGCGGCACGCGGCAAGATTATTATTGGTGAATTGCAATACGAATCTGGTCCCAATAACTCACAAACTGCCACAAAGTTGTCAGAGAATTTGGAAGAACTCGGCTTTGATTTGGAACGCTTTAAGACAGGAACACCGCCACGTGTGGATGGTACAACCATTAATTACGATGAAACAGAAGAACAACCGGGTGATGAAGAACCTAATCATTTTAGTTTTGAAACGCCCGATAGCAAGTATCTGCCACTATCAGAGCAGTTATCTTGTTGGTTAACGTATACCAACGAAGGTACGCATAGTTTGATTCGCGAAAACTTAGATCGTGCACCCATGTTTTCTGGAACCATTGAGGGTGTCGGACCACGTTATTGCCCTTCAATTGAAGATAAAATCGTGCGGTTTGCTGACAAGCCACGCCATCAATTGTTCTTGGAACCAGAAGGTCGCCGGACTGAAGAATGGTATGTCCAAGGCCTTTCAACGTCATTACCAGAAGAAATTCAACAACAAGTTGTTCATTCAATTAAGGGCCTCGAAAACGCAGAAATGATGCGTCCAGGCTATGCGATTGAATACGACGTCGTTGCCCCTTATCAATTACGACCAACATTAGAAACAAAACGAATCAAGAATTTGTACACCGCCGGCCAAACAAACGGCACATCTGGCTACGAAGAAGCAGCTGGACAAGGTTTGATTGCTGGTATCAATGCTGGGTTGCGTGCTTTAGATCGCGGCCAATTTACGTTGAAGCGTTCAGATGCCTACATTGGTGTGATGATTGATGATCTTGTCACCAAGGGAACCAAGGAACCCTATCGTCTGTTGACGAGTCGAGCCGAATATCGTTTGATTTTAAGACATGATAATGCTGATTTACGTTTAACTCAGAAGGGTTACGAATTGGGATTGATTGATGAAGATCGTTATCAAGCCTTTTTAACTAAAAAAGCTAAAATTGAAGCTGAAGAGCAACGTTTAGATAGTATTCGTATCAAGCCATCTGCAGAAATTAATGCGTTTGTTGAAAAACGGGGTGAGAAGCCATTAAAAGATGGTGTGATCGCCAGTGAGTTTTTGCGTCGTCCCGAAGTGACTTACGCTGATTTATTGCAGTTTATTCCTGCCCCCGAACACGAACTGGATCATCGCATTATTGAACAAATCGAGATACAAGTGAAGTATGCCGGTTATATCAAAAAAGCTGAGCAAAAAGTGGATCGTTTAAAGAAGATGGAAGCAAAGAAAATTCCAGAGCGAATTGATTACGACGCCATCGACGGTCTGGCAACTGAAGCTCATCAAAAATTAAAGAAAATTCAACCAGAAACAATTGCCCAAGCATCAAGAATTAGTGGGGTTAATCCTGCTGACATTGCCATTTTGAGTGTTTACATTCAACAAGGGCGGATTGCTAAGGTTGGTAGTGCAGAAGAAGCTGGGTAGTTCATTTTAGAGCTGATTTAGATTAATTTGCCATAACAAAAAAGAGAACTTTGACGATATTGGTCAAAGTTCTCTTTTGTTAACAATTAAAGCACTATTTGGCTGATAAATAATTTTTCAACCAATCTTTTCCTTCAACAAAGCGGGCAACCAACATGCCGGCACTCGTATTACTTGAAGAGTTTAATAATGTTGCAGGAATATCAATAATTTCACTAATAATTAAAATCAATGGCAAGGCGGCCATTGGGAAACCGAAGACAGTAATAATCACTGTTTCAGCCACGAAACCACCACCAGGAATGGCACTCATGACCACGCCAACTAAGAAGCCGACACAAATAATGAGGAAGGCATTTTCAGGGGTGGTGATATTACGGCCAAATAAGACGAATAAGAACGTGGCTTTCAAGATACCACCAACAACTGAGCCATCCTTATGCGTGTTAGCACCCAGAGGAATCACTGTTTCGGCGATATCATCTGTAACACCCATGCGTTTTGTGTATTGTAAGTTTACGGGGATGGTTGCGGCAGATGAACTTGTGGCAATTGCTGTAATGGCAGGACCACTAATGTTTTTCCAGAAAATCTTAAACCCTTGTTTGCCGCCAGCGACCAGAGCATAGCCACTCATGACCACGAAGAAGTAGAAAGCAGAAAAACCGATATAGACAAGTAATGTCCGTAGATAGGTTCCCACCATCTCTGATCCAAGGCTACCAATCACAGTTGCGAAAAAACAGCCCAATCCAACTGGGGCATAGTACATAATATATTTAACGATCGTCATTGTGACCACATTGGCAGAAGAAAGGACTTTAGCAAACGGACGACCAATTTCACCAGCTGTTGATGTGGCAATTCCGGTTAAAATTGACACGACAATTAAAGGTAGCATATGATCTTTTGATAAAATTTTGTCAAAGTCATCAACCGTAAAAGTGTTCACTAATTGTTGAAGACCAGAAATGTGACTGCTAGCGCCTTTAACGTTACCCATGAGATGTTTGACACTAGCCATGTCGACATTATTAATTGGTCGGAAAATAACTACGGCAACATAGCCTAAAATTGCAGCAACTAACGAAGTTGCTAAAAAGACAATCAAGGTGGTAACTAAAATTTTGCCTAATCGTTTCATTTCTGTCATGTTGGCAATTGCTGAGGAGATACTGAAGAAAACTAAAGGAATTAAAATCATATACATGAGATTTAAAAAAAGATCACCAAATGGTTTGACCACGTTTACTTTTGTACCCCAAAGCGCACCAGCTAAACCACCTAAGATCAATCCGCAGAACAGAAATATTGTGCCGCGGTAATTTTTCCAAAACTTAATCATTCTCCAGTCTCCTAACTATTTATCTATATCAAAAAATGAGAAAAACATTAAAGATATTGCATTAAAGGATAATCGATAATGATTCATTCGTCAATAAGGATCTGTCAGTACTCATCAATTAAAAGACTGTTGAATTAAAACTATTATCTCATCTTTTTTTAAGAAAATTATTAATAATTTCGATATCACTGAAATGGTGTTTAGTTGTACCAATAATTTGGTAATCTTCGTGACCTTTACCGGCTACCAGAACAACATCCCCTTTTTGAGCCTGAGTTAAGGCGGATTCAATTGCTGTTTTTCGATCCACAATACTTTCATAATCGGCTTGCTTGGGGAGTGTTTTGGTAAGATCTTCAATAATGGTTTGTGGATTTTCGGTTCGGGGATTGTCTGAGGTGAAGATCACGTTTGTTGCATTAGCAAGTGCAATTTCACCCATTATGTGCCGCTTATTATTATCACGATTACCGCCTGCACCGACAACACAAAAGACACGATGATGGTGTAGTGTATCTATAGTTTTTAAAACTTGTTTAAGTCCATCTGGCGTATGAGCATAGTCAACAATTGCTGTTATGCCACTATCATTGCTAATGCTTTGAAAACGACCAGTGACTGAAGTTGCTTTTGTTAGTGAAGAAATTATTTCCTGGGGTTGCAGATGGTATGCAATACCAACACCAAATGCTGCTAAGACGTTGTAGACATTAAATTTACCGACTAGTTTAGTTTTCACATGGTATTCTTGATGGTCAAATATAATATCAAAGTCTGTATGATTAGGATTCATTTTAATATTTTTGGCATTTAATAAAGCACTTGGATTATCAATTGCGTAAGTAATGGTATAGGCAGAGGTTTTATTTAGTAATCGGCGACCATATGAGTCATCAATATTAATAACTGCCGTTTTGGGCCATCCATTGCTAGTATAGTTATTTCCTAACTGAGAAAATAGAAGAGATTTAGCATCAAAGTAGTTTTCCATTGTTTTATGATAATCTAAATGATCTTCTGTTAAATTTGTGAATACGGCCACATCAAAATCGGTTCCCCAGGTTCGACCTTGCTCCAAACCAATTGAAGAAACTTCCATGGCGCAAGCTTGATACTGCTGTTCTTTTAACAAAGCTAGTGAGGATTGAATAGTGCCGACGTCAGGAGTTGTATTAATGCTTTTCACATTTTTGTTACCTAATTCATTACCAATTGTACCGATCAGGCCTGTGGCAACGTGGTGGTCAGTTAAAATAGTTTTTACAAGATTAGTGACTGTCGTTTTTCCATTTGTACCTGTAACACCAACCATAAAAAGATCTTTACTAGGATTTCCAAAAAAACAAGTAACCAGTTGTGCGAATGTCTTCTTGGAATTTGTGACGCGAATTATTGGTACAATATACTTTTCTTTAACAGGTTGATCAACTATCAGAACAATGGCACCTTTTTTAACGGCTTCATCAAGATGCTGATGGCCATCAAAAGTAAAACCTTTGATGGCGACAAAACAACTGCCAGGAATGATTTTACGAATGTCACTTGTCACATTTTGAATTTTTTGGTTATGGCGCGTAAGTTCATTTGCCAAAGTCGGTTTCATCGGAATAAGATTTGTTAATTGACTAAAGTACATATTCATTCACCCTTTCATATAAGGTAATGAAGTAACTCTAGTATGAGAATGTGAATTAAATATGGAATAAACTATGAAAATATAGTGTCATTTTATTAAGTAATATTAAAGTTTGGTGGGAACATGGTAATTTTTTTCAATAATCTGACTAACTTTACCTATTTGTGTAGGACAGTCATAAGTTTGGTGATAGAATATTAATGAATTGCAACGAACTTAAACTATTTGGAGGGACAATTAAAATGTCTTTTTCGATCTATGACATTGAAAAAATATTGAAACAGTATGATTTACTAAAAGAATTCCAAGTAGCTGATAAATGGTATTACGATTACAGTGCAAAATTTGCTGATGTTTCAATTGATGACTTAGAATATAATTCTCAAAAAGTTGAACAGCAGAAAGAGACCTTATTTTTTTGTAAGGGAATTAATTTCAAAGATGTTTATTTAGAACAAGCCATTAAAAAAGGTGTGAGATTTTACGTTTCACAAAAAACAGTGGATACAGTTGATGAAGAGGTTGTTGGCATTATCGTGACTGATGTACAAATTGCAATGGCTGTGTTAGCAAGTGCTTTTTATGGACATCCTGAACAGCAGTTAACAATACTAGGTATCACTGGAACAAAAGGGAAAACAACTACCGCTTATTTCGCAAAGAATATTTTAGACCAGGTCACCGATCAAAAGGTGGCGTTGCTCTCAACGGTGGATACCACCTTAGATGGAAAAAACTATTTTAAATCTCAACTATCAACGCCAGAATCATTAGAGCTTTTCAAGATGATGAGGCAGGCACTAGATAACCATATGACACATCTTGTGATGGAAGCGTCATCTCAAGCTTTTAAAAAACATCGTGTTTATGGCGTGCCATTTGAAGTTGGCGTGTTTTTGAATATTTCTCCTGACCATATCAGCGCAATTGAACATCCTAGCTTCGATGACTATCTTTTCTGCAAACGGCAGATCATCGATCATGCAAAGAAGATGGTAATCAATCATGATTCAAAATATTTTTCTTTTTTGAGTGCGGTATGTCAACAAAAAGAAGTGCCAGTCATTTCTTATGGTCGACAAGAAAATGCCGACGTTGTGCTGCAGCATGTTAAACGTTATGCATTTAATATTGATCAAGAATCACAGCAAACGGCATTTGATACCAAGCTAGATGGTGATTTCAATGAAGAAGATGCGGCAGCGGCAGTTACAGCATGTTTGCAGTTAGGTGCATCCATTAGTCAGTGTGTTGCGGGAATCAAACAAACAACAGTGCCAGGACGTATGGAAGAATTTACCCGGACAGATGGTGTACAAATTTATGTGGATTATGCTCATAATTTTGACAGTTTGAATCGCCTATTGAAAACAGTACGTGAAGAACATCCGAATGGCCAAGTAGTCGTTGTAACAGGAAGTACCGGCAAAAAAGGCTTAAATCGGAGATTTGGATTAGGTAAGGCAATTTCTAACTACGCAGATGTTGCTGTTTTGACAACTGACGATGCAGATACGGAAAAACCAGCAGCTATTGCACATGACATTGCTGGAGCTATCGAAAATCCAAATGTTCGTATTAGTTTTATTGAAGACCGTGAGCAAGCAATCAAAGAGGCTCTGAAAATGGTTAATCATCCATTGGATGCGGTTGTGATTGCAGGCAAGGGTGAAGACCAATCACAAAAGTTAAACGGCAAGTTATATCCGTACAAGGGTGACGCGACTGTCGTTGAAGAGACAATTAATTAGGAAATTAAATACTAGGTATAAATGAAGGGGAAATAGTTATATGTGTGGTTTTGTAGGATGCATTAATCATTCAGATTTGGATGATAATATAATTGTTAAAATGGCGAATCGAATTAAACACCGAGGACCAGATGATGAGGCGTATTTCAAAGATGATAATGTGTTAATGGGTTTTAGGCGATTATCGATCATTGATTTGGCACATGGCAAACAGCCAATGGCTAATGATGAACAAACGACTGTCTTAACCTTTAATGGAGAGATTTATAATTTTAAAGAAGTCCGAAAAGATTTAGAAGACCTTGGTTATGTTTTCAGAACTAACGTTGATTCTGAGGTTTTATTGCATGGTTATGATGCCTGGCATGAAAAATTGTTAGAGCACGTTAGAGGGATGTTTGCGTTTGCAATTTATGACCGAAGCGAACAAAAAATATTTGCGGCACGTGATCATTTCGGCATGAAGCCATTTTATTATTATGACGATGGTCAAACGTTTATGTATGGTTCTGAAATTAAAGCATTTTTGGACAATCCTAAATTTAAAAAAGAATTTAATTTGAAATTATTGCCATATCACATGAGCTTTGAATTCATTCCAGGACGAGAGACCTTATTTAAACATGTCTATAAGTTGCTTCCTGGTGAATACATGTTTTATGACATCAAAACTAAAAATTTAACTCATGAACGGTATTATCAATTTAAATATGAAATCAATTCGCAGGAAACGCCGGAAGAAGCAAGTGAGACAATCAAAAATTTGGTACACGAATCTGTAGATGCACATATGATCGCGGATGTGGAAGTTGGTAGTTTTCTTTCAAGTGGTGTGGATTCCAGCTATGTATTAAATGAGGCCAGTAAAATTAAAGATATCCAGTCATTTTCACTAGGATTTGATAATTCAAAATATAGTGAACTAGATTGGTCAACGAAGTTTGCTAAAACGATTCATCAAAAAAATACACAAATTAAAATTACTGAAGATGACTATTTTAGTAGTATTCCTAAGGTGATGTATTACATGGATGAACCACTTTCCAATCCGTCTGCTATCCAACTTTATTTTCTTACTAAAGCAACCAGCAGACACGTCAAAGTAGCCTTATCGGGTGAAGGAGCTGACGAATTTTTTGGTGGTTATAATACGTATCTTGAGGGAGATACCTTCCATAAATATCAAAAAATGGTGCCTGGATTTATTAGAAGTGCTCTGGCGGCATTAGTAAAACCACTGCCACGTTTTCATGGTCGAAAATTTTTGCTTCGAGGAGCGCAACCAATTAGTGAACGGTATTACCGTGTTAACTATGTCTATAACGAAGATGAACGAAAAAAACTATTTAATGATCCTAATATGGTTGTTGATAGTGGCAAAATGACCAAATACTTGTTTGATAACGTGAAGGATCTGGATGAAAAAACGCAAATGGAGTATTTCGATATTAATACCTGGTTGCCATATGATATTCTGCATAAGGCAGACCGCATGAGTATGGCCAATTCATTAGAGGTTCGGATGCCACTGGTTGATAAAGAAGTAGCTAAGTTTGCCCATACCTTGCCAGTTAATACACGCTTTAATGGCACTGAAACTAAGTATGCCTTTCGTCAAGCTGCGCAAGAAAGCCTGCCAAAAGAAGTGGCCGAAAAAGAAAAAATGGGCTTTCCATCTCCATTAGCAAACTGGATGAAAGAAGATAAATACTACGATATTTTGAAAACAACTTTCACTAGTGCGACAGCCAAAAAATTCTTTAATGCTGATTATCTGATGGAAGTATTAGATAAACATCGCGCCGGTCAATCGAGCATGCAAAAGTTATTCAGTATTTATACCTTTATTATTTGGTATGCGGTGTATTTTCCTGAGGATGTTGAAGAGAATTTATTAGAAAAAATTACAATCCCAGAAACAGAATTTGTTAAGGAGTGATACAATGACGCAACAATTTGTTCCCATTATTTTAGGTAGTGACTTTAATGCATATGGCATGGCCAGAGCATTGCATGAAAAATATGGTGTTAAGTCACAGTGTTATGCAATGGCAGAATTAGCACCAACAAGATTTTCTGCAATTCTTGAAACGCATTTTGTGGATAATTTTCAAGACCCTGCTATTTTTGCCCCCACACTGCTTAAAATTGCCGAACCATATGAAGAAAAAGGGATTGCGTTGCTACTAATTAGCTGTGGTGATGATTATACAGAGCTGGTTTCTAAAAATTATGACGCATTGTCTGAACACTTTATATGTCCATATGCCAATTATGATATGGTAGCTGAATTAACTGATAAGGAAAGCTTTTATCAGGTTTGTGAAAGAGTGGGAATGCCATATCCCAAAACAGAAATTGTCAATCGAGACTCCGACTATCACAACTTCAAATCTCCATTTGGCTACCCGGTGGCGTTGAAAGCGGCCGATGCAGTAGAGTGGCACAAAGGGAATTTTGAAGGCTACGAAAAGGCTTATATCATTGATGACGAAGCTCGTCTTAAGACAGTGTTAACGCAAATCTATGATACTAGTCCGTACCAAGGAGACATGATTTTACAAGACTACATTCCAGGTGACGATAGTAATATGAGAACAATCAACGTCTATGTTGACCAGTATCATAAAGTTAAGATGATGTGTTTGGGACACCCACTATTGGAAGATCCGGCCCCAACAGCAGTCGGTAACTATGTTGCAATTATGCCGGAATATAATCAGGAAATTTATGATAATATTCAAAACTTTTTAGAAAAAGTCGGATTTACAGGATTTGTCAATTTTGATTTAAAGTTTGATTCGCGTGATCAAACTTATAAAGTTTTTGATTTGAATCCTCGACAAGGACGAAGTAGTTTCTTTGTGACACTGAATGGCTATAATTTAGCTTCGTACCCAGTTGAAGATTACATCACCCAAACGTTAAAAGATCAACCAACGATCTATGCCAATAAAGATTCGGAAAAATACCAACTTTGGCTAGGCGTTGGTAAAGCAACATTTAAGAAGTACGCAAAAAATAATGAGGCGAAACAAGAAGCAGTTAAATTAATTAATGAAAAAAGATATGGTACTACATTTCATTATGCAGCTGATTGGAATCTCAAACGCCTCGTAATGGAAAAATACATCGATCATAATTATGCAAAATCGTTTGTGAAAAACTTTAAAGAAAAAGTTTAAGAAAAAAGGGTCATCAGTATTATACTGATGATCCTTTTGATATCTCAAAAAGCTAAAATATAGTTAGATACTATTGTCCAACAAAATAAGTTTCCAGAATACTTAGTGATACTGAAACAATTAATAAAAGGCAGATCGCCACAAAATGCCATTTTTTTTGACGGACAAAAATCGCAATATATTCGCGAATAACGGCGTTGGGTAAGAAAAATTTAGCTGTTCTTGCGCCAATACCATCTGCAGCTAAACCTACTTGTTTTGCGAACAAACTCGCTCGAAAGGTATGGTAATTATTTGTGACAAAAATGACATTTGGGCTAGCAATTTTTGATTGATCAATTAATCGTTTTGAAAATTGCATATTTTCTAGTGTTGTTTTGGATTTAGTCTCAGCAACCCCGAACACTGGAGAAAGTCCCTGATGAAGCGCGTATTGCAGCATTGCTTGTCCTTCGGGAAGTGTCTCATCAGCGCCTTGTCCCCCTGAAAAGATGATTGTTGCCGGTTTTCCGTTTTTTTGTAATTGCTTTTGTTGAAATTGAAGTGCGCGATTAATGCGGGCCTGTAAAAGAGGAGGCACTTCGCTACCATTTAACAATCCACTCCCTAACACGATAATAAAATCTTGATTAAATTTTGGTCGGTTGAATTGGTAAATAACTAGCATTGTTAGATAATTGTAAAACCAAAACAGAACATAAAAGATAAGCAGGTAAGAAAATGAATTTATCCAAATAAAAAGAGATTTTGGTAGATAATTTGCAAAGAGGTTGCTAATGATGGGTATCAAAAGTACGGCAAGGCCTAAGACTAATGTCAGCATATTTGCGAGTGAGTGACTTTCTTTGTGCCAAACAATCCAAGCATTCCAGAGTAGGAGAAGCGATTGTAATAAGTAGAATGCAAGAATGATGATAAATAAAATAATGAGAAGTGCAAATAAGCTAAAAATCAGTATTTTATTATTACTTTGCAAAATAGAAAAGGCAATGGCAGTAAGTGTACTAAATAAAAATAAATTGAAAAAAATACCATTAATTAAGCGCCTTTTTTCCTGGTGATAGCTCATCATAAAGATGAATCCAAACACAAGAGCGAGCCCCCAGGAACTGATTGTTAAAAGTTGCGGGATCATTATCTAATTGAATCCTTTCTCTAAATACGTCAATAAAAAACTAATTAAGCCTTTGACGTAGTTGTAATGCACGAGTGATAGAATGTTGCACTAAAATTGCTTGGGCATCTATGATGGGAAAATCATGGTTAGGTGCCTGTTCTTGTGCAAGTGACAATTCAGTGCATCCCAAAACTACAATGTCGCAGTGCATATCTTCAACCATTTTATGCAGAAGTGTATGATATTTTTGTGGATTTACATGACCGTTTTGTTTAATGTCCGTAAAAATTAGATCCTCAGTATCTGCAATAATTGTTTCACTGGGCGTGACCAACACGTAACCATGATCTTCGATGAGTTGATTATACAGACCGATCTTAATTGTACCAGGGGTTCCTAAAACACCAACACGTTTAGCAGCTGGTTTCAGATGGCTAATTTCTTCAATTGCCAGTTTGGGCATATGTAGGATTGGTATTTCAGTAGCTTGTTGCAAAACGTCATAAAAATAATGAGCTGAGTTACAAGCTAGCACAAAAAAAGCCGGGTGCAATTGACTTTGTTGTTCAATATCCTCCAGCAATGCTGGTAAAGGATCGATGGTGTTATGATCTAAAATATAAGCGGAACGGTCTGGAACAGTGGCATGATTAACTACGAGATAATTTAAATAATCTTGATCTTTAGTAGTTGGTGTTAATTCGTTTAATAAGCGGACATAACTTTCTGTGGCAAGAGAACCCATGCCACCCAGAACAGTAAAAAATTGTTGCATTGATAAACGTTCCTTTCCGGCTAATGATATGAACATCATACCAAAAAAGATGAAGATTCGTTAATGAAAAATATAATTGTTTGAATATCAAAGTACTTGTATTACAATTGAATCAATTATATTAGGAAAAGAAATTGGAGTGGACTTATGAAAGCATTGAAAGAAATCATGAGTTGGATTGTACCAATTGCTTTAGGTTTGTTAGTGGCGTTACTTGTCAAAACATTCGTATTTCAATTAGTACGTGTTGATGGACCATCCATGCAACCCAACCTTGAAAATAACGAACGGGTTTTTGTGTATAAACAATCAACGATCCATCGCGGCAGTGTGGTGGTTTTTGACGCTTTTGGTGTTGATCCTGGCGCTACACAAAAGAAAACAGACTACGTCAAGCGTGTAATTGCCTTGCCAGGAGATACAGTATCTTCAAAAAACGGCAATCTCTATGTCAATGGCAAGAAAGTTAAGCAAAACTATATTTCGGGTACTGAACGAAGCACAGGAACCGGTAATTGGACGATGCAAAGTGTGTCACTACAAAATCAGTGGCAAAAAAATGCCGGTGCTAAGAAAGTGCCAAGTGGCGAATACTTTGTGCTTGGAGATCACCGGAGTGTTTCTAATGATGGTCGTTATTGGGGCTTTGTTCCGAAGAAGAAAATTCTGGGCGTTGTCAAAGTACCATTCTGGAATCGCGACAAAACAAAACGCAATAATGTTAATACAGAATGGAAGAGTTATTTCGAGAACTAAATTAAATCAAATTAAAGCATTTACCAGTAAGGTAAATGCTTTTTGTTAACCTGTATTTCCTGCTAGAATAGAAATAATGATTTAACTGATATGGAGGGCAAACATGAATTTTAACCAAGAAATTACACCAGAATTAATTAATCAATTTCAAGCAGACTATGATAAGCGAACAGACGCTGCTGTCATTAGTCGTGCCGTGATGAAAAATGGGATTAATGCTAGCAGTGAAGATCAAACAGCGAGTCAACGACTCAATCGGGTCTTTTCACTGGAAGTCAAAACAGGGAAGGTCACCAATCAAAAACACAGTGGGCGTTGCTGGTTGTTTGCGACCTTAAATACATTACGTCATGAATTTGCCCAAAAACACAATGTTGCCGATTTTGAATTGTCGCAAAATTATTTGTTCTTTTGGGATCGTGTCGAGCGCGCCAATACTTTTTTGCAGAACATTTTAAATACGGCTGATCGTCCCGTGGATGATCGCGAGGTTGAATTTTATTTAAGCATGGCTGGCACAGACGGTGGGCAATGGCAGATGGCTGCCAGTCTTGTGCAAAAGTATGGGGTTGTGCCATCTTACGCCATGCCTGAAACTTATAACACCAATGACACAACAGAAATTGACCACGTCATGAATTTATTACTGCGCAAGGATGCTATGCAATTACGTGAAATGGTTCAAAATGGCGCGCAAGATGCTGAAATAATGGCAATTAAAGAATACATGGTCAGTGAAATTTATCAATTAGCTGTTTATGCGTTTGGCCAACCCATACAAACCTTTGATCTTGAATATCAAGATGACGATCAGAAGGCACATCGTGTTGGTGATTTAACCCCACAACAATTCTATCAAGATTATTTTGAGATGAATCTCAGTGATTATGTGGTGGTAACGAATGCACCGGATCACGATTACAATCAATTGTATTCACTGCCTAGTCAAGATAATGTGGCGGGCGGATTGCCAATTCAATTTTTGAACGTTGAAATGGATGTCTTGAAGCAGACAACTCTTTCCCAATTACAAGATGGACAGACGGTCTGGTTTGGGAATGATGTCTTGCAGCAAATGGATCGAAAACGAGGTTTATTAGACTCAAAACTCTTTGATCAAGGTAGTTTGTTGGGTGTAGATTTAACTATGACAAAAGCGCAACGTCTAGAGTATCGACAGGCAGAAGTGACTCACTCCATGACCATTACTGGAGTCAATCTAGTTGACGGCGAACCTAACCGTTGGAAGATTGAGAACAGCTGGGGTGAGGCGAATGGTGAAAAAGGCTATTTTGTGATGAGTAATGATTGGTTTGATGATTTTACTTATGAGGTTGTTGTGAATAAGAAGTATTTGAGTGATCAATTACAGCAGGTTAGTGAATCGAAACCTACGGTATTGCCTGCTTGGGATTCTTTGGCGTGAGAATTATAAAAAAGAACGGTTTTAACTTTATTTAGTTAAAACCGTTCTTTTTTAGTTAATTGGATCCAGATGCATTTGGTTGAGGTGCTTGGGCACCGTTACCACTTGATGTAGTTCCTTGACTACCAGTACTTGGTGCTTTTTGATCTTCACTGGTTTTATTGTTAGCATTGTTGGTATCTTGATTTTGATTGTCATTCGGATTCTGTGTAGCGGTATTATTATTCCCACCAGTGTCCGGATTTGTCTGGGCTGTGTTGGCATTTGTACTATACTGTGACTGATAGTCAGTATCATCTTCATCAGAAGAACTACTAGACTTCTTATGCTTATGACTAGAAGAACTGGAAGAAACAGTCGTATCATTGTCATTAGTATCCACAGGATCGTGCTGTTTAACCGCAAAAATAATAATCATGACCACTAACAAGGCAAGTAAAGAAAAGATCACAATTCGTAATTTACGGCGTTTTTTTGGCTGTTTAGGGCCCTTTTTGCCGGGTTTTGGTGCTTGCTTATTCTCATTACGTTTAAATAACTTACTTTTTTTCTTCGGTTTTGGTTGATCATAGCGCGCCATTCGCGTATTTGGTTCAGGTTTGTTGTTCAAAAAAATCACCTCAAAATGAGTTTTACATCTTTGATTGTAGTCGTTTGACCACCGAAATTTAAATAATTACACCTTTGGTAGTATACACTGAAATGCGTTTTTACAAAAGTTTACCGGATTTATATGAGAGAAATTTAAGAAATAATCAATAAAGCGGTTCTCAAAAAAGAGAATCGCTTTAGCTTTACCATTTATGAAAAAATAATGCTGAAATCATTCCAATTAATGCAAAGATAATCCACCAGTAGCGAGCCAACCACTCCCAACCATTGTTAATTGGTTTGTACTGCCATTCACGCCAACGGTGATTTTGATGCCAGTCCTTATCAGCTTCGTCTTGTTCTAACAGTTTCGAAAACAGTTGGTTGGCTTTCATACTCTGTTTGGGTGTAATGCCGAGGACCAATTCATCTAAGCTAACATCTAGGATTTCAGCTAGTTGAACCAAGTTATTCATATCGGGAACTGAATCTCCATTTTCCCACTTTGAAATGGATTGTCGTGTTAAATAAAGTTTTTGTGCTAATTCTTCTTGAGATAAGTGCCGTTCTTTTCGCAAATTGACTAACTGCTGCGAAAATTTGGTTTCGTAATTTGTCATGATGAAATCTCCTTTATCGTTGTTAGTCTCATTAAAGCGAGTTGACCAGTTGCATGCTAGCACTTGTTGCTCAATTGAACGTTGCATTTGCGCAACTGAGAGTTGCAAATACTGATATAACAGCATTCATATGCATTCACTATTTTGTTTTGATGGGAACGAATATAGTGATTACTCTTGCCAATCTTTACCGACATCAACCCATTTTTGGGGATGTGAAGCAGTTTCTAATTCTGCTAAGGATAATTTAACGACACTATGAGCGTCACCTGCTGCTGGATAAACCGTTTCAAACCGTTTCAGGGAATTATCTAAATAAACGGGAACACCGTCATTTAAGGCAAATGGACAAACGCCACCTGGTTTATGGCCGATATATTTTTCAACTTGATCTGCAGAAATCATTTTTGGTTTTTTGATAAATTCTTGTTTAAATTTGCGATTGTCAACACGCGCATCGCCGGCGAAAACTACCAACAACGGATTATCGTTAACTAGAAATGACATACTTTTTGCAATATGTTCGGGCTCACACCCGATTGCGGCAGCGGCATCTTCAACGGTGGCGCTGGAAGAATCTAACACTTTGATACGGTCCTCGAGACCTAATTCTTTAAGGTAAGTTTGTACTTTTGTAAATGACATTTGATCAGCTTCTTTCTTTTAAAATTTAGGTGGCTAGTGAAAAACTTGCTGCGACTCTTTTCATCACTTTTTCATCTGATAGTGAGTCATCTAAAATAATCGAGTACCAATGTTTTTTATTCATGTGATAACCAGGGTAAAAATGTGGGGTTGTTAGTAAGTCTGGAAGTTCAGCAACTGGTGCCCGAAGATCAATAATCTCAACTTGTTGATCTTTTTCAAGTCCTAATTTAGTTGTAGAGGTTGTCAGAATGGCACCGAACCACTTATGAGTATCGGCACGGCGGTAAACCGCGTTATTTGGGAACTTTTTCCATAAAAATTCTAATTCGACTTGATAAGTCGAATTAATTTGGTCAATTAATCGCTTTGTTTGAGGTGCTTTAAAAATCGCGGCATCGAAGCAGTGATTCACAATATCAGTTAAAACTTCATGAAGCTCAGAACGAACGTTGTTTATAAAATCACCCGAAGCACCTTCAACTGTATGTAAAACGTAGGGATCTTTAGAAACTGGGTCTGTGAGCTGAACAGAGATAGCATTTTTTGCATCAATGGTGATATCAACTTTAAAATTACTAGTTGGTAAAGTTGTCTGGTATTGATAGTTTTTGTTTGTAAGTTTAAAGCCATAATTAATGAGTGCCTTGTTATTAGGCAATTTATTTTTAAATAGAGATTGGTCGAAAGAATTCATAATACACCAGCTTTTTAAAATAATGATTGCCATTAATATACGCGAAAACATAGAAGTTGTACAGTTGTGGTTTCACAAGTACCAAACACAAAAAAATCGCTTAGCTTGGGTGGGCTAAGCGATTTTTTTAAGGAGTGAGTTCATCATAAGCCGTTTGTAGTTGCAGCTTACTTTTCATAACTTGGAGGAGTATATGAAAGAGGTTTGTTAGGTATGATTTTATAATAACCATAAGTTGTGAAGAAAATATGACGAAAGTAAGCTAAATTTAGTACTTTGTTAATAAGAACGATTAGTATTTATTAATAATTTATTAACGAAGTGTCGATCCACCATCGACAGTAATTGTTTGACCAGTAATGAAGGTGCAATCCATCAAGAAAAGATAGGTTTTGGCAACTTCCGTAGGAGATGAAAGTCGTTGTAGTGGACTGGCAGCTGCCTGTTGTTTTTTTAGCGCGGTAAGTTGATCTTGATCAACATCTCGCCATAATTTTGTTGGTGTCCAAGTGGGGGCAACAGAGTTTACGCGTAACCTAGGTGCCAGTTCTAAAGCTAGCCCTTGAACCAAGCCATTAATAGCTTGATTACCAATTATGGCACCCGCGGCCTGGTCATAGCGGCGACCAGCTCCACTAGTGAGGATTAAACTGCCATTATCAGCCAGATGGGCTGGGGCACTTTTAGCGAGATATAAGTCTAAGTAAAATTTCGTTTCAATGGCCGTTTTGATTGCCTCATTGGTATTATCTAGAAAGCCACCACCCATGGCACCACCAAGCATTGAAATAATATGATCAAATTTTTCTTGATCAGCAAAAAAGTGAGTAATTGAGTATTCATCGTGAGCATCGAGACATGTTCCGGCCACAGTACCAAACTGACTTAAAGTTGTCACTGCTTGGGTCAAAGTCTCCTGATGACGGCCAGTGATGGTTACATTAGCCTTCTGTTGTAAGCTTTGTCTGGCAATTTCAAAACCAAACCCTGACGTTCCACCGATAATTAAAATTTTTTGTTGTGAAATTGACATTGATTGGCGACTTCCTTTAAGTAATAAATAAGATGCATTTATCATAAACATTTTAAAAATAGTTTTCTAGTAAAATTTAAAAAAGATGTTGACATTATCACAAAATGAGATTAAGATGGCAACATAATTAAATTTGGATGAGAAAATTAAACACGTTGAGAGGAAACAGTAGGTTTCATAATTTAGTCAGAGAGTTCCAGTGTGGTGAGATGGAATCGTAATTATGAAAGTGAACATCGTCCTTGAGTGATTGCTTGAACGACTGTCCGTCTAGTAAAACAAATTGGGTGCACCCATTACAGTGCCAGCGTATGTTTGTACGCGTTAAGACTAATTCAGCGATGAATTAGTAAATTTAGGTGGTAACACGGTCACTCCGTCCTATCAATAACTTAGCGATAAGTTATGATAGGGCGTTTTTTTATCCAAATAAATCAAAAAAGAGGTGGTGGCGATGAAATCGGACATTTCTGACATTAGTCAGATTAATAGTTTAAACAAGTGGGCAATAACCAAACACATAGCATCAATTTCTCACCACACACATATAGGAAAACACATAGTTTTAATGAAGTAAGATTTCAACACATAGTTCCAACATACCAAGTAGCACATAGACATCATTAAGCCAATCCAACTCTTTAGTCAGGAGTTGGATTTTTTGATTGCGCTGAAGTTTGCTACAATATAATGAGCATTAATCTGGGAGGAACAATTTAATGGCAAGACGTAGACGGCGCAGACAAAAGATTTCAGTGATTTCGGTAATTGCTTCACTCATCATTGTCGCGGGCGGATTGTACACCCAATTTGATCACGATAATGACCAAGGACAGCGAACAACGCAAACCACACGAACAAAAGAATCGGTGTCTGAAGCACAGCTGGCAAAACTAGATTATAAAGGTCTGCAGATTATCCAGGTGCACCATAATAAGCCAACATTTTCAAAACAAGATTTAAGCGTCGCTCACGGTAGCTGGCAATCGTATCATGATTTAGATTCTCAAAATCGGGTTGGGACTGCAAATGCAATGCTGGGTCGTGACTTAATGCCCACGCAAAAACGTGATCCATTATATGTAGACCCAACTGGTTGGCATAATAAACAAGTCACAGTTGATGGGGAAACGCTGTGGATTTACAATCGGAGCCACTTATTGGGATACCAATTAACTGGGCAAAATAATAATCCAAAGAATTTAATGACTGGCACGCAGAGTCTTAATTCACCGGGAATGGAAGTATATGAGAACCAAATTGCTGATTATATTCGCGATACCAATCATCATGTGCGTTATGAAGTGCAACCGGTCTTTCGTGATCATGAACTGTTGGCCCGTGGCGTGCATATGATGGCACAATCAGTAGAAACGCCAAAGATTAGCTTTAATATTTATATTTTTAATGTACAAAAAGGCGTGACACTTAACTACAATGATGGGACAAGTCGAATAGAGCAAAAATGATCTAGCAAAAGCTAGATCATTTTTTTAACGTTTCGTATCAATTTCTTTTTTGACAACGTAGGCATCTTTAGTCAATTCTTCGATACCAACTTTAGAATGTTTAGCGGAGTAACTGAAGTAAATTACCATACCAATGGCAAGCCAAACCACAAAACGAATCCACGTTAGCGGCTTTAAATTAGCAATTAAAAACAAACAACTTAAAATGGCCATAATGGGAACAAACGGCACCCATGGTGTTTTAAAAGCTCGTTTGACGTCTGGTTTGGTTTTTCGCAAACGCATCACTGAGTATGAGACTAAAACAAAAGCAGTTAGCGTACCGATGTTAACCAGTTCAGCAAGTTCAGCCAGAGGAATAAAGCCACCAATAATGGCGGCAATGCTACCAAATAACCAGGTGGCAATCATTGGTGTGCCCGTTTTTTCATTAACTTTACTGAAAATAGGTGGCATCAAGCCGTCACGTGACATGGAGAACGTAATCCGTGTTTGTCCATATAACATGACTAACATGACGGTACTCATTCCGAGGATGGCTCCCAGATCAACAATCCCCGCCATCCAGTTTTGTCCCGATAATTTGAGCACTGCTGAAACAGGACGATCAATGAAGTTTGCAAATAAAGGATAATGAACAACACCTGTCATAATTGCTGTGACAACAACATATAAAATGGTACAGATACCAAGTGATAGAAGCATTGCTCGTGGAATTGTTTTCGAAGGATTAATTGTTTCTTCGGCGGACGATGAAATGGCATCAAACCCAATAAAGGCAAAGAAAACAGTTGAAGCGGCAGTAAAGACCCCATGAAAGCCAAAAGGCATCATTGGTGACCAATTGCTAGGTTTGACGTATTTGACGGCAACCGCAATGAACAACAGTACGACTGCAATTTTGACGATCACCATCACATTATTTACTCGCTTGGTTTCCTTCACGCCAATCGAAATTAGACCGGTGATGACAATAATAATGGCAAATGCTGGTAGATTAAAGTAAGAGATACCACCGTTTGGTAAAGAGCCCGGGGCGGCAGTGAGGACCTTTGGCAAATTAAGACCGAAACCAGCTAGTAGGGACTGAAAGTAACCTGACCAACCAGCCGACACGGTTGATACAGTTAGTAAATATTCAAGCATCAGATCCCAACCGATAATAAAAGCAATAATTTCACCGAGCGTTGTGTAGGAATAGGTATAGGCAGAACCAGCCACAGGCACAAGTGAAGAAAATTCGGCATAACATAACGAGGCGAATAAGCATGCCATCGCAGCAATGACAAATGAAAACATGAGTCCGGGGCCGGCTGTGAGTGCACCAGTACCGGTCAGTACAAAAATTCCCGTTCCAATAATGGCGCCGATGCCAAGCATCGTTAAATCAAATGTCGTAAGTTCTTTTTTCAGTGGGCTAGTGTAACTACTCGTAATCATCGTGGTGAGATCTTTTTTTCTTAAGAGATCCATTCAAGTGCCCTCCTTTTCAAGTGGTCGCTTTTAGTGTATTCTATAATCAAAATTTAATCATTATGCAAAACGACAAAAAAGATAGAATTCATATGCATTATGCACATTGAAAGGGTAAAAAATGACAATTGAAGAATTATTAAGCGAACCAGATTTGGCTGGCATGACAATTTTAGCAGGTCAAGTCGGGGCGAGTCGCACCATTGAAACAGTCCAAACAATTGAAACTCAAATCATTGGTCGTTATCATCAACCAGCGATGCTGTACATTTTGGATAATCAAAACTTAATTCAGAGCAGTCATCAATTGCAGCTACTGTTGCACCAATTGGCGGATACAAATGCGGCTGGTTTGGCAATTATGCCCAATCAAATGCAATACATGACGCAAACGGTTCAGCGGTTAGCTCAGCAATTGGCACTACCCATTATTGTGATGCCTCAAATGCCTTCATTTAGTGATGGTATGCAACTTTTTTTTGAGGCAATGATCAACTATCATACATTGCAGTTACGCCAAGTCATTCAAAATAATCAACGGTTGGCTGATTTAGTGCTCGATACACATGATGTAAATCGCGTTTTAGAACTTGGTGCTCAAATTATGGGTACACCAATTATTTTGTTAGACAGTCATTTTAAGGCAATCTTTACATCTCGCGCACTGATTAATCAGCAGGATCTTTTAACGAGCTTCTTCAGGAATAGTGGTATCAATTATTTTCAACTAGAAGAAGAAATGACGGTTGATGCAGACGATTATTCATTTACGTTGTTTCCCCTATTTCCGGCTTATAAAGAAAATAAAGCGTTTGTGGGAATTCAAAATTATGATGATCAAAATGAATACGTTGTCATTTTACGACAGTTGATTATGAATACAATGAGTTTTGTTAATAGCCGCATTGATATGGTCAATGAAAGTAATTTTCGCAATCGTTCAGGCTTCTTTTTAAGTGTCCTAGATGGGGGCATATCGCAAGATTTGCTTGAGCATCGTTTGTCAGACATGAGTATTGCACCGACAACTAAATTTGTGTGTGCAATTACCGACGTCGTCACCGATGATCCTAACAGAATGGTTCACTATCAGTTATTAGATCAAGTACAACAACTAGTGATGTGGTTTATTAATGAATTTACCGCGCAAACAGTGCAAGTATTTTCTTGGCACCAGCAACTAGTGTTGCTAATTGATGAAACTGAAAACGCCCAGCATGTTGTTTCAGCTTTGCAACAATTTATCCAAGAAAAAATCCCAACAACGTTTCGCTTCGTTGTTGGGTATAGTCAAAGTTATGAGTTATTAGGCAATTTAAAACAAATTTTTCAAGAGGCGCAGGAAGCTAATCGGACAAGCCTGCAAGACCCGCAGCACAGCGTGTCCCGCTACCAGCCCAAGCTGGTGAATGAATTAGTTTCATTGATTCCAAGTGATGAAGCGCAAACTTTTTATCATGCCCAGCTGGATGCACTACTAAATTATGAACACCAGGACGAAGCACAAGAGCTGTTAGAAACACTGAAACGTTATTTTTATTTTGGTCAACAAGTTTCGCAGACTGCTAAAAGCATGTTTTTGCACCGTAATACCGTTTTGTATCGTCTCAAAAAGGCGCAAGTCATTTTGGATGTGGATCTCAATGATCCACAGGTCGCTCAAAATCTTCAATTTGCCTTGTTGCTTAACGTCGCTGATTAAAGTAAAAGGCTAGTGCAATCAATATTAAGAGAATAATCAGAGCTAAACCCGGATTTTCGCGAAATAAAACACGAAATGCGTGAATTTGGCCCAGAAGCAAATTGGGAGTCGTTAACATATAATCACCTTAATTTTTTATTTTTCATTATACAACACTCTCAAACGAACTTGTTTCTAAATCAAATGAAGTCTTGTATGATGGAATCAAATGAGGATTTAAAAGGGGAAACTAATGCTGAGTTGGGAATTGGTTAAAACAATTATTTATTGGATTATTATCATCAATGCGGTGATTGCGTTTTTTACTGTTTTTAGAGAAAAACGCGATATTGCTGCAACATGGGCATGGTTATTAGTGCTCGTCTTTATTCCTGTCGGTGGGTTTATTGCCTACGCATTTTTAGGCCGTAAACTACCACACAAACGATTAGCAAAAATTCAAAATGAGCAGCGTTTGGAATTAAGTGAAGCACTGACCGCACAGAAAAAAGAACTTAGTCAGATGCATACAGATGCTGATGATATTACTTCTGCGGCCAAGGGGATGGTGACACTCTTTCAAAATGCCGATCATGCGTTTTTAACGCGCCAAAATCGCATCAAAATTTTTACAGAAGGTAACGCCTTATTTCATGACATGCTTGAAGATATCGAAGCTGCAACCGCTAGTGTGCACATTGAGTTTTATACTTTTTACAATGACAAAATTGGCAACGAGATTTTGCATTTATTGGAACGCAAAGCAAAATCTGGTGTGGAAGTTCGTGTGATCTACGATTCTTGGGGATCAATGGGAACCAAGCGTAGTTTCTTTAATACGCTGCGTGAAAATGGCGGACATGCTGAACCATTCTTGGGGACTCATTCTAATTTTATGGATTTTCGGTTGAACTTCCGTGATCACCGTAAGATTGTGGTCGTTGATGGTCGCATTGGTTACGTAGGTGGTTTTAATATTGGTGATCAATATTTAGGCCGCTCAGAGAAATTTGGTCACTGGCGCGATACACACTTAAGAATTGTCGGCGGTGGTGTTTTTTCACTGCAACAACGCTTTATTCGTGACTGGAATGCAACTATTTCACGCAATAAAATCACCAATTATCGTCAATATTTTCCCATCAATCATGTTAAGGGTGAAACGAGTTTACAGATTGTGGCGAGTGGCCCGGATAATGATATGGAAAAAATTAAGCTTGGGTATTTGAAACTCATCAACTCTGCGCGTCATAATTTATGGATTCAGTCACCTTATTTAATTCCCGATGACAGTGTGCTGGATGCATTGCGTGTCGCGGCTTTATCAGGCGTAGATGTCCGCATTATGGTCCCCAATATGCCTGATCATGCGTTTGTGTATCGCGCAACGCAGTATTATGCCAAACAGCTGGCCCATGAAGGCATAAAAATTTATTTCTACACGAATGGCTTTATTCACGCTAAAACAATGGTCGTCGATGGTAAAATGGCCTCGGTTGGTTCAGCGAATATGGACTTTCGTAGTTTTAAGTTAAATTTCGAAATTAATACGTTCATTTATGATCCGAAAGTGACGAATGATTTGGAGAAAATCTTTGAAGCTGATATGAAACAAAGTATTGAAATGACAACGCAAAAGTTCAGCGAACAATCGTTGTGGTTACGGTTTAAACAGACATTTTCACGTTTATTATCACCAATTTTATAATCAATAAAGAAGGACGAAGCTATTATTAGCTTCGTCCTTGTTATATCTTGTTGTTTACGATGATGATCTTAAAGTTTTGATAGATCTAATTTTTGATTAATCAGATAAACCAAAATGGCACCAACACTCATTGATAAAAGTTCACCGACGCCAGTCGATAACCAAGCTGCCCAAAAAGTAGGCCAAAAGGCATGATTACCAACGATTGCTAGTTCAAGAGCAATCATCCACATCATGAAAGTTGTGACTAAGATGGCAATCACCATTTTCACGGCGAGATTAGAAACGTGCTTAGTCAAGAATCGAACAAGTGCAAGCATGACAAATGTTTGGAAACTACCCCAAACAATATCAATCACGCCCAGTGGAGATGCAATATTAGCAATGGCAACGCCCAGCGTAACGGCAATCACATATCGTTTGTTAAATAATGCCAGATGATTAAATGTTTCTGACAAACGCAGTTGATATGCGCCGAAGCTAAAGGGTGCCAAGACTATCGTAACAACGACATAGAGTGCAGCAACAACCGCAACTTTTGCTAGATCAGCAACGTTTTGGATGCCAAAAAAATGAGTCTTAGAATTCATGTTAATAAATTCCTTCCTTTGCTGTATTTAGTTTTTTAACGCCATAATAGAATACCGCTTTATATCCATAATCGCAACCGGGCAACGTGTTATAATTTTACTAACGATATTTCAACTGGGGGTGCACCATGAGTTTAGGATTTATTTTAGGAACAGCGGCTAAAGATCACCAAGCAAAACTTGTTGATCAAATGGCAGCAGACATGCAACAAAACCCCAATGATCAATTTTTTTATTTAGTGCCCAACCACATTAAATTTGAAACCGAAATTCAAGTTTTAGAAGCATTGGCGCACAAGACCAATCAAGAAGTTAGTGGCTATACCCAATCAAAACTGCAAGTGTTTTCATTTAGCCGGTTAGCATGGTATCTCTTAAAAAATACGGCAGCCTATCAAGTTCCAAAAATTAGTACGACAGGACTTAACATGCTGGTGCTTAGTATTTTGAAACAACACCAAGGACAACTGCGCTTATTTGCTGGGGAGATTAATCAACCAGGGTTTATTAATCAAATCACCCGGCAATTAGAAGAGCTACGGCAAGCCAATATCAGTGCTGATGATTTAAAAAACTTAGCTAGTCAAGTTGATGAAAATAGCGACTTGAACGCTAAATTACAAGATCTCAATGTCATTTATCCGCTATATGAGCAGCAATTAATCGGCCGTTATATTGGTAATACTGATGTTTATGCGCAACTAGCCACATATCTGAACCAACATGATTTGAGCCAAATGCATTTTTATCTGGATCGTTTTTCATCATTTACAGCTAGTGAACAGGCCATTGTGTCTGCTCTTATTTGTCACGCCCAAAACGTGTATGTTTCGGTGGTGTTAGATCAGCCATACCAACAACAAATGCCAGATCAAAATGATTTGTTTTTTGAATCGGGCAAACTTTATCATCGTTTATTTCAAGATGCTAAAGCGCATCAGGTGAAATTAGTCGTCGATCAGTATGCCAAACAAGATCGAACGAGTCCGGAACTCGCAGCCGTTGATCGCTTTATGATTGCCGATACGAAAATGGCCCAAATTCAACCACAGGAATTAACTACGCGTGCTAATTTACAAGTATTCACTACGGATAATCGGTTAACCGAATTAACCCAAGTAGCGCGGCAAATTCACCAACTGGTCGCTAGCGGGAAGTACCGTTACCGTGATTTCTTAATCTTAACGCGTCACTTAGATTTATATCATGCAGGACTGGAACCGATTTTTGCCCAGAATAACATTCCAATTTTTAATGATCATGAAAAACAAATGGATGATCATCCGTTGGTGGAATTGATTAATGCGTTATTTGAGGTGCAGAAACATTATTATCGCTACGCTGACATGATGCGCTTGCTGAAAACACAATTATTACTACCTGAAATTGATGGCGAACAGATGAGTCTAGAAGACTATAAAGATGCCTTGTCTGTGACAGAAAATTGGTTGTTGAAAACGGGCTTGCATGGTGATGATTGGTTACGTGAAAAAGATTGGCAATATTATCAATTCTCACAATCAGACATTGGCATTCAAACTGATAAAGTTGAACGAGAAACGCAAAAAATTAATCTGATTCGTCATTTTGTGAAGGATAATTTACCACCGTTTTTTACAGCCTTAGAACAGGCAACGACGGGGCAACAAGCGGCGACGATCTTATATCAATTTTTGGTAAATCAACATGTTTTAGAAACCTTGGCCCAAACTGAAGACGAAACTGGACAACAGCAGCAAGTTTGGCAGACTTTTTGTGGATTGCTCGATGAATACGTCAATATCTTGGGTGATCAAACATTTAATGTTGACGATTTTCAAACGATTTTACAAACAGGCTTTGCCAGTGCCACGTATTCACAAATTCCATCAACAATGGATCAAGTGACAATTTCTGAAACGGGAATTGTACAAAATAATAATCGTAAAGTTGTTTTTGTGATTGGTGCGACAGACGCCGTTATGCCAGACTTACCGGCTGAAAGTGGACTTCTAACTGACCCAGATAAAGAACAGTTGACCCCACAATTAGCTGATAATCAATTTTTACCAAGTAATCGCATGGAACAACTGGCTAGCGATCCATTTTTAAATTATTTGGGATTTATGAGTGGCCAACAACGATTAATTATTTCCGCTCCACGATTGGATAATAACGGTAATGAATTGGATCTGTCTCCATATGTAACAGCCTTACAACGGTATTTTGATCTTTCAGTCACCCAATATCATCAATCGCCAGATGTTCATGATGATAAAATTGCGGCTTATATTAGTGCACCGCAAGCGACCATTAGTTATTTGATTCAAATTGGCCGACAGAGTAAAGATCAACAAACCATATTACCAACAAATTGGCGGTTTGTTTATCAACAGTTGAGTGCAATGGCTAACGTTAACAAGCGATTGATAGCTGCTTGGCAAAGTCTGGATTACACCAATATTCCTGTGCCATTAAAACCAGAAATTGTTACCGGTTTGTATGGCAATGCCATCAATACGTCGGTCTCAAAACTAGAAGAATTCTACGAAAATGAATATGCCTATTTCTTGAAATTTGGTCTGAAACTAAAAGAACGTGACATGTTTGAACTGTCACCTGCCAATACGGGTGAATTTTTCCATGCGTCACTAGATCAACTGGTTAAACAAATCAACGCCAGTGGTAAAGATATGAGCGAGTTTAGCGAGAGTGAGCTATCGCAATTAATCGATCAAGTTGTGGATCAAGTAGCTAGTGCGCCGCAATTTATGATTTTAGCGAGTTCGGCACGAATGCAATACATTGGTCGGCAATTAACGCAGACAATTCATGCAATGGGGACAACTCTGGCCAAGCAAAGTAAGTACACCAAGATGCGACCCATGCAAACAGAAGTCTTATTTGGCCAGGTCCAAGATCAAAGTGGCTTGCAACCACTAGTCTTTGATTTACCAGGTGGCCGACAAGTACGAGTTCGAGGGAAAATTGATCGCATCGATCAATTGACGACTGACAAGACCCATTACTTGAGTGTGGTGGATTACAAATCAGGCAACAAGAAATTTGATATTACGGATGCGTATTACGGTATTGCAATGCAGATGTTGACGTATTTAAATGCAGTGAAGCTCAATTGGCAACAACTGGGAGGTACACCCGACGGTCAACTTGGTGGTGCCCTCTACATGCATATCAATAATCCCAAAATCAACCTGGCTGATTTGCAAAAAGCTGATAATCAGCTAGAAAGCGTCCAATTGTTGGCTAATGAATACCAGGGTATTTTGTTAGCACAGCCAGATTTACTTGAAAACTTAGATGCACATTTACAAACACAATCAACATCACTTTTGTATCCCTTTAAAGAAGGTAAAACGGGTTATAAAAAAACCAGCGGTGGTCATTTATATACCCAAGAAAACCTGGCGTTATTAATGCAACGCAATCTAGAACGGATTAAAAATGCGGCCACCCAAATTTTTAGTGGTGCCGATCAATTGAATCCAGCTAAATGGAATCAAACGACCACCGCATTGCAATATTCACCGTTTAAAGATATTTTTCAATTTGATGCAATGCTACCGGAAAATAATTATCATCAATTGAAATCACTCTCGGAAAAAGACGTCTTTAATTTATTGAAAGGAGACCAAGATGACTAAAACAAACTACACGCCACAACAGCAACAAGCAATTAGTGAGCGCCATCATAATATCTTGGTTTCTGCTTCTGCCGGTTCTGGTAAGACGTCGGTCTTGGTTGAACGAGTGATTCAAGAAATTTTAGAAGGCGTGGATGTTGACCAACTTCTGATTGTGACGTTTACCGATGCCGCGGCGAAAGGGATGCACGATCGAATTGCTAAAGCACTGCGCCAACAAATCAAAAATCCGGCAGTTAATGAGACCACAAAAAAACGATTAAAACGGCAAATTAACTTACTAGGTGTGGCCAATATCAGCACGTTACATGCATTTTGCTTGAGTCTAATCAAACGATATTATTATTTAATTGATTTGGATCCTCAATTTCGACTATTAACGGATCAAGCAGAACAACTATTATTGCGGGACGAAGTTTTTCAAGATACAGCTGAACAATTCTATTCGCTCAATAATCCTGCTTTCGAACAACTCGTTCAAAATTTTTCGAATGATCGTGGTGATCAAGGACTGGTCGACATCGTGAATGATTTGGATCGTTTTGCAACCGCCACCCCAGATCCACAGCAGTGGATGCAAACACTGGCTAATCATTATGAAGTGGGCAATCATGCCATTACAGAACTTCCGATTTTTACAGATGAACTGCAACCCATGCTGGTTTCAGTGATTCAACAAGTTGAAAATGATTTGCAGACAGCCATTAACCTTGCTGTTGGGGATAAATTTCAAAAATTAGTTGGCGTATTAAAAGATGAATTAGCTCAGGCTCAGCAATTAATGACAACTGTTCAAACGGGGGCATTTGATACCATTCGCGAACAGTTATTAGCACTAAATTTTGCCAGAATGACGGGTCCAAGAGATGAAGAATTAAAACCAATTTATACCAATATCAAAGCGTTACGAGATAGCAGCAAAGCGAGTTTACAAGACCTACAAAATTACTTTAGTCTACCGGAACAACAAACACTCACGGTGATGGCTGAGGCACAAGCTGTTATTCAGGAATTAGTGACATTTACTAGTGCTTATCAAGAAGCATACCAAGCTGAAAAGCGGCGCCGCCATGTACTTGATTTTAGTGATCTGGAGCATTTTGCGTTAGCAATTTTGAATAATCAGTCTGAAGATGGTCAAGCGGTTCTAGCGCACTTACAGCAACAGTATCGTGAAGTGATGGTGGATGAATATCAAGATACGAACCAGTTGCAGGAAAGCATCTTGCAAAAAATCGTTCAACTTGATCCTGGCAATATGTTTATGGTGGGTGATGTGAAACAGTCGATTTATCAATTTCGGCAGGCGGATCCACGGCTGTTTTTACACAAATATCAAACCTATCGCCAAGCACAAAATACGGATGGTCAAGCCATTATTTTAGCCGAAAATTTCCGGTCCATGAAAAACGTGACCGCATTTACGAATCTCATTTTTGAACAATTAATGGATCAAAAAGTTGGTGAAATGGCTTATGATGAGGCTGCCCATCTGCAATATGGTGCGACGGATTATCCTAGTGAAGATAATTTCCCAGCAGAAATTTTATTGTACGAGGGTCAAACTGATGACGATTTAGACGCTGAAAACCTAACTTTTGATGTGGCGGATAAAAATGCCGGCGAAGTACAGATGATCGGGCAACGTATTTTACAAATGGTTCAAAACCAAGAACTGATTTACGATCGCCAAACAGGCGAGCACCGGCCGGTAGAATACGGTGACATTACCATTTTGGCACCGACACGCAACAATAATAATTTGATTGTGGATCAGTTTGCTCGTTTGAATATTCCAGTTACGGTTAGCGACGCCCAAAATTATTTTCAAGCCACAGAAGTACGCATCATGATGGCGCTTTTGAAAGTAATTGATAATCCATATCAAGATATTCCACTGGTGGCGGTGTTGCGTTCGCCGATGGTCGGTTTAGATGAAAATCAATTAGCTTACCTCCGCATTCAAGATAAGACGGATGACTATTATCAAGCGCTCAAACAGTTCCAAGCATCACCACAACTAGCTGAAGGTGACACATTTGGGCAGACTGTTTTTTCAAAAATAGATCATTTTTTACAGCAATTAAAAACTTTTCAAACACTGGCTACACAAAACCAACTGGTGAACTTGATTTGGACCATTTATGAAGAAACTGGCTTTTTAGATTATGTCGGCGGGATGCCGGGAGGTCAACAACGACAAGCTAATTTACACGCCTTGTATCAACGTGCCTACGACTATGAACAAAGTAGTTTTAAGGGCCTATTTCAATTCGTGCGCTTCATTGAACAAATGCAACAACAAGATCAAGATTTAGGTCAAGCACCCATCCAACAAGATAATAATACGGTCTCTGTTATGACTATTCATGGCAGTAAAGGACTAGAATTCCCGGTTGTCTTTTTAATGAATGCCACGCATGCGTTTAACTTAACGCAATTACGACAAGACTATCTTCTTGATGCACATGAAGGTCTTGGGATTACTTATTTGAATCGTGATCGGATCAAAATTCCAACTTTACCAAAACAGGTGTTAATTAACACGGTCGATCAAAAGATCAAAGCCGAACAAATGCGGCTTTTATATGTAGCGCTCACGCGTGCGGAGCAACGATTAATCATTACTGGTGCGTATCCAGATCGGCAAAAGGCATTTGCCAAATGGGAAAAGGCCTTTCAAAGTGAGCAATTAACACTTCCCGATCAAGTACGATTAACTACCAATAATTTTATGGATTGGATTGGCATGAGCTTGATTCGGCATCAACAATTTGAGCAAACAGATTTATCAGATGGCGTTTATTCAACCGTTTTACAAGGCGATGAAACTAAGTTTGACATGCGCTGGGTCACACCTGAAGACCTTGCCGGAAATCAAGCTGCTCAAGATGAAACTGTCATGAATACGAAAGAGATTTTAACGGCGAATACAGATGAGTTACCGGCAAATGTTAAACAGGCCATTCAGCAGATTTTAACGTTTAATTACCAACACGTGGCCGCCACTAAAACGACAGCTTATCAGTCTGTTTCAGAAATTAAACGATTGTTTGAAGATCCAGATAATACCCAACTGGGACAGCTGACATTTGCACCGGAAGCTAAGCAAACAGGCCGTTATTTAAATCAAGAATTTGCCCAACCGCAGTTTTTACAAGAAGAAATAGCACCCAGTCCCACAGCAATTGGAACGGCCACTCATCTGGTTTTACAGATGATTGATGTCACCACCCAACCAGATGTCCAACAAATTAATCAAACAATTGCGCGGTTGACCGCAGCCAAATTAATTTCACCGGCCATTGCAGAGCGAATTAATGTCGAAGACGTGCTTGCCTTCTTTGAAACTACTTTAGGCCAATCAATTTTGGCAAATCCAACTCAGTGGCATCGAGAAATCCCATTTTCGATGCTCTTAAATGGAAATCAACTATTTAAAGAAATTGAAACTGATCAAGAAAAAGTTTTGATTCACGGAATTATTGATGGTTATCTAGAAACGGACCAAGAAATTCAATTGGTTGATTATAAGACAGATCGAATTACACCACAAAATGATGTTAATCAAGTGATTAGTAAGTACCGTGGACAAGTGAACTTATACACGCAAGCTTTACAAAAAATGACTAATCACAAAGTCGGTCATAAGTACCTTTATTTAATGGCGATAAAACGTTTAGTTGAGCTAGATTAGATGAATTAACCAATGCTTGTGAAAAAAATACAAAATAATTTCAATTCGTTCTTATCTTTCGATAAATAATTAATTAAAAAATAACGGCATTTCGTTGTCATAACAGGATTGTTCGTGTAGAATGATACTTGAGTAAGCGGATTCAATATACTAAAAAAGGAGCATCGCGACATGGCAAAAATAGTTGTTTTAGGTGGTGGCTACGCAGGTATGCGTGCTATCAAAGTTTTATTGGAACAAGCACCAAAGGACGCACAATTAGTGTTAGTAAGTGACACAAGAGTGCATACAGAAAAAACAAACATTCATGAAGTGGCTGCCGGGACAACAAAGCCCGAAGAAATTTCATTTGATGTTTCTGAAGTAGCGAAACCTTCACGTGTTAAATACGTTCAAGATACTGTGACTGGTATCGATTTAGATAAAAAAGAAATCGCATTAAAAAATGATAGTGAACCTTTAACCTATGATTATGTCATCATCGGGTTAGGATTCAGATCAGAAACCTTTGGCATTAAGGGCGCTGAAGAAAATGCGCTCCCATTAACTAATTTGGAACAAGCTAAGGCAGTTTCTGCACATATTGAAGCTCAAATTCAACGTTTCCAAGAATCACAAGATCCTAACGACTTAAAAGTTGTCGTTTGTGGTGCCGGCTTTACTGGAATCGAATTATTAGGAGAATTAATTCATTCAACAAAGAAATGGGCTAAGATGTATGACACGCCAAACGTGGAATTATATTGTGCTGAAGCAGCAACCAATATCTTACCAATGTTTGATCAAGGTCTAGCTGACTTTGCCGTTGACTACTTGAAACGCAATGGTGTTCAATTTGTTTTAGGCGCTAAGATTTCCGGTGTTGAACCTGGAAAAGTGGTCTACGATAAAGACGATGAAACCCAAGAATTAAATGCTAACACCATTATTTGGACAGTCGGTGTTAGTGGTAGTCACGTTATGGACGATCCACAATTTAGTGCTCGTCGTGGACGTGTAATTCCTCGCGAAGACTTAAGTTTAAGTGAAGAACATCCAGAAGCCTTTGTTGCTGGGGATGTGGCCGCAATCATGAACCCTGAAAATGATCGTCCATGGCCAACAACAGCTCAAATCGCATTGAAGTCTGCTGCCCAAGCAGCTCAAAACGTTGCTAACTTAGCAAAAGGCGGCTCAAGTGTTCCATTTGCCTTCCATTCATTAGGAACAGTTGCATCATTAGGAAGAACCCAAGCAATTGGCCAAGTCTTAATGGGCGGCAAGGACGTCAAATTAAAGGGTTACCCAGCTTCAGCAATGAAGAAGGTCATCACAGACCGCTCATTATTCTTTGATAATGGTGTTAAGGGTATCTTGAAGCATGGTCGGTTTGATATTTGGCATTAAAATAGAGTGCGGAGAGCGCCCGGGTAGACCACGAGGATTAACGTGCTAAAAGTGAAATCCCTGAACTTGGGATTTTGCTTTTAGCGGGTTAACCGGAATGGTCTGGGTGCTCGGAGCACGTTTCAGCAATAAAAAAGAAAAAAGGCAAGCTATTCTTTTGATTGAATAGCTTGCCTTTTAATATAAGTGATAAAAAAACAACCACTCAACAATGGAGTGGTTGTTTAAATTTATTCACTAAATTAGAACTTAATCACTTGTCCAACATAAATCTTATTAGGATTAGCAATTCCATTCTTACTTGCTAAAGCTGAATAGCTAGTACCAAACTTAGCAGCGATTGCTGACAATGAATCACCGCTCTTAACTGTATATGAACCGGCAGCGTTTGTTGAGGTAGCCTTTGTTGTTGCTGAGCTTGAGCCACCAGCTAATTTAATGGTTTGTCCAACATAAATCTTGTTAGGATTGGCAATGCCATTAATAGAAGCCAATGTTGAATAGCTAGTGCCATATTTAGCCGCAATTGATGATAATGAATCACCACTCTTAACTGTATATGAACCAGCTGACTTGGTGTTTGAAGTAGTCTTAGTACTTGTCGTTATCTGCACAGTTTTAGCAGAAGAAACCGATGTACTAGTAGTTTTCAAAACCTGACCCACCATGATTAAGTTGGCATTGCTAATGTTGTTGACTTTAACTAAGTTAGCTACAGAAGTACCCAATTTATTCGCAATAGCTGAAAGGGTATCACCACTCTTAACTGTGTATGAAGCACTACTTGAACTTGTTGTTGATGTTGTAGTGGTTGGCTTCGTAGTTGTTGAAGAGGTTGAAGCAGCCTTTAGTTTCAATACTTGGCCAACATAGATTTTGTTTGGATTACTGATCTTATTGAGTGAAGTTAAAGCTGAAACACTAGTGCTATGACTGTTGGCAATGGCAGATAGTGTATCACCACTTTTAACTGTATAAGTAGCAGTTGAAGTAGTTTTTGATGGTGTTGTCGTTGTAGTCGTCTTATTTGTGTTTGAGGCACTACTTGAAGATGAGCTCCCCTTGCTAACTAAGATATTTTGACCAATATAAATTTTGTTAGGGTTACTAATGCCGTTAATTGAAGCCAAAGTAGCAGCACTTGTGCTGTACTTGTTAGCAATCCCAGAAAGGGTGTCACCGCTCTTAACGGTATAGTAGGTAGACCCACTAATGTTTGTACTGGTTGAACTGCCAGAGCCAGTATTACTTGTGTTAACGCTCGCACCGGCGAACGCAATTTGATCTAATTGCGTCAAATTGTATGTCTGAACGATATTAATTAATGAACTAGCGTAGTTTGGTGCTGTTGCATAACCGTCTGAATGAAGCATGTTAGCAACTGTTACGTAGTTGGTTTGGCCTAATAAGTTATGGTAACGTGAGTTAACATATAGGAAGTTACCGTGGTCTTCAACACTTTGTGAGTTATTAGAATAAGCTCTAAAAGCATCGTAAATCGTGACGTAACGGCCGTTAATGTATTCTTGCGTTGGGTAGTTGACGCTGTTGCCGTTATAACTGCCCTTAATCCCAAAGAGGTTATGAGCTTGAACTGATAATGAAGATTTTCCCCAACCACTTTCAAGAATGGCTTGAGCTACTGTGATAGATGGTAAGACACCATACTTCTTCCAGCCATTAATAGCGCCAGCTTGGACACTTTCAATGAAGGCTTGAAGTGAAGCGTTTGAACTAAATTTTGGTTGTGTGGCACTGGCTGAGGCAGCCACAGCAACGATCTTTTGTGTTTGACCGGTAGCAGCATAATTAGCGGCAGCTTCTTGCTTAGCAGCAGCTAAGGCGCTAGCATCGTCTGAGTTGATCGTAATGACGTTAACTGATTGTGCAGCTGATGAAGACACTGCTGAGCTTGATGTGGCACTTGATGAAGATGCTGGAGTAGCACTGGTTGCGGTTGACGAAGCAGCACTTGCTTGGCTGGCTGGTGCACTATTGGCACTGGTTGCGGCAACAGCACTTTCTTGAGCAACTTCGCTGGTTACAGCTGATACTGCACTGGCAGCAGAAGCCGTTTCATCGGCTGCACTACTATTAGCACTGTCGGCAGCACTTGAAGTATTTGCAGCATCACTGACAGTATCAATTGTAGCAGTGGCACTTGATGAGGTAGCTGAAAGGACAGCGGTGGTTGCACTTGAATCCGTAGCAGCATCGTTAGTTGTACTGCTTTCCTTGTCAGACTTATTTGGTTGGCTATCTGCATGGGCAGAGACACCAGCAACTCCTAAGCCGATTGAAAAAGCGGCAACACTGGCGAAAACCCATTTACGACCTTGCTTATACATCTTGTAATGTAAGGTATGATCAATCACTTGATTGCTTTTCTTCATAATGATAAACGCTCCCTTATTTTTTGTATTAATAATCTTCACAGCTCATATCTATAGGCTTTTAAAGAAATAGTTATAATTCTTAAAATTTAACTAAGATTATTAAGATTTAATATCACGATATCATCATAATGCCGTTATGTCAACACCTTGCACAATACAAATTAGTTTAATTTTTGTGACAAAAAGTAACAATCCGTGGTGCAATTTTCTATAAAAATAGCGAAATGTTAATGAAATTGATGACAGTGTTTTAATGAAAGTAACAGATTGGTAGCTTTATAATTATTAAATTTAAGAATTTTTTTGTTGGAGAAAGTTGTGTATAGCAAAAACAAAGTGGTTAGTAATTTTTTTACTAACCACTTTTGTGTGCGTTAATTTAAAGGCATATTTGTTGTCGGTAAATCAATGACGTAATCTACCAACCGTGTTGCGTAACTGGGATGGTTCATATTATCACTGACTGTCTGTTGTAGTTCGCCAAGTTGATCTGTGATAATGCCGTTAACATTGTTAAATAACATCGATTGCATCTCCTGATCATTGTTAACTGTCCAGGCGTAAACTTTTTGCCGCCTGCTTTGTGATTGATCTACGAAGCTATCATTGAGCGTTGTAGCTTCCATGGTGTAGGCATTAGCTTTGGTATGCGGAAAGGCTAAATTATAAGGCAAAATAAAGCTGACAAACTGCTTTGGGTCTGTACGTTTCAGTCCTGTAATGACGTGGTAGTCTAATGAGTGTACTTGTTCGTGATGAGTTAACAATGTAGTACCATAGCGGTTTACAAATAATTGGAGCATATTGCTGGAATCGTGAGGCGTGGTTTTAATTTCAATCAATAGCCGTTGATGAAGCTTAATGGCGGTATGAAGGTAGTCGTCAAATGACGTAACTTTGGCATGATAGCCATTTTCATGAGCCGTTAATCGTTTCAATTGTGCCAAAGTGAGTTGATATGGGGCCTTATTAACACCAGTTAATTTTTTAAGGTTCTCATCATGCATGACCACAAATTGATGATCTTTAGTTTCGTGAAGATCCATTTCGATGAGGTCGGGATGTTCACGACTGGTTTTGCGTAGTGACTGGAGCGTATTTTGAACGCCGTTTCCATTATCGACCCCACGGTGTGAAATTTCGAGTGGTCGGGTGACCAGCATGCCTTTTAGATAAATGGCATTGAAAGTCGCAAAGCCGATAGCCACTGCGCCCAGTGCAATAACGGTGAGCGTTCGAGAAAAACGGCGGTGGCGAAGTAATTGAGGTTCAACGGGAGTGACTTTCACTTCCGTTAATAAAATTGACATGATGCCAAAGGTTGAAAAAATCACCATCATTTGTGTCACAAACTGAATTAATGCCAGGTTAATGACCGCCAATAGAAATGATGCTTTAATTAAATAATGATCAAACAAGGTTTGCCCAGCGATGATTAAAACATAGGAAATGATTGTAATCAGTGCAATGCACAGTGATAAAACTAAAATATCTAGAAACAGGCTAATGATATGCCCCTTCGTTTGGTTCCAAGTGTCACGGATGGCTTGTTTAACTGGAAATTTTTTAATTACCAATTTAGGTAATACGAAAAGTAGACGAAGTCCAAGGTACAAAACGATAATGTAAGTAATTGCTATAGTAACGGCAGCCCATGGTTTAGTAATTAGATCGGATAAAACAAAGGCCGGTATTTTTACTTTAGCCAATAAAGCGGTATGAAAGCCGATTCCGGCAAATGGCAATACTAATACAAAATAACCGAGAAAAAAGAAAAATGATGTGATTGAAAGTTCTAGACGCTGATGAATAGTTTGCAAGAAAACTACGCCAGGACGTAAATGACCCTGGACGTTAATCTGATAGATGCCACGCATGATAAACGAGAATTGCCAATACACTAAGAGTAAGGCAATGACAAGCAAACCAAACAACAGCAGTGAAACGATTGGATGTTGAACAAGGACGTTAAGATTATTATAAGAAACGTAATCAATGTGGCCGAGTTTGAGTGCCGCCTCGACTAACCAATTTAATAGTGGAATGACAATTAATGAAATGACAAGATTTGTACCGAAAATGAGCAGGGAATAAGGGACCCAGTTTTGTCGAAATTGGTGCCAAATGCGATTAGTGAGGTGAAAATGAGTCAAAAGATAACTTCCTTTGTAAAGTTTAGTGAGGTTTTCTGCTTGATTGTAACAAACAGATTGGCGGGCGTATATAGGATAATTAGTACTGTTAGTGCATTAGATAACGGTTTAGTAAATAGAAGAAACGACCCGAAATTCTATTTTTTTTAGAATTTTTGGGTCGTTTTTTTAAGGTTTTTATTCTTTTTGTTACTGTTCTGTTGCTGAAACGTGCTCCTCGTGGTCTAACCGGCTGCTCTCCGCACTCTATGAGTTTTTCATAAATCTCCTCAACAACCGAACTTCATCGTCACTAGGAGCGCTTTCCATTGATTTAATGTTATGCACGCGTTCTACTGATAGTTGGCTGCCGAATGCGATGTCGTTGTCTGTTAAATGTTTCTTTTTTTCGAAAGCAATAATTTCTTGTGCTAATTTACTTAAATCATCCAAAATACTCGCTCCTTTAGATTTTGTTAAACAAAACAATTATTTATTCCTATTGTATCTTTTTTTAGTTAAAATAGATAGGTAAGTTAGGACGTGAGATTTTTCAACGGATTTATGGCATAATCAATAGAAATGATTTGAGATGGGAGTACACAACATGTTCACTGGTTGGAATTTTATTGGGATTTTACTTTGGTTGATTGCGATCGCCTTTTTAATCTATGTGATTCACTATATTCGAGTTAAACAGTTGATGTTAATCGTCAAAACAAAAAAAGCATTTGCCTGGAAAAATATGATTACTTATATTATTTTATTGGCAATTTCGTTTGCCGCACTGGCGGGGATGGCTTATTTGTCATTCTTTAGAGACGTGAACATGAACGATCACCAACAAATTGCGATTAAAACGGAATACAAACCATTGGTCATTACCCCAATTAAGGGGGACTTCTACTACACTAAAGTTGATCGTGCTTCTGGTGGTGAAAAACCAGTTGCGTCATATACTTATTGGTCAGACAGTAATAAGTACACTGTTAGTGGCCACAGTGCAACCATTGCGGCTGGTGTCAATCCTGTAAATGCTGCGGCATCTGTTTACCCATGGAATAAACAACAGTTGAAGAAACAAGATCAAAAAAATGGTAAGGCGTTTGTGGCAGTCATGACGACCCGATACAAACCTACATTTTTGAATGGTTTAGGGGTTAGAGGTGGACATGTTGCCAATCGCTATACGTTAATTCGCATTCCGTCGGGACAATTTATCTATCAAAAATAAATAAAATAAAAAGTAGCTAGCGTAAAAAAGCTAGCTATTTTTATTTTCAGATGATATTTTAGATGATAAGAAAATGAGAAATGCAGGTGAATTTTAATGCAAATGCTAAATTTATCACTGCTCATGCTAGAACGAGTGGGAATTGTGATTATCTTAGCGTTTTTGATGGTGAATGTGCGGCCATTTCGTAAATTATTATTTGATAACCATACACATGGTAGCAAGGTTCAACTTATTTTTTTGTTTGGTTTTTTTGCTATTATTTCCAATTTAACAGGGATTGAAATTGACCAAAATAATCATTTAATTTCAACGGGAATTTTGTTAAATATTCCGTCACAGTATTCGATTGCGAATACACGACTATTAGCGGTGACAGTTTCAGGCATTATTGGTGGCCCATATGTCGGCAGTGTTGTTGGTTTAATTGCTGGTGCACACCGGGTGTTACAAGGTGGCGCTTCTGCCCTCTTTTACATTCCAAGTTCTATTATCATTGGGGCATTGTCCGGTGTGGCATTTAAAGATGATAGTAGTCGTAAAAAAATGTTAATTATGAATCCGATGCAGGGAACAGTTGTTGGTTTGTTAATGGAAACGGTCCAAATGCTGTTTATTCTCTTATTTAGTCCAACCGGGTGGGTCCTGGTTAAATTCATTGCAATTCCAATGATTACTATTAATGCGGTGGGAACGTATATCTTTTTGAAAATTATTCAAATGACATTGAGCCAGGAAGAAGAAACCAAAGCAATGCAAACGCATGATGTTTTGGAATTGGCAGATCGCACGCTCCCTTATTTTCGTTCGGGCTTAAACACAGAGTCAGCGACCACGGTGGCTGAAATTATTAAAAAATATACGAATTTTTCTGCAATTAGCTTAACGTCACAAACAGAAATTCTGGCACATGTTGGGGCAGGTAGTGATCACCATGTTGCCAGGAATGCTATGGTAACGCGATTATCACAAGAGGCAATTGCGACTAATCAAATTAAGATTGCGCACAGTAAGGCAGAAATTGGATGCTCCAATCCTAAGTGTCCATTGGCAGCAGCGGTAGTAATCCCGTTGCATGTTGACGGCGCCGTTGTTGGAACGCTGAAAATGTATTATACGGATGCTGGTGAGTTAACGCCAGTTGAAGAACAATTAGCTCAAGGGCTAGCCTCTATTTTTTCAAGCCAAATTGCTTTGGGGGCAGCAGAGACTCAATCAAAACTAGTCAAGGATGCTGAAATTAAATCGTTACAAGCACAAATTAACCCACACTTTTTTTTCAATGCGATAAATACGATTTCTGCTATGATGCGTAAAAATAGTGAACAGGCACGTGGATTGTTACTTCAATTAAGCACGTATTTTCGTTCAAATTTGATGGGTGTTCGTGAAACTGAAATCACACTTCGCCAAGAGCGTGAGCACGTGAATGCATACTTAGTTTTGGAACAAACTCGTTTTCCAGATAAATATGAAATTGATTTTGAAAGTCGCGTTAACGACCGTGTTTTATTACCGCCGTTTACTATTCAAGTACTGGTGGAAAACGCCATTAAACATGCTTTCGTAGGTAAAAAAACAGGAAACCAAGTTAAGATCAACGTTGAGGGCCAGAATGGTCGTTTGAAAATTCAAGTGATTGATAATGGAATCGGTATTGAACGAACAAAATTATTGCAACTTGGTAAACAACAAGTTGATTCTGAGGCAGGTAGTGGTACGGCGCTACAAAACCTAAATCAACGCTTGGTTGGCTTGTATGGTGAAGATAGCGCCCTTAAGTTTATTTCTAATGATGATGGAACAATTGTGACGACCTATCTGCCGCTCAAGGAGGTGCAATAAAATGAAAGTATTAGTCGTCGACGATGAACCTTTAGCACGCGAAGAATTAAGTTTTTTATTAGAACAAAACAAACACGTCGATGAAATTGCTGAGGCTGAAAATATTAGTGAAGCCAAAAATTGGTTGATTAAAGAAACCATTGATTTAGTGTTTTTAGATATCCAATTAGGTGATGAAAATGGCCTTGAACTTGCCAATCAACTTAAGGAATTATCGTCACGCCCGCGTATTATTTTTGCAACAGCTTACGATCAGTATGCTCTCGATGCATTTAATGCCAATGCCTTAGACTACATTTTAAAGCCTTTTGAACAAAGTCGTGTCGACGAGGCAATTGAAAAAGGATTGATGATTAATCCGAATGTTGGTAAACCTCACAGTAATAATCCTCGAATTTCAGTTACTGAAGAAGATAAAATTAAAGTGATCAATAAAGCAGAGATCATCTATGTGTTCGTTGAACAAGGTGAATTGGTGATTGTGACTGAAGAGCAGCGTTACCACACAAGACAAACACTAACAAGTTTCATGGAGAGTATGGATCCAAAGACATTTATGCAAACTCACCGTAGTTTTTTGGTTAATCTAAATAAAGTTGGTCAAGCAGAACCCAGTTTTAATCATACTTACGAGCTAACCATGTCAAATGGTGACAAAGTACCAGTCGGGCGAGCGTTTGTGGCAGACATGAAAACTGCTTTAGAAATGTGAGGTTTTTCACCCACTTGCTAGGGTTGTTCAACTAAAAATTGGGTTATTTAGCTACAAAACAGCACTTTAATTGATTGATATTTCGTATAATATTAGTGAATCGTTGGTCAATGTAGTCAAGATTGGAGGATTTACTAATGGATAAGCAAAAAGAAGCAGTAAAGAAAGAAAAGAAGGCAGCACCAATTTTAATTCAATTAGGCATTTTTGCCACGGTGTTATTTGTCTCAAGTCTAATTTCGCCACTCTTTCCAAAGAGTTTCCCCGTTCCAACCCCAGTTATTGGTTTAGTGCTATTATATTTACTTTTAACACTTCATATTATCAAGGTTGAATGGGTCGATAATTTTGCCGGATTCATGATCAGTTTGATTGGATTCTTATTCGTTCCTTCAGGTGTTTCGTTAGCAACTAGTTTGGATATTATGGCTAAGTCAGGGGTCCAAATCGTTACTGTTGTTATTATTTCAACGGTTGTTATGTTAGTTGTTACCGCTTATACCGCTTGGGTATTGATTTCGATTAGTAACAAGATTCGTCATCGTTCAGAATCAGACATTGAAGAAGATGGGGGAGTGGAATAATATGTCAACTGCAATGACTGCTGCATTAGCACAACCATTTTTCGGGATTTTTCTATCATTAGCCACATTCTTATTTGGACAATGGTTGTTCAAGATTGGCAAAGGATTCTTCTTATTCCAACCACTGTTCGTTGGTATGGTTCTTGGTATTGTTGTCTTAATCGTAATGGCAAAAATGATGGGTTCCACCACAGTTGCCGTTTATACTAAGTTCTACAAGCCAGGTGGAGATATTATTTTCTGGTTCTTGAACCCAGCTACGATTGCGTTTGCCGTTCCATTGTACAAACGTAACGATATCGTTAAAAAGTATTGGTTTGAAATTCTATTATCATTAATTATTGGATCAGTTATTTCATTATTCTTAATCTACTTTATCTCACGTGCATTAGGCTTGAATACTGCTGCCACAGCCGCAATGTTGCCACAAGCTGCTACGACTGCCATCGCATTACCAATCTCAACTGCAATTGGTGGAAACTTCTCAATCACCGCCATGGCCGTTATTTTGAACGCCGTTATCATTTACGCTTTAGGTGGTTGGTTAGTTAAAGTCTTTAAGCTTGATAAATCAAAGATCGGTGCTGGTCTTGGTTTAGGAACTGCCGGACATACCGTTGGTTCAGCTAAAGCCTTAGAAATGGGATCTGTAGAAGGGTCAATGGCCTCAATTGCCGTGGTTATTATCGGTGTTGTTATTGACTTGGTTGTGCCGACATTTGCTCACTTCATTGGAATTATGTAGCGCGCAGCTTCACCTTGTTACAAAAGTGAAGAATGGGTATCAACCAAAGAGACTTTCGTTGTCAAACGAAGGTCTTTTTTGTATGTAATGTTTTATTACATGTAAATAAATCAAAGTAAATCAACGTTTTAACTTAATAAAACGAAAAATAGGAATTGATTTTCTCAAAATACTTGTAGTTAATTAAAAATGATGTTATGTTTTCTGACATAGAGAGAAGAAAGGGGCTTGATTATGGATGGCGCAAACACATCATTTTTGGTAATTTCAAGTATTTTGGTACTTTTTATGACACCGGGGTTAGCATTTTTCTACGGTGGTTTAGTTTCACAAAGAAACGTGGTTAATACGATGCTATCTGTCTTTTTTATTTGTGGATTAGCAATCGTGTTATGGATTGTGGCAGGGTATAGCTTGTCATTTAGTGGCAATGAAGTTGGAGTTATCGGGAATTTAAAGCATTTTTTTCTGAACGGCCTTAATTTGACACAACTGACTGCCACGAAAATTCCAATTGGGTTATATTCGTTATTTCAGATGATGTTTGCCATCATCACACCAGCATTGTTTGTGGGCGCAATTGTTGGTCGAATGCGATTTAGTTTTTTGTTTTGGTTTATTATTTTATGGTCACTTTTGATCTATTATCCAATGGTGCATATGGTATGGAGTCCAAGTGGCCTGCTTGCTAAAATTGGTACGTTAGATTTTGCCGGTGGAACGGTAGTGCATATCAACGCGGGCGTTACTGCATTGGTGTTATCCATTTTCTTGGGTAAACGGATCGATTATGATCGAGATCATGGCCATTATAATTTACCCTGGGTACTCCTCGGAACAACGATTTTATGGATTGGTTGGTATGGTTTTAATGCAGGTAGTGCATTAGCCATTAATAATATTGCGGTACAGGCGACAAGCACAACGACAGTAGCGACTGCTAGCGCCATGGTCACCTGGTTATTAATTGATGTGGTTAAGACGGGTAAACCAACTTTAGTGGGCATCTGCACGGGCACTTTGTGTGGATTAGTTGGGATTACACCGGCAGCAGGGTTTGTCACGATTGCAGGTGCGTTTTGGATCGGTGTGGCGGCAACGTGTGCGAGTTACTTTTTTATTACTATTTTAAAACCGAAATTACATGTAGATGATGCGTTGGATGCCTTTGGGTGTCACGGCGTTAGTGGCATTGTTGGCAGTTTGGCAACTGGGCTATTGGCAAGTAAAAAGGTTAATTCAACGATTGCTCATAATGGTCTTTTTTATGGCGGTGGTTGGCAATTACTTTTGATTCAGTTGATCGCCACGGTCGCGACAATTGCTTTTGTATCAATAATGGTTTGTGTGATTGTCGTAGTGCTCAAGCGGGTAGTTAAAATGCGGGTATCACAATCCGAAGAACAGATTGGCCTTGATATCGCAGAACATGGTGAGACGGTGGACTACGGAATTGCTTTAGATGCCGATGTTCATAAGTACCAACATGAATTTCAAGGGCAGTTAGCACGATTAAATCAACGACATCAAGAATAAAAAATAGAATTTTAGCAGTGACCGTGGAAACATGGTCACTTTTTTTCGTGATAATTTGGGTTATTCATAAGAAAAATATGCATCTTTGCTGATTTTATTGCATAAAAAAACAGGACTAGGTATAATTAAAAGCGGTGAAAAAAAGCGGAGGCTATTATTATGTTTAAAAAAATTACACGAGCAATTTGCCTAATGGTCATTGGTGCATTTTTAGTGACGCCAATTTTAGGTAGTGTGGCGACAGCTGCTACGACCCAATCAAGTTCTAGTTCAGCGAGTTCTTCGTCTGCGACTGCTAACGTCCAGACAGGACAAGACGATTCGCTGCAAAAAATTAAGCAAAAAGGCACGATTGTCTTAGGAACCAGTCCGGATTACCCACCATATGAATTTATGGCCAAGGGTAAAGTTGTCGGGATGGATATTCAAATTGCCAAAAAAATTGCCAAGGATATGGGCGTCAAATTAGTTATTAAAAAAATGACATTTGATTCACTACTAGTGGCGCTGGAAACTGGCAAGGTGGATATGGTGATTTCTGGTGTGAACCCAACAGCTAAACGAGCTAAGAGTGTTGATTTTTCAAATTCATACTACAAGGCCGGCCAATATATTTTGATTAACAAAACTGATAAGAAGGTTTATCAGGACCGTAAATCCTTTACAGACAAAAAAATGGGTGCCCAAACTGGTTCGTTACCATATAATTTAGCGCAAAAGCAAGTTAAAAATGCGACAGTTAAAGGAATGGATCAGGTATCTGACCTGATTATTGCCTTGAAGACGCACAAAGTAGATGGGGTTGTGGTAGACGAACCAACTGCTAAAGCCTACGCTGAAAACGATTCTGATATTGTCGCTATTGACGGTAAATTTAATTTAGGGTCATCGCAAACTAATGATGTCGTTGCCCTAGCCAAGGGATCAACTAGTTTACGAACACAAGTGAACAAGTCAATTAGCGAAATTAAATCGCAAAACCTCATTCCGGGATATTTAAAAACAGCCGGTTCATATATGAAAGTTAACACTGCCAACACTTCAATGTGGCATTACTGGAAGTACTTTGCCTTAGGTGTTGAATACACGATCGGTATTAGTGCCATTTCTGTCGTTGCTGGTTTCTTGATTGGTATTTTACTAGCCTTTATGCGCTTAGCAAAATTCAAACCTTTTAAGTGGTTAGCAACCGCCTACGTTGAATTTGTTCGAGGAACGCCACTAATGGTCCAAATCTTGTTCGTCTACTTTGGATTAGGCGCAATTGTCAATATTCCAGCGGTTGTATCTGGAATTATTGCGGTTTCTTTAAACAGTGGCGCCTATGTCTGTGAAGTAATTCGTGGGGGGATTTTGTCCGTTGATAAAGGGCAACATGAAGCTGCGCGAAGTTTAGGCTTAACAGCCCATGACACGATGTATAGCGTTGTGTTACCACAAGCAATCAAGAATATTTGGCCAGCGTTAGGGAACGAATTTGTTTCGCTGATTAAGGAAACGTCAATTGTCTCAATTATCGGTGTTTCTGACATGATCTACCAATTAAAAATTGTCCAAGCCGATACGTATCGCGGGGTTATTCCAATTGTGATTACGATGATCCTGTACTTTATTTTGACGTTTGTGATTTCAAGAATCTTGCGTCATTATGAAATTAAAATGAATGCTAAACAAAGTTAGATTTAAATAGCGTTGTTTCTAGTATGAGGGATACCCCTAAAGTTAAAATGAAAATCATTTTAACTTTAGGGGTATTTATTATGGTTTTGAAAGACCACAGACTAGTGGATAGACTCTCGTTTTTAAAGATTACAATAGAATCTATTTGGACGTGTATTTTTATATTTTGATTATAAATAATTGCACTTTAATTGTAATGATAGAGTGCATGACAAAAGAACGTCTCCCTAAGCATAATTAAATATATAGATTTGTCAAAACAAGAGTAATTAACCTAAGCAATTATTTATATGTGCTAACTATTGATAATGTATATATAATATGCAACAATTATATCTGTTGTTATCGAGCGATAACCATAATTACAGCTAAAAACGGGGAAATATAATTGGGGAATACACATAAAGTAGCCAAAAAAGTAAAGAGATCAGTTAAAAAAGTTGCCAGTAAGATTAAGAAGTTTTTTGGGAGTAAACATAAATGAAAAGTCCATTTGTGAAAAAGTTAAAATATATAATGCTTTCCACCTTAGGAATCATAGTGGCTATTGCATGTTTACTAATATATATAAATTATAATTTAGGGAAAAATTCATTTTATTATGCGACACATATGCTTACTTCAAAAAATCAGTATCCGGTTTTACGAGAAGTAAATCGTAAAAGACTTCCAAATAAAGTCGACCAAGAATTTCCAAGTTATATTAACAGTGACGAAAAAGCAGGAAGAAATGGTTTTATGAGGTCTGACGGTAATGTGTCTGCGCGTAATGTTTTACAAGATGGCGACAAATGGCTATTAACAGATAATGTTGCAGTTTATTTTCCAACTTACAAAAAAATACTGATGGTGTTGAAATCTGGATGGACAAAAATTATAAGCAATCAAAGATTTATTATAGTGACGGAATGAATAAACGAAAAAATAAAAAAATGGGGTTGGATGTCTTAGATAAGTTTACGAAAAAGATTAAAGATACAGCCCAAAAACCAGTCATTAATTTACAGAGAATATATGATAAAAAATACGAAGATAAATAATTGACGAAACTATGTAAAAGATAGAAGAGACCGGATGAGCATTCTTGTCGGAGGAAACATTAATGAAAAAGAAATTATTATTATCTGTTGGGATGGTGGTTGCTATCTTATTAGTGTTTGTGGGATGCCGTATCTATGTAGGTATAAATATTTCAGAAAATGCATTTTATTATGCTACACATACGAAACATGATAACAAAAGTTATCCAATAATCTATGCTCTAAATAATTATGCACTACCAAAATCGGTTAATAAGAAGTTTAAAAGCAGTATCAACTCGTCTCAAAACAGCGATGGCATGTATGCAAATATGAATGTTGGCAACATTGATTCAGAAAATGTATTGAAATCGGGTGATCATTGGAATTTGACACAGCAGACAATTGTTTATTACCCCACAACTAAACAGGGATATTCAAAATATGTCATGATCAGTTTTAATAATGACTATGAGGTTCAAAAAATTGAATATCACCATACAAATAAGAGCGAAGCCAATTCGAAAAATGCCATCAAAGTATTAAACAGATTAACTAGGTTGTTAAAAAAATCGTCAAAAAAACCAGCTGTTAATTTACAAAAAATATATGACAAAAAAATGAATAGCGATGAGTAAGTAAAGTTACGACTAAATTATGGATTGAAGTCAATATTTGAGACAGGTTTTAAGAGACATTCAGAACCGCGTTTACCTTCCACAGCTCAAATAAATCATTAATCGTGATTAATAACTTATTTGAACCATGGAAAGCATTAAATCAGG